>CAYZTO010000230.1:0-1506 GCA_964481365.1 uncultured Parabacteroides sp. | reverse complement strand
GTAATCAACTGATATACGGTGCTTTGACTTCTTGACTGAAGGCCAATTTGAATGCCTTCTTTTTTAATCCAGCGGAGAGAGAGGGATTCGAACCCCCGGTGCCTCTCAGCACGGCGGTTTTCAAGACCGCTGTAATCGACCACTCTACCATCTCTCCAAGATGTTTGTTGCTCGCTTATCTTTTAAATTCGCGGTGCAAAAGTAGGAATTGCTTTTTTATTAACAAGCCTTGAAAGTTAGTTTTAGTTTTCGTTAGGACATTTTAATCAGTCTGCGAGGGGGTGGCACGAAATATATGCAGGATTATCGCTTGCGCATTGGGTTTTCTGCGGTGTTGGACTGTTTGTGATGATTTATTCATTACGTTTCAGAACTTCATGGAGACATATAGTCCCATGCTTTTGTCTCCTGCTATCGGGCTGATGGCCAAATCGTGTTGGCGTGCGAACGGGCGTGTGAAAATATAGGCACTTCCTGCTCCGATGACGGCTCCTCCCACGACATCCCACCAATCATGCTTTTTCCCATATACCCTGCTCCAGCCGACATAGCAAGAAAGCGCGTAGGCAGGTATGCCGAACTTCCATCCGTAACGTCGTTGGATAAACGCGGCTCCTGCAAAAGAAACGGACGTATGCATAGACGGGAAGGAATGGTTATCGCTATGGTCGGGACGGTCTTTTTTGACAATATATTTCAACGCATAAGTAAGACCGACAGTCGTTGCGCCTGCGAATACCCCTTGCTTCAGCCCCTGCCAGTCATTCAATACAAGAACACCAACCAAACCGGCGGCAGGCGTAACAAAAGCCAAAACGTCACCGGAAGTCCTGACTGCCTTGCGTGCTCCTGTAACATGGATTTCCTGCGCACCCGCTTGGGTGATGTAGCAAATAACAAGAATAAGAGTGAATAAAAAGTGTTTCATGACTGTTGTGCGATAGGATAATGATAGGGATTAGGAACAAGCATCCAATATTTTAGGAACAAATATTATCAACCCGATTACGAGGGCGGCAATAGCCAGCAAAAGGACTGCGCCAGCTGCCAAATCTTTAGTCTTTTTGATAGATTCATTGTATTCGGGCGAAACGGCATCGGCAAGGGATTCGATTGCGGAATTTATCGCCTCAGCTGCCAGAACCATTCCGATTGCAACCGTTACTGCGACCCATTCCATACTGCTCAACTTGAAAAACAGACCCATTGATACTGCGCAAATTGCAGCGAAACAATGTATCCAGGCATTCGGTTCGCCCGTAACGAGGAGGCGTATCCCGTTAAATGCGTAGGCAAAACTGCGCAGCCGTTTCCGTAGTGTGAAGCCTTTATTCTTCATTGTCTTACATATAAAAATCTGCCGGGTTCCAACTTCGGTGATATTGATTGCTGGTATTTGTTGGTTCACAAAGGTAAAGTTTGCAAACGACATTTCCCTGTTTGGCCGCGCAAAAAAGCAAAAGCAATTTGCCTTGCCAAATTGTGTCTGCAAAATACAATCCGCGG
>CAYZTO010000229.1:0-1524 GCA_964481365.1 uncultured Parabacteroides sp. | reverse complement strand
GTTTCGTTTTCACAGATCTACGAAATGCAGCTGTGGTTGGAATAAGTTTTGGGATAGTGCCTTGAATTTGTTTTTGAGAGACAGAAGCTTTTCAGCTTTATCACATCATCAAGTAGAGATTTGAGAACTCTTTTTAGATGAATATAGCGATCACTCATTGCGAATCCAAGATCCTGTTTTCTTTTTTTTTTTTTTTTTTTTTTTGTCTTTGCCTCAATTAAAATTTAGGGGTAGGCAATATTGTTTTGAAGAACCAAAAAATTTGTCAATGCAACACGCCTATTTAGCATATGAACTACAAGAAACACTTGGTCTTAAAGCAACCCGTGCTAAATCTGTTGTTGCTCTTAAAAGCAGGGATATTATTTTGGTCGCTCAAGGCTCAGATCTTGCGGTTTTATCATCAAATTTATCGAAAACTCTTCAAATTTTTAAAATGCCCACCAAATTTCTCGAACAGCCAGAAACAATTCAAATAAATGATTTTACTGTTTCTCCAAATGAAGAATTCATCGCAATTGGATATTCGAATTCTGAAATTGCTGTTTTCAACTGGGATGGTGAGGAAGTCAACCACTTCACAGGTCACCGGCGCCCAATTTCATGTCTTGCATTCAACAGCGATTCAAATTTATTAGCATCTGGTGGTCAAGATAATGACATTGTTATATGGGATTGTGTCGGTGATATCGGTATCTGCAGGCTTACAGGCCACCAAAATATCATCACAGATCTGAAGTTCATTCCAGGCACACAGTGGCTGATTTCTGCATCGAAAGACACACACATCAGAGTTTGGGATCTCGACATTCAGAGCTGCATTCAGACCGTCACAGTTGCCGCCGCAGAGCTCTACTCGCTCGCGCTTATCGACAATCTCGTCGTTGCTGCTGGCAAGTCACCAGAATTCATCACTTTTTCGATTGCAAATCCAGATGAAGTGAACCCTAGTTCACCTGTTGTCCTCTCACCAGCCGAACAAGTACCGCGCGGATCGAAGCACCACGTGCTGGACATCGCTTTCTCGCCTGAAGCGCGCAAACTCGCTCTCGTCACACACGGCCAGACGATAGACATTTTCAACGTTCTGACGAACGACGAGATGGAGAAGAAGCGGAAGCGTCGGGCGAAGCGCGCGAGGGAGAGCGGCGGCGTCGCCACAGACGTCTCTAAGTTCGAAAAAGACCACACAGTATCACTCCCCTCACGTGTTTGCAACTCGACTTTTCTCGCAAAGTCTCTCATTACGACTCTTGCTGACAACTCTGTTGCTGTTCTCGCACTCAAGGGCGAGCAGCAAAGCGGACAGCAGGGCGATGTCGATGTTGATGTTGATATCGCAAACAAAGTGCGCGAGACGTTTCAAGTAACGCACACGACGATGTCTCACAACACTGACATTCGCGGTGTTGCCTTCTTCGGACACACAGACGACGACGCGCACTCGATCGACCGCGTCATATCGGCGTCGGAGGGCCAGACGAGGGTCTGGGACCTCGAGTCAATGCAGTGCGTTCAGACGAT
>CAYZTO010000228.1:0-1539 GCA_964481365.1 uncultured Parabacteroides sp. | reverse complement strand
TTGCGCAGCCAATCAGGTGCTTTATAACTTGAAAGACAGGGGCATCGAATACGACTTAATCCCGTGGAGCGAGCGAAATAGTATTCCCGTCATGGCATACACTCCTTTGGGCGAGGGGCGGTTGCGCAGCCACAAAGCATTGGCAGAGATAGCCAACAGGCATGATGCCACTCCAACGCAAATCATGCTTGCATGGGTGATGCGTACGCAAAATGTCATCGCAATTCCAAAAGCAAGCAGTGTCGCACATGTTGAAGAAAACGCCGGCAGTCTTGGCATCACCCTGACGGAAGAAGACCTGCGCGACATCGATAAGGCATTTCCTGCCCCCACACGCAAAATACCTTTGGCGGGTTGGTAACCGGAATAAATGATACTAATCCATAGGTGAAAGTTTTCGCCTCAGCCGTTTTCGTTTCTTTTTTCATTCAAATGAATTGGAAATGCAACGAAAATGTAACGCCCTTTCGGGAAAATGCGCCTAATTTTGCGCCGTACTAATACGGCATTAAATGAAAAGCTCCTTGATGGCATTTGCAGTTGCGGCAAACCTGTTTTCACAATCCCTGTCGGCTGAATCGCATGAAGAGAAAAAATGGACAGACAATTTTACTCCCATCATGACGGTATTTGCCGACTTCCACAGTGGTTTCGGCCCGGAAAATGACGACCGGGGGTTCGCCCTTGGGCGTTGTTACCTGGGTTTCAAGTATTCCCTTGCAGGAAATCTCTATGCGCGTGCAATTATCGACATAGGCTCGTTCCCCAAAGAGGAAGAGAACCAGAGGGCTGCGTATTTGAAGATAGCGGAAGTATGCTGGAACTACAAACGGATGACATTAAACGCGGGCATGATATCCACCACGATGTTCAAACTCCAGGAATCCTTCTGGGGAAAGCGTTACCTCATGAAATCTTTCCAAGACGAGTATGGCTACGGCAGCAGCGCCGACCTCGGACTGTCAATCGACTATAAATTTACCGATATGTTATCGGCAGATTTCATCATTGCGAACGGCGAAGGATATAAAAAACTGCAGATAAACGACGGTCTCATGTACGGATTAGGTATTACCTGCCGTCCGGTGAGGGAATTCACCATGCGGATATATGGTGAAATAAACGAAGGTTCCGAAGCGGGCGAGCGGGCATCGAAAGACGTGGCGGCTTTTGCCGGATACAAGAACGGGAGCTTCTCTTTAGCTGCTGAATACAACAGGATTTTCAATTTTAAGCATGCCGACGGGGAAGACCTGTACGGTTGCTCGGTTTACGGCTCGTGGTACGCCTGCAAATGGCTCGAAATCTTCGCGCGATATGACAACCTGATGTCCAATTCCGATTGGAATATCGACGAAGACGGCCAGCTTGGCATTGCAGGGGTGCAATTCAACATCGGCAAGCATATTAAAATCAGTCCGAACATCCATATCTGGTCTCCCAAGGACAATTCACGGAAGAATCAATATTATGCCTACCTGAATTGCAGCTTTAATCTGTGATTCCGATAGGAAATCCCCTTTGCAAAGAGTCAGACCC
>CAYZTO010000227.1:702-1542 GCA_964481365.1 uncultured Parabacteroides sp. | reverse complement strand
GAGATGTCGATATCGACTTAAGTATGTCTGCTGCCTGGTTCCACTGCTGTGCCCTGACAGCGCAGTTCAGAGCATCCGCATAATTCCCTGCATCGACGTAGTGGGCGACTGCGGCGTCGTTTTGACCAGTCGATGCGAGGAAGTCGGCCCACTCCTTCTGTATGGGAACAACAAGCTCGGGTTCAGCGCTCTTCGCGAGCTCGAGTGCGTTGTAGAAAGCGTGTCCTTTCCTGTAAGCTTCGAGAGCTGCTTTCGAGTTTCCGAGCTTCTCGTAGATTTGGCCAGCGATGTCCTCTCTTTTCCCTGAGAGCGCTTCTGCGACGTGCTGCAAGAGCTGAGGGTTCGCTGCCTCCTCGTGCTGAAGAAGGATCTCAGCTGCGAGTTGAGGTTTTCCGCCTTGTAAACAAAGGTCAACTGCTTCGCTGACTTGACCTCTCGCCGCTTTGAGCCTCGCTGCAGTCTGGTACTGGCCCGTCGACATGAGGTGCTGGAAGTACTCGTCGCGAAGTGCTGGTGCTCGGCTCTGGCATCTGACTTCTGCGAGGTCGAGGAGCTCGTTCCACATGTGCATCGACTTGTACATGTCGATCGCGGCGTCGAGCTGGTCGTGCTCGATGAGGCAGTACTCGGCCTGCTTGAAGTTCGACTGCATCATCGAGATGCGCGCTTGAACCTGGCAGTTCGAGATCCCGTGTGCGTCGATCAGTTTGTTCAGTTTGTGTAAGAAACGAGATTTCGGCATGTCGCCGAGTTTAGCGAACGAAACTTCAGCGACGTTGAAGTCCTGAGCGTCCATCGAAGCTTGAGCGAGCTCGTCCCACAAGGAGCGCGCCGCGCACC
>CAYZTO010000227.1:0-692 GCA_964481365.1 uncultured Parabacteroides sp. | reverse complement strand
GATGAACGACCCGTCGAGTGGGAATTGCGTTGTGACACCCGCGTTCTGTATCGTGACTGTCGTCTTCGTTCCGCTTCTCTGTATGTCGACGACGTCGCCTTCGATCTCAGAAACACGTACCTCGTCAGGAGAAGAAGGCGAGTAGTACACGTAAAGCGACTTCTTCGACTGTGCGACAATGACGTTCGCTTCAGGTACCCACTGTGCGTAGGAGCAGAGATTGAGGAGACCGTTCAATTCGCGTGTGACGAGGTTGTAGAGATAGAGAGAGCGCTTAGAGTCGCGGAAAAGGAGCATCGTGCCGGACACGTTCAGTTCGAGCCAGTCGATCTTGCTCTGTATCTGTACAGTGCCGATGACCATCTGAGTCTCGACGTCGATGATCCTCACTGTCTTCGAGTCGACGAGGTACGAAAGGATCTTCGAGTCGCCGCGCCCGATCTTCGCGCCGAAACGAAGAGAGAGGAGGTACGAGGATGCGTACTGTGTGGGGATTGCAGCGAGGGGTTGTGTTTTGCCGAGTTCGACAACAACAAGTTCGCCAGTGTTCCAGACAAGTACCGCGAGGTCGTCGATGAAGACGAAGCGCTCGTTGATGACAGGCTCACCGTCGCAGAGCGCGGCAGGCATCTCCGACGTCTTCCCGCTCTTCGTGTCGCCAACAAGGAAGGATTGAGTCGTTCTGACAATAG
>CAYZTO010000226.1:0-1593 GCA_964481365.1 uncultured Parabacteroides sp. | reverse complement strand
GGGGAAAAATTGCCCGCCGGAAGTGGCGGGCAAGGGAATATTGCTGATACATAAATCTATAAAAATCATTAATATTCGAGATGTCTTGTGGAGTGCATAATCTTAAGTGTAAAGGAACTCTACATGGACGGACAGGAGGATATGCACATGAATAATTACAACAAAATTAAATTGCCGAAGAGCTGACATTTACATCTTAACATTCTAAAGATATGAAAAAAAGACGAATAAATACGAAAGAATGATGAAGACAAGACGGATAATGGCTGTTAGCGGTCTTGTCTTGATCGTGCTTTTAAATGTATGGTTCCTTGCGCTCGCGTTTACGGACAGCCCCAATAAAACGCAGGCGCTTTTCGCAGCTCTCGCAGCGACTATCATTGTTCCTATCCTAATGTATGCCCTTGGGCAGATGTCCAACCACATGGACGACTATTCGAAAGAAGAGACGCAGGATAAAGAAACTTAAAGCACATAATGCTTTGCTTTTTATTTCTTTATACGCCAAAATGCATAGGCACATATTGCAAGCAAGACAATCATGACAGCAAAAAAGATAATGATTCCAAGGGTGAGTACCCCGCTGAAAGAAGAATCAACTCCTACAACGACCCAAAATGCGCCTGCTGCGTAATATACAGTTACAGCAATTATCAGTCCTATTATAATCCCCAAAATTATTTTCAAAATATGCCTTGCATGGCGGTTTTTTATGGCGAGTTGTTCAGCGAGTTGCGACAGTTGTTCCGCAACCTCTGGACTGTTTTTTTCTCCATCAATTTTCTGTCCTAGAAGCTCACTGACAGAAACTTCAAGAATATCTGCGAGTTTGAATAATATCTCAACATCTGGAACAGAAATTCCTTTTTCCCACTTTGAGATAGTCTGACGGATAACATGGAGCTGGGCTGCAAGCGACTCCTGAGAGAGACCTTTTCGCTTGCGGAGCGTTTTCAGATTTTCATTAAACATATGGGGAGCCCTCCTTTGCTCAGGTATATGAATAAGATTATCATTATGATTAGACACTGACAAGCAACGCAGATTAACAATTACGCGAGGAAAAGCAATTTGTGAGATACTGGATACATCTTATATTGGAGGAGTGACGGCTGGCAAACGTCGAGTCGAAGCATGTGTATGTATTTTCTGTATGATATGCAGGAAATAGGGGATAAAACGTATTCTCACTGGGAATGGGTGTTTTGAGCGGTAATTCCGGAAAAGGTAAAAAATTTGAGGCTGTTCACTATTTTAGTGCTACAGCCTCCTCAAAGTTTGCGCTTCAAGAACGGTTTGGAATCGGGCTTTTTTGATTTGCAAATGGCTACGCAGCAGGATAGATAGTTTGGATAAAATTGTTGAAGCGATTGTTGAAGCGGCAAAAGCTGTTGCTGTGGTATAATAAGGTCAAAGCCATACAGAGATTTAGGAGAAACACGCACATGTGCATAAAGCAAGCAGTTCTATCAGATTTAAGCGTAGTCAAGAAAATTTCAGAAGTTACCATCTCTGAAATTTATCCGCATTACTACCCTAAAGGAGCAGTAGATTTTTTTCTAACACATCACAGTGAAGCCAACATTCTTAGCG
>CAYZTO010000225.1:0-1600 GCA_964481365.1 uncultured Parabacteroides sp. | reverse complement strand
CTTTGTATTCTTCTGATCGACGAAGCCTTGAGCTGATAAAGATACCATCCTCATCTACTAAAGATGGGATATCTTTAGGATCGCTGGCGGGTCTGCCACTTACGACATCAAAGTCCATGCCGATGCAGACATGAGGATATCTCTTCAACTCTTACACACCTCTTTTGGCATATCCATAGTTATTAGTCATCAGTCCTACATCGACTAAGATGCCCTCTCTTATTGCCCTGATACGACCGTCTGTGATACTTTCGGTCATCGCAAGATCGGCAGCACTGACTATCGATCTCATCTTTCACCTCTTTGAGCTACGTACTCATCATAATTGATAAGTTCGATATCATTATCTTCTATCCACTTTTTGACCTTAGGCGAGCATAGAGCCTCGACTTCGCGCCCTCTGATCACTGAGAATGATGACATGTCTAAGAGCTCACCGTCACAATAACCACAATGGGTAGGCAAGAGACCAAATCGTGTGCCTTTGATATCAAAACCCAGCTCATTCAAGAAATGCTCTTCGACATCGGTGGCTGCTTGGTCATCTAGAGTATATGAAGGTTTGCGATCATCAGGGTCGATCGTCTGGTGTTTATAGTACCAACGAACGGCAGTTACTATATCTTCATTCGCAAAGATATCTTCATCGACATCATACTCTTTGCGCATCGCATCCATAGCCTTTAAGACTTCCGGTGTCGATAAAGAGTGGCCTGTGATATAGGCAGGCTTTCTTCCGACTAATTTGATGAATCTCTCGACTTGCGCCTTGCATTCACGATAGATCTCATCATAAGGGATATCATAAAGGTCTCTCTTTTTGCGCTCGACCGATGAGATAAAGATACCATCCTCATCAACTAAAGATGGGATATCTTTAGGATCACTGGCGGGTCTACCCGACACTAAATTTAGATCTTGGCCAATAGAGACATGAGGATATCTCAAGACTTCCTCTACTGCCCTTTTAGCGTGATCATGATCATTCGTCATCAGACCAACATCAGTGACGATGCCATCACGGATCGACTTTATCGTTCCATCCGTAATGCTGTCAGTCATTCCATAATCCGCAACTCTTACTATCAATCTCATCTTCTTCCCTCCTTTATAGATCACGATATGAGATAAGCTGATGTTCTTACGCTTTAAGCTGATCATTGTATCGATCTAAACACAGGATCTGATAAGCTGATATCACTGTATTCCAAAGCCTCTGTCAAACAGATCGACCAACTGGTCTTTGGTCTTGGCCAGATCATCATGCAAGATACACCGTATCAAATGGATCGGCTTACCTCTCATCATTTGGCAGAACATTTTGAGGCGATATCTGTCTATCGTCTTGCATCGATCGGTTCTATCTTGCCTTTAGATATCGCAAACACAGCCAATACGACCAAAAGAAAGATAGGCATCGTCTGAAACATCGTGGCATGGCCGACCTTTTCTTAGATCGCTCCTGTGATCACTGGGCCGATCTGCGCTCCGTATAGAAGCCGAAAGAACATAGCCATCAACACCTGCGTAGAAAAAGCGGATCCAAAAAAGCAGCCGCAATGATAAGTGTGCTACATATCAGGATCCGCATCTGATCGAA
>CAYZTO010000224.1:0-1618 GCA_964481365.1 uncultured Parabacteroides sp. | reverse complement strand
ATAATTTATTCATCATTTTCCAAAGGGAATTACATCTATGAAAAACCTCTTTTTATGGGGGCTGTTTAGTATCGGCCTCAGTACTTCATCCTCATTAACCGCACAGTGGAAAGGAAAACCTGTGGACTTTTCACACGGGCGCATTGAAATATCCGACAATCATCGCTACCTCCAACACAAAGACGGCACGCCTTTCTTCTATTTAGGAGATACGGCATGGGAACTGTTCCACCGGCTGAATCGGGAAGAAGCCGACCTGTATCTGACGAACAGAGCATCCAAAGGATTCACCGTCATACAGGCAGTCGCTTTAGCCGAATTGGATGGACACACCGTACCTAACGCATACGGCCATTTACCTCTCGAACAACTCGACCCCGCACGTCCTGCCACAAAAGCCGGAGCAGAGAATGATTATTGGGACCATGTCGATTATATCATACAAGAAGCCAACCGGTTAGGCATGTACGTAGGCTTGCTGCCCACATGGGGACGCTATTGGCACGACAACATTTATGAAAACGGGAATCAACCGCTTTTCAACCCAATGAATGCTCAAATATTTGGAGAATTTTTAGGTAATCGATATCAAGATTGCCAAATTATCTGGATATTAGGAGGAGACCGGAACATCGAAAACGAGTATCAGAAACAGATTATACGCGCAATGGCCGAAGGCATCAAAAAAGGGAGCAAAGGCCGGCAACTCATCACCTTCCATCCATCGGGCGGGAAAGGTTCTTCCGAATGGTTTCACAACGAAGCATGGCTGGATTTCAATATGCGGCAAAACGGACATAACCAGAATTATCCGGATGCCTACTCTCGAACGCTGGACGATTACCGTCTCCAACCGACCAAACCTGTTATTGACGGCGAACCGCTTTACGAAGACCATCCGTTGATGTTCCGCCCAGACCGTTATGGGCACTCCATTGCAGCAGATGTTCGCAGACCGTTTTATTGGAATCTGTTCAGCGGGGCTTGCGGACATACATACGGCCATCACTCCATCTGGCAAATGTTTGACCCTATATTCAAACGGACAGCCCCCAACTACCCGCTGATGTCATGGAAAGAGGCCCTGAACCAACCGGGCTCCCAACAAATGACATACGGCCGTATGCTTATGGAGTCGCGCCCGATGAAAAATCGCATCCCCGACGACTCCATCATTGTTGCGTCTTCCGTGACAACGGCTATTCCCGGTTCCGGATGCTACCGCTTTGTTGCAACTCGCGACGAAGCAAGCACTTACCTTATGGTATATGCCCCTATTGGTCGTTCTTTTACCGTCCGGACCCGGCTAATCAAAGGCGAAAAGCTGAAAGCCTGGTGGTACAATCCACGAAACGGGAAAGCACAACGCATCGGCA
This sequence comes from uncultured Parabacteroides sp., assembly GCA_964481365.1. Classification (GTDB taxonomy): domain Bacteria; phylum Bacteroidota; class Bacteroidia; order Bacteroidales; family Tannerellaceae; genus Parabacteroides. Next base: position 242 of record CAYZTO010000224.1, on the reverse strand, counting down.
TTTTCAAAAACTCAGGAGAAATGGAATTTACACCTCCCGAACCGGGAGAAGTGCAAGACTGGGTGTTGGTCATTGACGACGCATCCTGTTCCTATCCCGCACCCGGCAAACCGTTCAACCCCTGAGGCTTTTAATCAACAAATCCCTCCGGATATTGCATCGTCACGCAGTGCAACAAACCATGCTGTTTAATCAGCAGCAAGCAGTTAATCCCGACAACCTCACGCTCCGGGAAAACCTGT
>CAYZTO010000223.1:0-1670 GCA_964481365.1 uncultured Parabacteroides sp. | reverse complement strand
AATGAAGTAATAGGTAGACCCCCATACCACATAGATCAGGAAATAGGCCAGAGCAATCGCAAGTTTCTGCTTTGTTCGAGAAATCTTCCCCATGTTAAGATCCTCCCGCAGTCAAACATTGGACAAATCTTTGAAAACGTGCCAGCGCATCTTCCAATACAATACGCGGACAGGCGATGTTCCAGCGCAAAAATCCTTCTCCTTCGGCTCCATACATTGTTCCGCTGTTAAGCCACAGTCCGGTCTCTTCAAGCAACCGCGTCTGCAACGCTTCGGACGACAACTGAAGTGTATGACAGTCGGTCCATACCAGATAGGTTCCTTCCAAACGGGTAACAGAAATTTGTGGCATATGAGTACGGAAGAATCCACATAGGAAATCATAGTTCGCTTTCAGATAGTCCAGCAGCTGTATGAGCCACTCCTCGCCTTCGTTGTAGGCAGCAATGGTTGCCTCGATACCGAAGGGATTGACATCGCATACCTCGTTGATATTGACAGCCCGGTCTATTCTCCTTCGCACCGTCTCATCACAAGAAATAATATTTGCAATCTGCAATCCTGCAAGATTGAAAGATTTGCTCGGCGATATGCAGGTTATGGAGTTGCGCAGATGCTTCTCGCTGATCGAGGCAAAGGGGATATAAGTTTGTCCCGGAAAGACCAGTTCACAATGAATCTCATCAGCAATGACCGTCACACTGTTTCTCATGCAGATTTCTCCGATACGACATAATTCTTCGGAAGTCCATACACGACCCGCCGGATTATGTGGGTTACAGAGCAACAGGAGCTTCACATCCGGATCGGCGGTCTTTCGCTCCAAATCTTCAAAATCGATATAATAGGTGTTGTCAACGTATCTCAAGGGATTAGCAACAATGCGGCAACCGTTGTTCCGTATGGATGAAAAGAAACAATTATACACGGGAGTCTGCACGACCACGCCATCCCCGGGTTCTGTCAAAGCCTTGATGACGGCAGAAATGGCTGGGACAACGCCGGAGGTATAAATCATCCATTCTTTCCTGATAGACCAGTTATGACGCCTTTCAAACCAGTGGGTTACTGCCGTATAGTATTCATCAGGCACATACGCATAGCCGAATATGCCGTGTGTCACCCGTTTGGCCAATGCATCAATGATGGCAGGAGCCGTACGGAAATCCATGTCAGCTACCCAAAGAGGAAGCACTTCTTTATCCGCTGGGACACTGTCCCATTTATAAGAGTTAGTTCCCCGTCGGGGAATAATTCTATCGAAATCGTATTTCGTCATCCGTCTGTATTAATCCGTGAAACAGGTGTGTTCATCTCTAAGCCGGATCTCACAATCAGCGGGAGCCTTGATGTTCTCATCAATGGTTATCGAACCATACTCGTCTGCTACAATACGTCCCGACATCGGATTCTTAATATTGGTTATGGCACCACGAATATCGGCATTCAATGTGCTGTACTCAAAGGCCCGGTCGCAGTCAGGTCCAAACGTACAGTTTTCCAGCACCAGGTCATGGGCATAGCAGAGCGGTTGTTCACCGGTGATGTGGCAGTTGACCAGACGGAGGTTTTTGGAATGCCAGCCAAGGTATTCGCCGTTAAGCTCTGAATCGTAGATGGTCACATTCTCCACCTCCCAGAAGGCATCCTTGGTGGTAATCTTGGCATTG
>CAYZTO010000222.1:0-1688 GCA_964481365.1 uncultured Parabacteroides sp. | reverse complement strand
ATAAGGCTGACAACTGTTAGTCGATTTCTTCGTCAGGTCTCTACAATTCGTGCAGCCTGCCATTTGTACAATTTATTGCGACCTTATTACTTTCAGGACGTAGGCTAAACGCGCAATCATTCGTTTGCCCGATCGTTCCGTTCATACAATCAATCACATAATCAAAGCCTTTGAATTGTGCCTTGATACTGCTTCCAGACACCTCCTTAAAAGGCAACTTGGCATTAGGAGCCGTGTGCAAATCCAGACTCCAAGCGAAATCTTTATCCGGTGTCATACACGCCACTTCGAACCCTTTTTCCGTGAAAGTTATCTTAAATTGATGATTATCTGTATCTTCGCACGTAATAACCAATGTCTGCATATCTGGTTCCGAAACCTTCGGTGCATTCAGTTGAACAAGCTTCTTTTCTCCTGTGGGCAAATGCCGGACGATGTGCAATCCGGCGCGGTCGTCCGGCGTACTCCATATATATCCATCCACTAAAGGCAAGGTGTAGAAAAAGAATTGGCTGCCTTCGCCCGCCTTGTCTACATAGTCTGACTTGAAGCGTTCATCGAAGAGATGGATATCTCGGAAGCTGAACGCCTTATTTTTCCAAAGCAGATTGGCGCGGTAATATCGGCTATTAAACCAAACACTCTTATTTCCCTCACCCCGAACATCTTGCAGGGTGGTCACGGCCGTAGGCGGTGTGGTCGGAAAGTTCTGCCGGAACCATGCGCCTGATTCGCCCAAGGTTTCCACCCGTACCTTATTAATCCGACGCAGGGAGTCGATAAGCGGTATTTGCATTTCCAAACCTTTTTGCATGGCTTGCCACGTGAAAGAGTTCTCTTGTCCGGCTTGTGCATAATTAAAAGCAAGGCAAGGTTGCTCGACTATCGAATTAAAGAAATAATCCACCCATTCCCGATTCATTCCGGCATTTGCATAAACTGGTTCTAAGGAGATTACGCCCTGCCGCTCATTGCCTAAGCCATCGTCATATTGATAAATCGGGTCGCTGCCTAACATGCGAAATACCGGTACTGGAATCTGCCCTTCTTCTGTCTGAGCCGGCATATACCCATTCAGTTTGCTGGGATAATACGCCTGATTCCAATAACCACCCCAAAGCGTATAGCCATCTGTCCCAATCTGGTCCTTGCAATTGCAAGAAGCAAGGATGCCATATTTCTCATACATATAATTCAATGTATGGGCATCGATATACCACGAACCCATCGATTTCGGATAAGCCCCAAAGATTTCCTTGAATTTCTCCATGTAGACATCCACCAACTTTTCGCGCTCTTCAGTTGTGTAACCTGTACTAAAAGCAATATTCGCATGCGAAACCCATGAATGCTCACCTCGCCACTTCAAACCAGCTGCCTCAACTTGTGGTTGGGTAATCTCAAACCAACCGCCTATTTCCGAATTCTTATTTAGCCAATACTTCAACAAATGTTGATACTCCGGCTTAATCAATGCATCATACTGCAACAAAAAAGTAGCCGGGAGGTTATATTTATTCACCAACTTCAACTGCTCTGTTACCGCCTGATACAATAACGAATCCGAGTTCTTCACCCGATAATCCGTCTGTCGGACAAAGTTGATAATATTGATAATGCGTGGATTTTGAGATTCTGCCACAACCGTCTGAGGTTGAGAAGAGGATGGGTTTAAGGTGCAACTACCC
>CAYZTO010000221.1:0-1704 GCA_964481365.1 uncultured Parabacteroides sp. | reverse complement strand
ATGTCTGTTCGTTGAAAAATCCCTTATGTTTACGATATTCAGTTTGATTCGCCCGTTAGCTATGGCTCTTCCCAAGATGCTGGCATTCGCGGCATGCTCGATTATATCGGGGAAAAGAGTCAATATATTGATGATCATAGATCAATAAAAATATCCCACTGAGGGCATCTCATATATTACCTCAAATGCATCTCCTATGAGGGAAAAAGCGAAAACAAAAATCCCGATAAGAAGCGCAACCATAATTACCGAAAGGATGAACCCTGCTATTGCCAATCCCCGTCCTGTTCTTTGTCCGTTTTTGCATTGAACTATCCCTAACAGCCCGAAAATTATTCCGAGAATCCCGGGAATCCCCAATGTGAACCAACCGACAACCCAAGTAGCTATTCCGAGAACCAATGAAGCAATGGCCATCCCGCTGACCGGCGCCGGCTGAGGATAATAAGGCCCTGCGCCGTACGGATGCCCGCCTTGGAAATCCTGTGGATTCCAGTATTGGTCAACTTTCGCCCCGCAATGACCGCAATAAGCCTCGCCGTCCATAAGCTGCGCCCCGCAATTGTTACAAATTGCCATTATAAATTCCTCCTAATCAATCAGCCCCGGAAGCAGATGGACCCTCATCACCCCGGTTTCAATATCCACGCCCATTATACATTGTTCTATTACCGGAATCAAAATATTTCCATGTTTTTTTGACTCCACGGAATAAACGTCGTTCGCTCCGGTCTTGATGACATCGTTCAGGATACCGAGCTCCTCACCCTCGTCCGTAAAGACCCTCATCCCGATCAAATCGCCGATATAGTACTCTCCTTCTTCCAAGGGTACGGCGTTTTCTCTGGAGACGTAAAGCTCGGCTTGCCTTAAGCCTTCAACGTCTTCTATTTTGTCAAATTCGGCGAACTTGACGATAACCAGATTCTTAGAAAAACGAACGTGTTTTACATGCAAAACGCGTTCAAGCCCCTTAGCCCGCAGTACCACTTCATCTAAATCGAGAAACCGCTCGGGAGAGTCGGTGGTAGGGTAGACCTTGACCTCCCCTTTGAGGCCGTGCGTGGTGGTTATTACTCCTACTCTTAGAAACTGTTCCATTTCCTATACTTCCGTAAACCTAAGTAGCCGAACGGGTCGGCCGCGGGTGTGCGCCATGGCGCACACCTATTTGTACGATAGGAAATTTCATTTCCTATCGTACAAAAACGCTATTGGACGATATCGACGCTCACCTTGTATTCGTATTTTGATGAAGCGGCCTTAACTACCGAACGGATCGCCTTGGCGATGCGGCCCTGCTTTCCTATTACCTTACCCATGTCGGAAGGCGCGACCTTAAGCTCTATCACGAGGTCTTCGCCGCTCTTATTCTCGGTAACTACCACTTCATCCGGGTTTTCTACCAGATACTTCGCAATTACTTCTACCAGTTCTTTCATCGGTTCTCCAATCATTTTTCGATTCCGGCGAGCTTCAACAGCTTTCCGACCGTTTCCGTCGGCTGTGCGCCGTTCGCCAGCCATTTCTTGGCCGCCTCCTCGTTCACGCCAAATACGCTCGGTTCATGATTCGGGTCGTACGTCCCGATCTCCTCGATGAACCTCCCGTCTCTGGGCGAACGCGAATCCGCCACTACTATGCGGTATACAGGATGTTTTTTCTGTCCCATTCTCTTTAAACGAATTTTTACTGCCATCTTAT
>CAYZTO010000220.1:0-1774 GCA_964481365.1 uncultured Parabacteroides sp. | reverse complement strand
AGGGGCTGCATCATGAGCCACGATACAACCCCCACGGTTTCATGTTATCTACTTCAATTTGCAATTATCGCAACGGGACTTTATTTGCTTGAAGAAATCGTTCCCTTTGTTATCCACAAGGATGAATGCAGGGAAGTCTTCCACTTCTATTTTCCAGATAGCCTCCATTCCCAGCTCCGGATATTCGAGGCACTCTATGCTCTTGATATTGTTTTGTGCCAAAATAGCTGCCGGGCCTCCAATCGAGCCGAGGTAGAATCCCCCATGTTTCTTGCAGGCATCGGTAACCTGCTGGCTGCGGTTTCCTTTGGCGAGCATAACCATGCTACCGCCGTGGCTTTGGAACAAATCAACGTATGGGTCCATGCGGCCAGCCGTTGTCGGGCCCATAGAGCCGCAAGCCATTCCTTTCGGGGTCTTTGCCGGGCCTGCATAATAAATGGGATGGTCTTTGATGTATTGGGGAAGGTCCTCTCCACGGTCAAGACGTTCCTTCAGTTTTGCATGGGCGATGTCCCTGCCCACAATTATAGTTCCATTGAGCGACAGACGGGTGGCAACCGGGTATTTGTCGAGTTCCGCAAGGATTTCTTTCATCGGGCGGTTCAGGTTTATCTTCACGGCATTGCCTTCGCCGGCGTTGCGGAGTTCCTCCGGAATCAACTCACCCGGATTTTCATCCAACTTTTCAATCCAGATACCATCCTTGTTTATCTTACACTTGATGTTGCGGTCGGCGGAGCATGATACTCCCAGTCCCACAGGACAAGAGGCACCGTGGCGCGGCAGGCGGATGATGCGGACATCATGTGCGTAGTATTTTCCGCCGAATTGTGCGCCCAGTCCGATATTGTGCGCTTCTTCCAAGACCTTCTTCTCGAGTTCGATGTCGCGGAAAGCACGTCCGCCTTCGTTGCCGGAAGTAGGGAGATTGTCGTAATAGTGCGTGGAAGCGAGCTTGACGGTCAGAAGGTTCTTCTCGGCAGATGTGCCGCCTATGACAAAAGCTATGTGGTAGGGCGGACAAGCCGCTGTGCCCAGAGTCTTCATCTTTTCAACAAGGAAAGGAACGAGAGTGCCCGGGTTGAGGATTGCTTTCGTTTCCTGATAGAGGTAAGTCTTGTTGGCAGAGCCTCCTCCCTTGGTCACACAGAGGAAATTGTATTCCATCCCTTCTGTTGCTTCGATGTCTATTTGCGCCGGGAGGTTGCACTTGGTGTTCACTTCCTCGTACATGGACAAGGGGGCGTTTTGCGAATAGCGGAGGTTCTCTTCTGTGTATGTTTTGAATACGCCGAGGGACAATGCCTCTTCGTCACAGTATCCTGTCCATACCTGCTGTCCCTTTTCCCCGTGGATAATGGCAGTTCCGGTGTCTTGGCAGAATGGGAGCACGCCCTTGCTGGCTACTTCAGCATTGCGGAGGAAGGTCAAAGCAACGTACTTGTCGTTATCGCTTGCCTCGGGGTCGTTGAGAATCTTTGCCACTTGTTCGTTGTGCGAGCGGCGAAGCATGAAGGACACATCCCTGAACGCTGCATTTGCCATAGCGATCAGTCCTTCCTTCTCCACCTTCAGGATAGGTTTGCCCTCGAACTCCGATACTGAAACATAATCTTTTGTAAGCAAATAATACTCAGTCGTGTCTTCTCCATGCTCGAACATCGGCTGGTACTTGAATGTTGGTGATGCCATAATTCGTCCTGTTTTATTGAATTTATTTATTGGTTCCCGTATAAAAACAGTCGCAAACTTACGCAAAAAAGCCGAGACG
>CAYZTO010000219.1:0-1781 GCA_964481365.1 uncultured Parabacteroides sp. | reverse complement strand
ACTACTATTTACTATTGGCAGGCTTGGCAGCCGTTGCGCTGGCATCCTGCAACAACGACGAAGAGATTTCCGGGGCAGCATCCGACTCCGGCGCGGTGGAACTGAGAGTATCAAACACCATTGAAGCGCAAACACGCTCGTATGACCCGGATGGTACGCCTACGCAAAACACACAAATTGCCAACGGCGAAACGGTTTATGTGTGGGTTGATGAATCTACCGATGCATCGGCTCATATCAACGCATGGGAACTGACCGCTTCCGGAACTTCCCTTGCAGGTTCGACGCAGTACTTCCCTGACAGCGGCGACAACATCGACCTCTATGCCATCCACGGGAACTTTTCGGAAACGATAACGGAAGGCGAAACAACATTCCCTTCTTCATTGACACACACTGTCATTGCCGACCAAAGCGGGATGGATTCAGATGCGTCTTCCTACACCAGCAGCGACCTCCTTTATGCTGCAAAGCAAGGCGTTGCACAGACTACCGATGCGGTTTCCCTCACATTCTACCACATGCTTTCGAAATTGGAGCTTGCCATTGTTAATAATATGGCGGCGGATGTCTCCATAACTAAGGTCACGCTGAATGATGTAGTGACGGATGTAACCTTTACCCCCGCAAAGGCAAGCGAGACAGGCATGGCAACACAAACGACCCGTGCCGCAATGCTTGCTAATGGCAGCACAACCGGGTCAATGCTCATTTCGTGCGAAACCAGCACTGATTTCTCTTCCCCTACCTACAACGAGCTTATCCTTGTGCCACAGGACTTGACAGGAAAGGAGCTTGTCTTCTCTCTCAGCGACGGGACAATAGCGCCCTACACTTTCAACCAGACATTTGAAAGCGGGAAGAAGTACCAGTATCAGATTACTATAGATTCCTCCGAGCTTAGTGTGACGTGCAATGTAGAAGAATGGGATTCTGACGGTGACCCAATAGAAAGTACTGTTCTGAATAAGCTTAACATCAAAACAGCTGATGAAGCCGAGGTTGGCGATTACATCATGAGCGACGGCTCTATTTTGGACCAAGAATCCCTTACTGATTATTTGAAAAGTAGTGTAGTGGCTGTAGTATATTATGTAGGAAACCAAGCATATACAGACGATGAGATGCTTGCCGATACCGAGTATTCCCACGGCTTGGCTGTATCTTTAAATTCTACCGAAAGCGCTGCATGGGGAGAGGAGTTTATGTTGATGGAGTGGGCTATTGACAATGTTTCTTCAGTTATTTCTACTAAACTCAACGAAATTGAAATTTTCCATGGTTACACCAACACCCAAGTTATGAAGGCAGCTGCAGAAAAAGGTTATGACTTCCCGATTCTGAAAGAACTGGAGGAATTAACAAATCCGGCAAATACCAGTGGGTGGTACATACCATCTCATGGGGAATTAAGTACTATGTTTTCAAAATTTGATATAACAACAAGTCTGGAAAATGTTGGGGGAGAAAGTATAAACATTGACGAAAATTTTCATTGGACAAGTACTGAACTTAATGAAAGTGAATCTTGGGCTACTACTTATTCTTCGCCATACATCTTCAGTACTAATAAAAGTAAACAAACCTCCTACCCAACTCGCCCCATATTGGCGTTCTAACCACCTTGGGGGTTTCTTGCTACCGGCAGGGAAAATGTGAATCCGGCTTGACAATAAGGGTAAGATGCTGTTTCAAAATAATATTTGAGGCAGCATCTTTTTTATATGCCTTCCCTTTTAAGAAAGTTATTTGCATTGCAGACAGTCCCACTTGACGCCAAG
>CAYZTO010000218.1:0-1837 GCA_964481365.1 uncultured Parabacteroides sp. | reverse complement strand
AAATAGTCAGATCGAAAGTAATGTGCTGGGTGTGTACCGTGATGATATATCACAGTCGCAGAAAACAATACAAAATTGGTTGGATGAAATCGGCTATTAAAAGGAGGAACTATTTATGCAATACCGAAAACTGCCGAGGGGAACGGAACAGATCAGCGTTCTTGGAATCGGTACCAGTTCCATTCAGGCATCAAGTGAAAAAGAAATCGAAAAAATAATAACTGCCGCTATGGAAAATGGAATTAACTATTTTGATATGGCTTCGTCGGAAGCAAAACCCTTTGCCGCCTATGGGCGGGCTATAAAAGGGTTGCGGGATAAGGCATATTTCCAGATTCATTTTGGAGCAAATTATGAAACAGGAATGTATGGCTGGACAACGAACCTGGATACCATCAAACGTTCTATTGACTGGCAGCTAAAAGCGCTACAAACCGATTATATTGATTTTGGCTTCCTTCACTGCATTGATGAATCAGCGGATCTGCATGAAGTGGAAAGAAGTGGAATCATTTACTATATGGAAGAAATGAAAAAGGCTGGCGTGATTAGGCACATCGGTCTTTCTTCCCATACGCCGCTGCTTGTGAATGAAGTGCTTGATATGGGGATTTTGGATATGCTGATGTTTAGTATCAATCCTGCTTATGACTATGCGGGCGGCATCGAACCCAATTATGCAAAAGACAGTTATGCAGTTGGCAGTGTGGCAGAAAGAATGAATCTGTATCGCCGCTGCGAAGTAGAGGGGGTAGGGATTTCCGTGATGAAGGCATTTAGCGGAGGGCAGCTGTTAAAAGCGGAAACCTCGCCGTTTGGGAAAGCGCTGACGGAGTATCAGTGTATTCAGTATGCTTTGGATAAACCGGGTGTTCTGACTGTGCTTCCTGGTGTTCGTAATATTGATGATCTTAAACGAATTCTTGGATTCTTAGATGCCGCACCGGAAGAAAGAGGTTATTCAGTCATTGGCTCTTTTGCACCACAGGATGCATCGGGGAAATGTGTCTATTGCAATCATTGTCAGCCTTGTCCTATGGGGCTGGATGTGGGGCTGATCAACAAATACTATGATCTTTCCAGAGCTGGCGATGTATTGGCAAAAAGTCATTATGAAAATCTTACAGTCAAGGCTGATTCATGTGTTGGATGTGGGCATTGTAACAAACGCTGCCCGTTCCATGTGGATCAAGTTGCAAGGATGCAGGAGATTTTTGCCGATTTTAATTCTTGAAGGGAGAATCAATCATGACAGAAAAAGATTTTAAACAGATCTTCCCATTGGGTGAGAAAAATGATGCGTATGCACAATATTTTGTTGGACAGAGTTACCTGTCCATGCTGACAACGGAAAGAGTTGGAATTGCAAATGTAACCTTTGAGCCAGGATGCCGGAATAACTGGCATATTCATCACAAAGGCGGACAGATTTTGCTCTGCACTGCCGGACGTGGATATTATCAGGAGTGGGGAAAAACGGCTCAGGAGATGAACCCTGGTGATATTATCAATATCCCGCCGGAAGTGAAGCATTGGCATGGAGCTACTCCTGATAGCTGGTTTTCTCATTTGGCGGTGGAGGTCCCGGCAGAAGGAAGTTCTAATGAATGGTTGGAACCGGTGAAGGAAGAAGAATACAGCAAGTTAAAGTAAGGAGACAGATTATGAAAAAGGTAACAGCGGGCAGAGATGCCCTGGGTGATTTTGCATCGAAATTTGCGGAACTGAACGATGATGTGTTATTTGGAGAAGTGTGGTCACGTGAGGATAGACTGCCTGCAAGAGACAGAAGCATTGTCACAGTAACAGCACTTATGGCAAGCGGTGTTCTGGACAG
>CAYZTO010000217.1:0-1865 GCA_964481365.1 uncultured Parabacteroides sp. | reverse complement strand
GGTGCGTTCCCTATGGCACTATCACCGGATTGAAGCACAGGTGGAAGAAACCCGCGGCACGGACTTCTTCCCCGAAGCGGAGTTTTCCGGAGATGCCGGAACCTTCCTGCGCTTCAACCCCAAGGTGCAGACGGTACTTGCCCTCTATAACCTTGCCATGAGCAATGGATGTGATACAGGCGGGGCCGTGGTCCGCTATGTCCTGTTCCACGCGGCTTTGGAGACTGACAATTACGGCCTGGCACGCACCCTTCTTGACGGATTCCGCAAGGAAGTATCCCGTCTTGGACTGGCGGGTATATCGGAGGATGCCCCCGGAGAAGCCGGTGCACAGTTACTGATACAACTGTACTTCATCCTCTTCCACGAATCGTTCCATATCATCCTGCATCACCATCCCGACGAACGGCGCACGGCATCGGCAACGACCCGTGAGCTTCTGCCCGACATCAAGACGGAGTGGGAAGACGGGCTTTCGCTGGTCAGTGAGGAAGAACTTCTCAACCATCCGAAAACACGGCAGCATATAGATGCCCTGATACCCGGGGAACTGCCTGAATCCGAAAGGGAGGAGATGAAGAAATCTTTATGGAAGCAACTGTCCGCCAACAGAATCTTTCCCGACTGCATCGACCGCGTCCTGCGGTCAGACCCGACATTGGTGGAAGAAATCACCTGTGACCGTCAGGCTTGGCTGAACCTGCTGCCCGTCCTGCAAGGGGACGGAGCGACAGACCGGGACATCCTGCAAATCCATCTCTGGCTGTTCGTCGTTTTCAATGCCATGGACTTCAACAAAGTCCTGCAAACGCAGTTCATTCCGTCCTTTCATGGACACAACAGCTACGACGGCATGCGGGTGGTGTTGCGCCACAAGGCATTCAAGACATTGCTCCGCCAATACAGCCCGGATGTCTACCGGCTGTTGAAGAGCGACTACCTCGACCTGCAGTCCGGGCTGGAGGCAATATATCGTTCATCCGTCATGGCTTTGCACCGCTATGCGGACGATTTGGCGCAACTTTACAACAGATACCAAAAAGGCGTAACACATCCCGATTCCGTACAATACAGGCTGTTGAATGATGAAATGTCAGAAACCACACAGATGTTATATTGAGGTGGAAAAGGGCCGCTGCTATACGAAGGTGCCTTCGTATGTCATCGGAGGTGTCTTCACCGCTTCATGAAAGCGTCTTCATCGCCCCATGAAGGTATCTTCATAAAAAAGGGGACAAATTGGACGCTTAACTATGAAAACTGATAGCAAAAGCTTAGTTCATTCCCAGATGAAACAATTGGAAGAATAGTTACCAACCATCGGCATAAGTGCTGATAGTTTATAAAAATCAACCGGATTTTAATCTTATTTTAGACGTGTCGCCTGTAAAGCAGGGAGAACGTCTGAATTGGACGCTTACGAAAAATCCAGTTATAGAGTAATCTGGTAATACCTTACAACTTAACGCATTTAAATTTATATAACCTAAAAAATAGAAAACTATGTGCAGAGAATTTGGAGTACAAACAGGCCATGGATATACGGCAGAAGCTATCGTAAACCTTATGGAAGATATATACCTGATGAATTTCCAGCCAGGCGAATCAAAAAACGACTATTATTGTGGTGTCACTCAAAGAGACGTTCATGATAATTTGAGCCGGCATAACATTGAACGCTATTTGATTGCATTTATATGTGATAATGCTGATATTGCAGCTCAAGCGGAAAGTTTATTGCATAAGGCAGGTTTCAATACAGGTGATATTGCCGGTGGACATGGTGGTAATGAAGATTCTGTAGTAATATATATGTATAAGATAACGCCAGATACCAAATAACGCCAGATACCAAACAATAAATG
>CAYZTO010000216.1:0-1897 GCA_964481365.1 uncultured Parabacteroides sp. | reverse complement strand
GGAATTGGTGATGATTCAAGCAAATTTATCCCCACTAAATTTCTACTGAGCCGGTATATGGCTAACCGCAAAGGCATCCATACGGCATATGGAAACCCCGCTTTCCGCGAAAGGAAAGCGGGGCAAGGTTGTTGTTTGCTCTTTGCAACTATGACGGAATCAAAACGTTGCCTTTTGGAGTTCTGCTGTGATTTTGCGGATGCATCCCGCCAGCCTGTCGTATTGCAAACGGCTGGCATTGCGACGCCCCGTGAGGTACTGGTTCAACTGCGCGTAGTTGATACCCGCCATCTCGGCAATCTTCTTAACGTTGAAGCAATCGAAGTAGTCGAAGAACGAACGCAAGTCATACTTAAAAACGTAATCATATTCAGGCACGGTTTTACCGGCTTTTGCATGTTCCTCGCGCATCAATGCACAGGCTTCGTAAAAGCTACGTATCGCTTCATCAGATGTGTCGCCGTAACCACACGAGCCGAAGTCTTTCTCTTCGTCCCCTATGTAGCAGCCAAACGTCCCATCGGAGGCCATTTCCACAATAACGGTAAGTTTCTCTTTCTCCATATCCATCCTTACATGATAAATGACGTTGTAAAAAGCCTTGAAACTAATCGGGCAAAGCCTTTATCGGAAGTGGCACTACTGCCCGGACTGTCATTGTCCGAGCAGATTGCGCCTCAATCTTCTTTCAAGGCCTTTCGGCAGTTCTTGCGCGTCGTGCCTCGGAACGGCTGCCATCTTGCCTGTCAGTGGACTGGACCAGATGTCGTGGTTGCCTCCGTGGCGGACGAGCCGACAACCGGCTGCCTCGATTTCCTTCACGAATTGCTTTGTCTTCATAATTTCAAAGAGCTTTATTACAACACTGCAAAGATATATAATAATATAGCATTATGCAAATTTATGGATGTTTTTTTGAACAGGTTTGATTTACTTTAACAAGAAGGTTTATATGGGATTAAGGAAAAACAACCCACGGAACATTGCCAACAAGAGGACAGGCGGGAAAAGGACGGCGGAACAACGCGAAGCTGACATGCGTTTCTGTACCGACCTGTTCGTAAGGGGGTACGCGTACAGGGAAATTGCAAACAGGCTCAATGAACACAACTTGAAGAACGGGATGCGATACACCTTGTCTTGTGTATCTATCCACAATGACATCAAGCAGGTGCTGGCAGAATGGAAGAAAGAAAACATGGATGCGATAGGCGACCACGTGGCATTGGAATTGAAGAAGCTCGACATGATAGAAGTTGAATTGTGGGAGGCATGGGAGCGCAGCAAGGGGGGCAAAAGAAAGACCCGCATCACGGGAGGCAGCTTGCAAGGCGGTTCTGTACGCGGCGGGGAGCTGGAGAGCAGGCAACTTGAGGACAGCAATGGCGACCCCCGTTATATAGACCTGCTGCTAAAGGTGCAGGAGCGCAGGGCAAAACTTCTGGGGTACAATGCACCGGTGAAAGTGGATTTTTGCAGTACGAACCCTTCCGTCACGGGGGATGCAGTCCCGAAGTATGACATCAGGATGCTCAAAACGGAAATGCTTGTGCAGGTGGCAACCGAACTGCAGGATGCGGCGTTCATGAGGCGCAAGGAGGAGGGCGCGGATGATGGGGCAGAATAACAACGGGTTGTCCGACGCATTGCAGTACCTTTCAGGCAACCCGCTGGAAATTGTCAGGGAAGCAGCCCGGCGCGACATTTTGGTGTTCGCGCGGTACATCCGTCCCGACCTCGACATACAACCGTTCCATGCGGTCTATTACCGCATCCTTAACGAGTTCGCGCACGGGCGGATAAAGAAACTGATTGTGACTTTCCAGCCGCAGGTGGGGAAGTCGGAGGGTTCAAGCCGTATGTTGCCCTCTTTCCTGCTTGGCATAGACCCCGACAA
>CAYZTO010000215.1:0-1997 GCA_964481365.1 uncultured Parabacteroides sp. | reverse complement strand
CTCATCTCCCGCAAAGTCTTTTTATTTATTCCACGGTCAATAAGAAGTTTGAAAAGTTTGTTGTAGCTGAAACGCATTTTCATTACCTCCGTGATTTATCTTTTTCTGCATTAATTACTTCACGTCATTTAAAAATCCATACCGTGTTCCCGGAATCAATCCTTTTCCGAAGGTTTCAACGACCGCACCATGCTTCTCATATTCGAGGGAAGGGATATGATCAAGGTTCTCAATAATAATAAGCTGCCCCTCGTCCTGATGATTCATAAAGTATCGGTATAGCCCAGCTCTCATGCTGTCCGGCATCCTGTCATCCACCCCATCATCAAAGCCGTGAAGAGGAGTATCGATGATAAAGATGTGAGGATCGAATTTGGCGTTTTTCGCCAGATATTTCCGCAACATCATTATCATCACTGTATTAAGATAAGAACGATAGCCTTTACCGTGGCTCGTTCCTTTATCCTCACCATTTACCTCAATATCAAACGTTGTAAAATTAAAGTGCGCCTGAAGCAAACCGGAATAATTGCATTCCCTAAGAATGGAATTGGCATATTCAGACATCGTGGTGGCAAAATCATCCCCAAAGTAGTCCTTGGGATGATACTCTAAAGTCTTATCATTTTTCTGCTCGTTTTCTAAAGCAGTCAAGTCATTTCCAAAGTCTGTGGCATAGGCCTCGATCAATGCAATCTCACTGGCAATTCGGAGATATGCCTTATAAGCATTGACTATGTTTTGTTGCTCACTTTCCTGGGGGCGTAGTTCTGTTTTAATTTTAGATTCGAGATCATTACGCTGCCGCTTTAACGCATCAAGTTCGGCCCTGACTTCTGCCTTTCGATCCTCGACATCTTTCTCCGTATCTTCAAGACCGGAAAGTTGGGCCATCGTCCGCTCCATTTCTACTTTGGATGCGGCAATATAGGATATCCGCTTACGAGGAGTAATCGTTCCTTCGCAGTATGGACATTTGGTGACTTGTGGAACTTCCTGATAGGCTTCTTCGCCCTCGACAATGAGAGAAAGCCGTTGAATATCAGCTTTATACTGCGCAGCAAGCCTGTGGTATCTCGTCAAAAGAACATCGCACTCCGCAGCTCGTTCCTCTGCTTCCAGAATGGAAGAGAGGATTTTTTGGCTTTCTGCAAGCGCACGGTCAATTTTTCCCTGTGTATCCTGCAATGCAGCGGTCGCCTGGGCTATTTGTGCTTCGACATCCGCACCATCAAAAATGTGCAGCTCTTGTTCCAGCTGCTCCTTGCGTTCCGCAGCATCCCGGATTTTCCGATTGACATACTCGGCTACAGCCTTTCGGCGCGCTTTCTTTATTTCCTTTTTCTCTTGGGCATCTGTCTCTGTAAAAGTCCTGCCAGTAATCAGATACAAAAGTGCCGAAAGGAACAGAGTGTTCTCTGTATAGCGATGTTTTGGTACTACGATAGAATCGATATCGTCAATCCGGGTTTCATCCAAATAAAATACACGCAGCAAATTGCGCCATGTGAGTCGCTTCTTTTCGAACCTTGCGTTCGTTACAATCATGGTTTCTTGCTCAATGCCAATGAGCTTCAGCCATACTTCGTTCAGAGGCGGATTCTTTGCTCCCTTACGGTAATTGACATCATATGTGCCGCTATCTATACCGTCTATGGTGCTGGTCACCTCTACCTGATTCTTGCCCACATTCCTATGAAGAGTGACTTCGCCATCACGGTCATTTGATCCGACAATCATGGTCACGCCGTCATATTTTGCCGTTTCCTTAAACGGCTTGTCCACGGAGCCACCGAAGATAAAGTCAATACAATTCGCCACGCAGGTCTTTCCACTGTCAGAGCGTCCCTGTATGATGGTCAGTCCTTTACCGAAGGAAACGCTGGCATCGCCCTTGGTGGCGCTTTTCGCTATAACTTTTTTGATGTAAAATCCTGCCATTGCGTTACCTCCTTAAAGATTTCGTTGACTGTCGACTGATTTCGTTGAACAACTGG
>CAYZTO010000214.1:0-1999 GCA_964481365.1 uncultured Parabacteroides sp. | reverse complement strand
CAGTACATTGCAAAGATCTACTTGGAAACGAAACACAGGCCGCACTATATAATTTCGGAGACAAATAAAAAAGAGACAATAAGAATACGCTAATCTGTTTCTTTTTGCAGGACAGATTGCCTATAAAGGAGTTTATTGTTCAATGAAAGACAAATTAAAGAACCTCATTAAAGATACATTTGTGCCGCGCTATTTTGCCGCTTTATTTTTGACTTATTTGATTGCATTATATTCAATTTTTCGCACTAACTTCAATTATATAGACGATCTCGGAAGGGCACTTAGCGGATATAGAGGTTGGAGAGGTTTTAGTAGATATATTTCAGACTATTTATCGCCTTTTATTCACACGAGTAAGTTTTTGTTTGATATTTCTCCTCTTACTCAATTATTAGCAATTAGTATTATATGTATATCAAGTTTGATTGTAATTAGAATAATTAGGCGAGGCGAAAAGATCTCCTACTGGGATTTAGTTACAGTGCTCCCCATCGGTCTATCACCATATTTTCTTGAGTGCTTCTCATATAAATTTGATTCTCCATATATGGCATTATCTGTTTTATCCTCGGTCTTGCCGCTCTTATTTTATCAATCGAATAAAGTTGTTTATTGTATTACGACATTCTTAGGAACCTTGGTCATGTGTACTACATACCAAGCGGCTTCCGGCATTTTCCCTATGTTTGTTCTGTTAGTATCGTTTATGATGTGGACATCGAAAAATGATAAGCAAAAAATTCTAATCTTTATTCTCTTATCCGCAATCTCATATATTATAGCCATTGTTGTATTTAAGACTTTTATTATGAGACCAATTGGTAGTCATGTTTATGTTTCCAATGAGATAGCCTCTCTTGCTGAGATTATTGCTCATTATAAACGTTATTTAAAACTTGTGAAATCAGATTTTAGAAAAATTTGGATTATTACTGTGCTTGCTTTAAGCGCGTGGTTTATTTTTATTAACACGTATAAGAGCAAACAAAATAAATTTATCTCTCTTGTTGTTGCTGCAGCTGTAACAGTTATAATGTCTCTGCTTTCATTTGGTTTATATCCAATCTTAACAAAGCCACTCTATTCACCAAGAGCAATGTATGGAGTCGGAGCCTATATTGCTTTTATAAGCGTCGGCAGTATATATATTGGACACAGTCGTTATGTAACACGTATTCTCACCTGCGTCATGGCGTGGCTCTTTATCACATTTTCAGCTGCATATGGCAATGCGCTAGCAGTACAGGGCGAATATGAAGACTTTAGGCGAGCTGAAATTATTTATGCGCTTGTCCAGCTCGAACAATTCAACACTGACAATGATAAGAATATCCAAATAGTCGGTAATGTTGGTCATGCTCCTGCAATAAGAAATGCTATCCGCAGATGCGATATGCTGCGTCGTTTAGTACCAGTTACGTTGATGGAATCATGGAGCTGGGGACGCACCAAATTTATGAATTACTATAATCTTAAAAACTTAAAATATGATGGAGACATATACGAAGGCTCTTTTGACGACTTTGTATTGCTCCATGAGTCATCCTATCATAAGATTTATATAAAAGGCGATAATAATTTTATAATCGAATTAAAATAATAATTAACGACTGAACGTTAGACGTTGAAGAATTTCATTCAAAAAGCATACGGACAATATCCTGAGATAATAAGATATTTGATAGTCGGCGGGCTGACGACAGTCGTCAGCCTCGCTTCTTACTATCTGTGCGTGGCAACATTGTTTGACCCTGCGCGTCCGGCTCAGCTGCAGGCGGCAAACGTGGTCTCATGGATAACTGCGGTGACCTTCGCCTATTTTGCCAACAGACGCTATGTTTTTCGGAGCACTCAAAAAAACATCGTGCGCGAATGGTTTTCGTTTTATTCTTCCCGCTTAGCCACTCTGTTCGTCGATATGCTGATCATGTGCGTCGGTGTAACTCTCCTTGGCTTCAATGACAAGATCGTAAAAATTATTGTCCAATTCGTTGTGACT
>CAYZTO010000213.1:0-2046 GCA_964481365.1 uncultured Parabacteroides sp. | reverse complement strand
AAAATTGGTGGGCGATAGAAGAATTGAACTTCTGACCTCTTCCGTGTCAAGGAAGTGGAGACCATAAAAAGTCAGTAATTATCAATATTTGACATTCTCTCACCTTTCCACTATTATATCTTCAACAAACATAGATTACAACAAGATTTTCGGCTGGTACTAAGCTGTATTATTTGGTAATCAAACATAAGATAATGAAAGGCTGTTGTAAGGCCAAAATTAAGGCCAAGTTTAAGGCCAGAAAGAGGTTCAGAATGCCAAGGGTAAAACTGTCCGCAGAGTTTGTGAAGAATATTTCTACGACAAAGCCTAAAGAAAAATATCAAGATGCGACACAAAATGGGCTAGTGTTGCGTGTGACGCCCACAAGTAAAGTCTATTATTTTATCTCGACAATTACGATCCCGAAGCAAGGGAAAAAACAAATTGAAAAGAAGATAGGCAATGCATCTGACATACCTCTCTCGGTAGCACGTGAGACCGCTAAAAAGTATATGAGCGCATATACGTCGCAGTCCGATGATCCAATATTCGTTTATACACCCCAGAAAACAAAACAGGGGAAAGCATGCAAATTAGATGAAATATATAACAAATGGCTAGATGTGAATCAAAAATATAAGGAAAGTACAAGTTATGAAAATACAGTTAATGCTTATTCAATTATCAGGAAAACTTATACATGCACAGACAGAGATAATAATGGCAAGGCAGAAGCAGAAATTAAAGGCTTAGGCGATTTAGGAATCGATATAATTACTACAGTAAAAATAAAATCGTGGCAGCAAGGATTATTAGAGCACGTTGGCTTAAAACCCAGTACGATAAATCGTGTTTGTGTAGAGTTAAAGCGTCTTCTACATTTCGCATTAGATCATGGACTAACGCCAGAAAATTATCAAGTCCCAGATATTCCCAAGTTATCTAAGCGTGAAATTGATCCAAAAACAGATTATTTTAAAAGTGATGAAATCGAAACTCTTTTGGAAGGCATTAACAGATACGTTGATAATGAAAAACACGGCAAATATGATATGAATTACATTCGTGATATTATGTTATTCTTGCTCTATACTGGATTACGGCCTGCATCTGTTTGTGGATTACAATGGAGAGATATTGATTTTAATCGTAATATTATTACAATGCGCGCTGCAAATATAAAGACAAAGCGGACTGATACTATTGTACCATCCGAAGATGCGCTTGAAATTCTACATAGATTATATGATAATGCTTTGCAAAGTCTGTCTAAAATAGATCTGGAGAGCAATGTCTTTACAAACTACAGTGCAGACATGGTGTGTCGCAAGATAAAGAAAGTGCTTAAATATATATTTGGCCCAGAAACAAAACATAGCGCATATACTTTTAGGCATACCTTTGCGACACATCTTGCACAAGTTAATCCAGATATGTCAATTATTAAAGCTGCCATGAATCATCGAAGAGTTGAGACAACATTAAAGTATATAAGCGTGGATCACGACCGCGTAGCGTCTGCTGTAAATAAACTGCCGTTTGGTAAAAAGAAAAATAATTCATAGTACTATCTATAAGAGATAAATAGCTTAGGACGCAACAGCGGATGAGCTTATTCGGCAACGCAATGCCCAATAGCTGCACAGATCTGGTGATGTAAATAATGCGACTGCTTGCCATTGGCCATCGCCAGACAGTGTTTACACAGGACTGCGCCAACGTGATTTTAGGCAGCGTACGATGCAAGAACCAGTATAATGTTTATAAGAGCTTGGGGAAAGACAAAGAACAGGATGGTGACGAAAATGCCTGAGAGCCAGAATACGGAATGGAAAAGTAAGTGGAAGGACGAATATCTCGAATGGATCTGCGGTTACGCCAACGCACAGGGCGGGAAACTCTACATTGGCTGCGATGACGATGGAAATGTCGTCGGCTTGTCTAACGCCCACAAGCTGCTGGAGGACATTCCAAATAAAATCCGTGATGCAATGGGCATTATTGTCGCCGTTATACTCATTTAACTTCATAAACACAAAGCGAGTGCCTCGTCCAACGAACACA
>CAYZTO010000212.1:0-2055 GCA_964481365.1 uncultured Parabacteroides sp. | reverse complement strand
AGCGATGTTTGGGGCATTCTCCGTGGCAGGCAAAGAAGTATTTGCAGTTTATGCATTTCTTCGGAACCCCGTTTCTTTTGTCTATGCCGAATTTGGTCTGCGACTCCGAGGACATCAGTTCTTTAAGCGGGGTGTTCAGGATATTCCCCAACTTGTAATGAGGATAGACGAAGTGATCGCAGCTGTACAAATCCCCGTTGTGCTCTACCACTGCATTCAGTCCGCAAGTCTCTGCGTATGAACAGGTGCCCGGTTCAGCTCCGCACCAGTTGGCAAGGGTACAGTCGAAAAGATTCACAAAATATACTCCCACATCGTTGCGCACCCAGTAATCGAAAATGTCGCACATGTATTTCCCGAAAGCGAGAGGACTCACTGACCAGGGAGCGATAACCGCCCCTTCTTCAAATGGATCCACTATGTGGGGCCTGGCCTTTTTGTTCGGGACTCCCGACTTGGAAAGAGGATATTTCACATGCTCTAATACCGGCATGAACTGCATAAAGCGGGTTCCAAGGCCTTTGAGGAATTTATACACCTCCAGGCCCCGCCCTTCTCCGGCACTGCTTATGGTGGACATGGTGTTGTACTCCACTCCGTGCCTGTAAAGGCATTCTATTCCCCTCATCACCTTTTCGAAAGTGGCTCTGCCTCCCTTGTCCTTGCGGTTTTTGTCGTGTATATCCTGAGGCCCGTCTATGGATATGCCCACCAGGAAGTTATGCTCCTTGAAAAATGAGGCGAAGGCCGGATTCATCAGGGTGCCGTTGGTCTGTATGGTATTGTGGATAATTTTTCCGGAAGCGTGCTTCTGCTCCAATTCCACCACCTTTTTGAAAAACTCCAGGCCGAGCAGCATGGGCTCGCCCCCGTGCCAGTTGAAGGTCACCTCCTCGGCCTCGTTGGCGCTTATGTATTCACTTATACAACGCTCGAGAATATTGAAATTCATCCTCGGTTCCCTGCCCCCGTAAAGTTCGACCTTGTCCAAATAATAGCAGTAGCGGCAATCCAAATTGCAAAGTGACCCGGCCGGCTTGAGCATGATACTGAACTGCAAAGGGCCGGATATCCTTATCGCATCCTGTAGGGTCAAACTATCTTTATAAGAAGGTGGCATATTGAGAGTGCAAAGCTAAAAATTTTTGGAACAGTATAGATTAAGTTTTACAAATGCCTAAAATAGCATTATAATGGTGACCACACTGTTTCGGAACTCATTCAGTTGTTTGGTAGGAACAAACGAAAAACGCTTGCTCCTTGGACTATTCTACGTCACAACAGATGAAGTTTATGCCGGGCTTAAGGTGAAACTGTTCTTTTATAGGAGAGGTCGCAAGTGTCAATGAAATGTCTTTAGTCTGGATGAAAATCAGGCAAAGAGAACTATAAACTTTTATTATAATTTATTTTAACATTAAAAGTATACAATATTTTTTATTTCATTCTAGTTTTTGTGAAAAATTTATTTTATTTGCAGTTTGTTATGTTAATAAGTTTTTAAGTGTTTATATATTTGTTATGAAAATTTTTAAATATGTAGGATTGGCCATTCTTCACGTTTTTCTTTCTTGTTCCGGAGAAAGCCGGATAGGGCTCACTCTTATACCCCCCGGCACTATAACGGATAAGGTAGACCTGGATATCAGGGCCGGAATCGTGAATCAAGGCAATTCTTCCGAGACCTACGGAGTCTCTATCTATCTTGATGAGGAGAATGACGAAGCCCTTCTCCATTATTCATCTATAACCTTGGGCTCAGGAGAGGCGACAGCAGTGAAATATGTCATGAAAACCGAAGATCTGGATGGCTGGCACAGGATAATTCTCGATGTGACAACGGCCGACGGCAAAAATGCCGGAAAAATATCCAAGGATTTCGAAGTCATAGAGTCGGACATACGTTCCACGCGTCTGATTGACGGTGCCTGGGCCGGAATATATCATTGGAGCGAGGAGGAAGGAAAAAAATAGAACAACGATATTGCAAAACTCGATGACAATCAATGGAAAGAGATCGTACGCTCGATGCACGGCATAGGCAAGGATGTGATT
>CAYZTO010000211.1:0-2148 GCA_964481365.1 uncultured Parabacteroides sp. | reverse complement strand
ATTTAACGCCTCTTTGACCGGTCAAGACCTTCTTTTAGCTGACGGGGAAAAGATTTTTTGCTTATGGCTTGACGATGTTCAGTAAAGATACGGGTAGCACGGCGGACTGCGGCTCGTGTGATGGTGCATCTCGTTCAACAAATCTTACGAAAAGGATTATCTGTAACAGAGAAGCTCTTCTTATGGGCATTTTAAGATATTAAGATCGTGGGAATAGGAAATTTAAGAACAAATTGATAATAGTCAAAAAACACGTCCGCTTGATATTTTGTTTGGTAAGTGTTATAATATCGCGTAAATCTATTGCCTGAGGTGATTGAATAATGAATTTCCTTTCTACTCACTTATCGAAAATTAAATTATTCATTTTATCATTTTTAAATCACAGTAGGGTTATAATACCATTCAGGTGTTACCTAGTGATGTTAACTATGCCGATTGTTTGTTGTATACTTCTCGGCAAGCCAGAATTGCAATTTATTGATACTAATTATAAATGTAATTTTATAATAATTACAATCATAACCTTTATTATATTATTAGTTTATAGATTATCACAACAGCCTCTCAACATAGGCAAAATAAAAGATCTTCTAAGTGCTTTTCTCGGATCTTTATTGGACATTCTTTCCATCAGCGTTATACTTTTGCTGATATATATAGAGCTTGGTAGTGGAACTGGAAGTGTAGGCGGGAACTTAGCATTATGCGCCGCGATAGTCGCCTTTTGTGCTACGCTGTATAATGTACAGCGCACATCAAAACAGGCATCGACCAAAAACCGCCAAGATTGGATTACAAACGTGCGTTTTGAAAGCGCGGAGATAATCTCGCAATTTGACCAGCTTAAGGCGCTACACAAAGCAATGAGATTCCAAGGTTATAAAGATAGCAAAGTTCGAAAAGAACAATTTGAATTAATTTGTAAGGCATTAATATCTAGCTGCACTAAAGTGCGCATGCTCATAAATCCTAGCGATGTTATCGCACCTATACTCATCGCACAGTTAGACACAATCGCAGACTATTGCGTTTGTGCTCTGCACCAAGGCTTTGATCGTTGGTGTCGTGATAAAATTAGAGATGAACACAATGATAAGGATCGTATCAGTTCAATAGATGATGTCAGTCTGCGGAAGTCCTTTATGCCTTGGGTTTTGGTTTTACTGAAAGTAGAATGGGAACGGGTAAGAGAGATTTTAGAATCAAGAGAAGAAACAAAAAAAGAATATTACTCCAAAGATATTTATAAAGAATGGTTATATGATGGTAGATATGAAGTCTATGGGCTAGAAAAACAAGCGCGTGATCTTCTTGAAACAAAGCTTACTAAAGAAGAGGACGAGAAGAAGAAAATTTTAAATGCTTTATTCCCAGGATTTTGTTTTAGTGAAAATACAAAGGAAACTCTTTTTTCGAAAACAAGTAATTAAATACGGAGAATTAAAAAGTTTCGATATTACCCAGATTTTACACAACCAGCGGGAATTATCGCAATTTCCGCTGGTATGCGTTGCTACAATGAAGTTTTTCTTATCCATATACAAGCGTAATAGAGACCAAAATTTTTAATATTTGTCATCTATTTCGGTTGTAAATTGCAAAAATTTGTAGATACACCGCTCATTTAATCTATAAGTAGGTATTGTGTGATCATTACCTTGGTTCGTCGTTACAATCACGTTATCATCCAAAAGAGACAAGGTAGATATATCATTATATTCAATTTTAGGTAATTTTACATATACGGCCTTACTTGTAAAAATAATTTGTGTAATTTTACCACCATAAAGATTTACACTTAAGATATAAATCACATCATCTATTGTTCCCTTATCTAAAATCTTCCTAAGCTCTTCAATGAACTTACTACGAATTGAATGATTATAAGAAAAGCCGGTTTCCACTCCGAAAAGCATCGACCATATCGCCCTCAGCATCCCTAACGGTGTCCAAAAGATCTCTCCTTATCTAGCTCATATATAAACTTTGCCAATGTCTTTTTGCTGTGCATTGTTACCCCCCCAATATTTTTATTTTTTAGAAAGAACGCGACTGGCAGCAGAGGCCGCATTTATCGCATTCACATCTAGCTGTGAGTATATCGCGACATCCGCAATCCGATTAGCTATAGCGCTTTGCCATTGC
>CAYZTO010000210.1:0-2150 GCA_964481365.1 uncultured Parabacteroides sp. | reverse complement strand
TATTGAATACTTCCCACTCAACCTCTCTGTCACATATGTATGTTAAACCTACATCTTTCTGTGGCCTTATTGTGGCACAGTTAAGAGTTGTGTGCAATGATTGGTAGGCCAAAATCTGCGCTCCTTTTGGTCATTTTAAGTCTTGTGTTTCCCCTCGTTTATTGCACGCAAAAAAAGACGTATTGCTTTTATGAGATAGAAGGGGTTTATTGCTTTAATCTGCCAGAAGAAAACATCTCTCCCCTCCTTGAAAAACAAATTTGAGATAAAAAGCGACAAGCCTTGAGTAATGACCGTAGCGATGGCTGCTCCATATACGCCAAATAGTATGATCCCGAAATAATTGAGAATAATATTAAGAATAACAGCAGCGAATTGTGAATAGGCGAGTATCTTTCCTTTGTTGATCAAAGTAAAATGCCCTGCTCTTAATCCGGCATTATAGGTAAAAAATGCGCTGATGACATATATTTGATAAATAGGTAGTGCAAGCAGATATTCATCATTTAAAAAATTAAAAATGAAAGGCAAGATCAAAAATGAGATAAATGCTCCGCAGAGATATATCCATGTAAGCAAACTAGTTATTTCAATATAGAGATGCTCGTATCTCACTTTGTTTTCATAATATAGATTAACAAGAAGAGGATAGACAGATTCCCTGATAGGAGATAGTATTATTGAAAGAACGCTTATTAATTTTGCTGCTATAGCATATACTCCAACCTCAGCCGTTGTCATCATACTTCCTATCATAACAGAATCACATCTTGTATATATCGTAGCACACGATGCTGCAATTGCCAACGGGAAACTTTCTTTAAGCATTATTTGCAGCAGATTAAAATCGAATTTTGTTGCAGTTATTTTAGTATCCATGTTTGACGATTTGAATTGGCAACGGTACTGTATAAAAATAATAATGAGATTGATCATTGATGTAATTATTGCAATTACAGCAATATATATAATGCTTAGATTCCTTTTTACAGCCAATAATTGCAATATGCTCCCTAATATCAGAGATAAATCAGCCGATAGTACAACTTTTTTTGATTCTAATAGATATTCAAATCTATTAGACATCCCAAATCTTAAATTTGTAAGCACTGCGTTTAGCAAGAGGACTACAAATAATATCTTAAATTTAATATCAGTATTAAGAAAGATAAGCAAAAGAGTGCCAATAAGAACTGAGACAAGAGAAAATAATAGTCTTGAAATCGTTGCAGTATAAACTATAGCGTTGGCATCATTGTGATAATATAGCTTTTTTAATACTCGTCCATCTACAAGTGTCACCACAACTTCTATTATTGTAACTATGCTCATGGCGTACTGGTAAGCGCCATAATCAGTGCTTCCGTAGTGATTAGCGACTTTTAGTGTGATAAATAAATTTATAAGCAGGACAAACACTTTATCAAATACCATCCATGATGTATTTGATAAAACACGCTTTGCATTTTTCATAAGATTATGTGATATAAACTAAAATTATTCATTTATATTGTAGAGCATATCAACAATTTCACGTATTGCGCCTTCGCCGCCCTTTGTCTCTGCTACATAGTCGGCAACTGCTTTTACTTGGGATACGGCATCAGCAGGGCAAGCGCTAAAACCGACAATCTTCATAGCGTTAAGATCATTGATATCGTCGCCAATATATAAGACATTTTCAGGGCTTATGTCATACTTTTCACATAATTTCTGTATTATCATGGCTTTATTTCTACAGCCGGATTCAAGAATATCAAGTTTTAATTTCTCCGCACGCCGCTTATTCAGCGCAACATCTTCTCCGGTGATGATACCAGTAATGACACCTCTCTCATGCAGCTTCACAAATGCCATCCCATCTTTTGTATTGAATTTCTTCAGCTCATCGCCGAATTCACTGTAGTACATTCCTGCATCTGTCAAGCAGCCATCGCAATCTGTGAGAAACATCTTAATTTCTGGGATGTTTTTCTCCATGCTTTTTATGCAACGCCTTCTCATAAGAGATTCTACAATGATCCAGTCGCTTGGCTCGTCTATTTCGAACGCGCTTTCTTCGCACATTTCGTAAGCTTTGATATTGCCAGAGAGGCGATTTCTTGACTCTATCAGTGCCTTTTTTGAGGTGATGTAGAAAGCTCCGTTTT
>CAYZTO010000209.1:0-2156 GCA_964481365.1 uncultured Parabacteroides sp. | reverse complement strand
ATTTCGCAGCTTCCGACGCAAAAAATGATTTTTGGAGAAAGAAGCTGGAGATTCCTGCCCCAAGGAAGATGCCTGCCGCCTTTGCCCGACTTTTTTCGATATATTTCCCACTCTTCTGCTTTACAATTTTAAACATTGGAACTTTTTCGTACTTTTGCCGCGTGTAACACGTTGGACTTAACTCATAAAAAACCAAGCAATGATGAAAACCCCCATCGCCATCTGCATATTCATTTTTTCCCTTTTAACCTGTGCAGGCTCGAAGGCGCAAGACTCCCTGTTTTTCGCCCCTGCGAGAATCGTCACGTCCACCCTGCAAGAAACCGGTCGAGACACATTGCTCACTATCAATGGGGAGAACCTGAAAAAAATTCCCGACTTGCGCACCAACCTCGAGATTCTCAACAAGCAATACTCCATACCCAGGCAGCTTACTGCAAACTTGCAACGGCACATGCAGAAAGACAAGCCGAGAATGTCGGACGAGGCTTTGTTTTGGATAAACAAGATGTACGACCGAAGCAACGAGTTCGATGCTTATACGACTTTCCGCGACACTATCATCGTGAACCCGCTTTTCATGCCGGTGATGTTCAAAGGGGATTTCCTCCCGGATGATTTGTCGTTCTACAACCCCGATTCGCTGCTGCCCCGTTACATTCCGGAGCCTTTATTCCGCCCGGACACGACGTTCGCGTCTGTCGTAAGAGAAAGGCAACGGGAAAACAATGCGCATAAATACATCGAGCAGCGTTTCCCGGAATATTTCCGCTACTCTCTCTACACTATGCCGAAAGATACAGTGGAAATAGGAACTATAAATAAACGCATCTCCAGGCAAAACCTCCTGCCGGTCGTCAATAATGCGGACTTCAGCGACGAAACCGGACCTGCCAGGTTCATACCCGAACGCCGCTATTGGATAACGTCTTTCGAAAACACGATTCAGTTTTCCCAAAACTATATTTCGCCAAACTGGAACGGAGGCGGCGACGCGACACTCAGCATAAACGACCGCCAGTATTTCACCGCAAATTACAACAAGGACAAAATCCAGTTCACCAACGAGCTTGAATTTAAAATCAACGTAAACACCCTGCCGGACAAAACCGACTCAATCCATTCTTACCAGGTAAATGAGAACCTTCTCCGCATACATTCCCTCTTCGGATACCAGGCTTTCCCGAAATGGTTCTACACTTTCGATGTAAGTTTCAGTACGCAACTCGTGAAGAATTACGCCACTAACAGCGAGACCCTCCTTGCAGGATTCCTCGCCCCGATGACTTTCAACACCGGTATCGGTATGAAATACCAGATTGAAAAGGAAATGCCGGAAGTAATGCACCGGAACCTTACATTCGACGTCAATATAGCTCCTTTGTCTTTCAATTATATGTACAGTAAATATGATGACGTGAATATGGACCTCGCACGCCACGGTTTCAATCTAAAAGAAAATGCCGACGAGCTGCCAGACGATGTGAACCAATACGAACACGTACTGCGGCAAATAGGTTCCAAGGTGGAAGCCAACCTCACTTTCAATATAAACCGGAACATCACGTGGACATCACGATTCTACTATTTCACCGACTACCACCGCATAAACGGGGAATGGGAAAACACGTTCAACCTTCAAATCAGCCGGTTCTTTTCCACCCGAATCTATTTGCACCTGCGATATGATGATGGCGTGGACAAAACAGAAGATTTCGACCATTACATCCAAGTGAATGAGTTGCTCAGCTTCGGGTTCAATTACAAATGGTAACTATATGAATGTATTTTCTTCAATTACACAAGAATTTTTGTACTTTTGGAGCGAATACGAAAAGATTGACAATGAGAGCAGAATCATATACAAGAAGCATACTTTCCTGCCTGTCCGGGCGGGGAGACTTTTCTGTATTGTTCCTCTCTTTCCTTTCTTCTATGGCATTAAGCATTATTAAGACGAATAACTTGCATATTCGCAAAGACTTATTACCCCCCCAGAAATTGTTTGTATATCAATAGGTTACGCGAAAGCGTCTTATCATTGTGCCGGGCGGCATACGAAGCACTACTTGTACCCGTATGTCGCCTGTGCCATTTCTATTTCTATGCCTCTGCCAAACGGTAAAGGCACATAAACATGAATGAATTGAACTGAA
>CAYZTO010000208.1:0-2212 GCA_964481365.1 uncultured Parabacteroides sp. | reverse complement strand
ATTCTTCTTGTTTGGGTTTCAACATGCCGAACACGCTTTTTTTAGGCTTGTAAAACCGCCCTTTGGATATTTTTGCCAAGCTGCCTTCACCGACCAGCCTGTTCAGCATTTTGATGATACTTCCACTCGCTTCGGCAGGCAAGTTCAAATCCCGATAGGTAAACACATAATCGGGCTGAAAATCTTCCAAACGTTTCTGTACCTCCCTTGTGATAATCATAATCCAATATCTTTGGCTATCAGCGCAAAGATAATATATATTCTCGTTTTTACGACACGAAACTGGAATTTTTAATTAAAAAAAGGCTCGAGCTGACCTACCGAGAATTACGACCACCGACTCACAGAAATAGCAAAAGGCAACCTCATAGAGGCTGCCAATGGCTTTAAACCGAAGGGGGACGCACCTGTACCTTCTTATGCCAAAGGCAAAAGTAAGAGTTAGGTTTTATTTCTCAAAACAAACGACCATGAAAATGGGCGAGGTGTATGGTTGAAACCGAAAAAAGGCAATTTCATTGATAACATTGACGCTTTATCTCCCGCGTTTGATAACAACGAAATTACCTTAAATTAAACCTCCTCGACTGGGTTGTCTTCAACGCCCGGTACTGGAGCAGAAGAGCGGAATCGTCCGACGAATAGAGGGGAAATACAAGCTGCTCCTATTTCCAAGAGCAATGATAGGGTTTTAATTTCACTTCTCAAAACAAACAAGCGTGAAAAGACATAATACTTCTTTGTGTTTCTCAAATTGTTCGCTAAATTTGGCAGAACACGAAGGATATAAAACTATTCACGTTATGAAAAGATTCCTCACTACACTTTGTCTCGTGTTTTCTGCTATCACGATTGCTTCTGCGCAGGACATAATTGTCCTAAAAAATTCCCAAAGAATTGATGCCAAAATTATTTCGGTTTCATCGACTGAAGTTTCTTACAAAAAGGCTGACTACGTGGACGGTCCTACTTTTATACTAAACGCTTCCGAGATAGCGACTATACTTTATGCCAATGGGGACGCGCAGGTGTTTAACACTGAGCCTGAAAGAACACGCTCATCCGGCAGTCAGAAAAAGAGCGGTGGGTTAAAATTCAATCCCGAGCCCTTAGGGAACCATCCTCTCGGAATCTCTATCGCTTATACCAGCAAGCAACTCAAGGAAGTAGAAGGTAGAGATGTATCCAAATCTCCTTGGGTATATTTCGGCGATGATGAGTACAAGAAAACTTCGGCTTCTCTTAGGGCTGGAGTGTACTGGGCACCGGAGTTTCGTTACGGCATTGGCATCCAGACGGGACTTTACTATGAATTGTCTACATCAAGTTATGAGAGTGGAGATGATGATTCTTACTATTTGAAAATTTCCGGATCTGAGCATACTTTGTCCGTTCCTCTGAGGCTGCAATACCGCTACGAAATTATTCCAGATCTGAGTGTGTTCCTCTATACAGGTCCCAGCTTTGACATATCACTCTCATACACATATGTTTATAAGGATAGCTGGAGAGGAAATGCGTGGAATGAATGGAAATCTAATTTATATGAGGAAGGTGATGTCAGCCGTTTCAATGTACTTTGGGGCGTTGGAGCCGGTGTCAGGTGGAAAAGACTGCAACTTATGCTTGGCGGAGACTGGGGTATTTCAAATCTGTCCAGGGATGACAGCGTGAAGGCGAGATTGAACAAGCCATTCCATATATCATTTACATATCTGTTTTTATAGGGAGATTACAAGTTTTGCGGGACTTCACATTCCCGGGCGATTTCCGGCCATTTGGATGCCGCCTGACAGATTTCGTCGATAATTCCTGCGGCATTCTTGATGTTGTTCTTGGTCGCACATTCGAGCAGGTCGTCTTTGGTAATATCACTGAATTTGCCGTTTATCGACATCTGATGAACTGAGGTCCACTTGCCGTCGGGATTATAGGCGTAACCCATGTCGTAGGCCGGTGACAGTCGCCATTTCCCGTTTTTGTCCATAAGAAAGGAAATGTTCTTCGTGTGGTCATCCTGATTGCGTACCACGACATTGAACACCATTCTACGGAACATCTCCTGCGCTTCCTTGTAGCTGAGCCGCAGCCCGCGCATCACGGCGAACGCCTGTTCGTAGGAGTAGGTAATCGAAGTGCCCGACTTCATATCTTTGATCCCAGCGTACAGAGCCTATGGGCCGGCCGTATAGATTGACTCGGGCTACATCTA
>CAYZTO010000207.1:0-2256 GCA_964481365.1 uncultured Parabacteroides sp. | reverse complement strand
GGCACGGGTAGAGTTTGAGATGACCAAAAGCACACCTTACTGGATGTCCTCGCCGTTGAAAGGCGTTTATGCAGGGGATATGTATGCGCCAAGTGGTAATGGAAAGCAGGAAACCCCGGCGTTTGACCACATTACCTATAATGAGACTGATTATAACCGCTGGAATCCGGCATTCTACCAGAAAGCATGGAATAAGGCAGTAAGCTATTCGACAAAAGAATATGGTACAACAAGTGATAGTGTGGATGTCGTCCAATCCAACTGGAGCATCGAATACAATGACGTGTGGGTTCCATACAGCGTTGGCAAAGGATTCTATGCACGGGTTGAGGAACAGGATGTAAAGGTTCGTTTGCCCAAGGCAGATACAGAATATACGTATGTGACAAAGGCGTTGTATGATGCCCCCGAAGATAGAACAGATAACGGGCAGCTGGCAGATGATGAAGTGACCATCACGCTTGATACGGATGTGGACGGCGACGGGAAACATTATTTGGTTGGCAATCCGTATATGGCGTACTTGAATATGAGTGCTTTCTTTGCAAAGAATACAAACCTTGTTCAAGGTAAATTCTGGATATTAGACCGTGAAAGCAGCAGCGTAGTTGCCGGAACGCCTGATGTGGATTGGGATGACTCTAAAACCGCTTACGGTACGACGGGATATGTAGCCCCCATGACGGCGTTCTTCGTGGAATTGAGCAGTTCCGCTGGTGAGAATAAAACAATCACATTCACTACGGACATGATGGCGACCAAATCTACGGCTGAATCGAATGAAAATCTTTATACCCGTTCATACGTAGCAACCAACCCGCAGCTTACCATCACCGCCAAGAGCGCGGCAGGGACGAGCCGGGCTGCCGTAATCCAACGGAGCGATGCCTCGAACCAGTATGACGCGGAAGAAGATGCCGTTGTCTTGCTTGATTCGGAGCTTGATGCGCCTACGGTTTATACTGTGGCAGGGAACTATGCTTCGGCAGTGAACGTAATCCACGACTACTCGAATGTGCCGCTCGGTGTCTATGCCGACGACAACGAAGATGTTGAGCTGACAATAGAGGGCATCTCGCAACTCACCTCATCGTTGTACCTCTATGATGCTGTTACACGCAGCAGCACAGAACTGACGAGCGACAGCTATACCCTCAACCTGACCGGCAGCAGCCACGGGCGTTACAGCCTGACGACCGAAGAAAGCATCTCGGTCGAGAGCGACATCCGCATCTATTCGCCCTACGCCGGGCAAATAATCGTTGTCTCCACGGCATCGGACAATCTGGAGCAGGTGTTGGTGTACGATTTGAGCGGCAAGATGGTTGCGCACAGGCAGAACATAGGTAGCACGACGTGTACAATCAGTGTTCCGGGCAACATCTACCTTATCCGGGCAATTAGCGGGCAAGGAGAGGCTCAGGCGAAGCTGAAAGTGAAGTAAGCATTGGTGTAATTTTAATACAGAAGTGAAAGCCGGGTATGCGGGGAGAATCCGCTGCCCGGTTTTTTGTTAAATATGCCCAATGATGCAGTCCAACCGATGCCAAATCTGCGTACTTTTGATGCCGGTATTAAAAACAAATACATAAAAAGGAGATACAGAAATGAGAAAAAACTTTGGAGCAAAACCGTGGACGTATCCACAGCCTGTGTTTATTATCGCGACATACGATGAAAACGGGAATCCCGATGCCATGAACGCCGCATGGGGCGGAATCTATTATGACGACCAAATCCACCTCTGCTTGAGCGCGGGGCACAAGACAGTAAAGAACTTGCTCGCGACAAAAGCCTTCACCCTGAGCATGGGAACGGCAGACAAGGTCGTTTCCTGCGATTTCGTGGGCATTGTATCTGCAAACAAAGTCCCCGACAAATTTGCGAAGGCAGGATTCCATGCCGTGAAATCTGAATTTGTGAACGCGCCTCTCATAGCCGAGCTGCCTATGGCTGTGGAATGCGAAGTAATATCCTACGATGCGGATGCGTGCCATCTGGTAGGCAAGATTGTTAATGTCTCTGCCGATGAAAGCATCCTCGACGGCAATGGAAAGATAGACCCCGCTAAATTGCGCCCGATTTCTTTCGACCCGGTACACAATTCATACCTTGTAATTGGCGAAAAAGTAGGGAATGCATTCAAAGATGGGGCTGCATTGAAAGAAAAATAGACTCAGCACGAAAATTTTTCACCATGCAAGTCCCTGTTTATTAGCGGGATAGTGGTTTGGTATAAATTTTCTTTCGAAAAAA
>CAYZTO010000206.1:0-2259 GCA_964481365.1 uncultured Parabacteroides sp. | reverse complement strand
TCTTTTTTTCGGCACTAATATAAAACAGAAGATTGAAAATTGTATGAAAAACTAAAAGATTTGGCGGATGAAATAATTTATCAGGAAAGCCATGTTGTTGCGACAACGCAAAAAAGCTCATAAAGCATTTAAAGCGATTCAAAAGCCCTTTTTTCGGTGTCCTATATTTGGTACATAGCAGATGTTATATTAGCTTCGGGAAGAACGAAACGAGACGGTGGAGGAAAATGTCATGCTATTTTTTAAATATGAAGGACTGGCGTCATGTGAAACATGGTCTCAGGAAAATGACAGCCGACGGATAATGCAGGAAAAAATCAGAAAAATCT
This sequence comes from uncultured Parabacteroides sp., assembly GCA_964481365.1. Taxonomy (GTDB): domain Bacteria; phylum Bacteroidota; class Bacteroidia; order Bacteroidales; family Tannerellaceae; genus Parabacteroides. Next base: position 1,930 of record CAYZTO010000206.1, on the reverse strand, counting down.
ATTTGAAAAGCGCTGCCTTCAATCAAAAATTACAGCGTGAAGCATTTTTTTTCGTAACGGATGCTTCTCAAGATACAGTTACAATCGGCATGATCTCCAAAGATTATCGGAATGTTCAAAAACGGATTGAAGAATACATAAAAGAGGTTGGGATTGAGTTAAAAGACACACGTTTGGAAGAAATTACTTTCGACGCCATGCACACTTTGCTCCAGCGAGCAAGTCAGCGTGATTACATACCGGACGATGATGAGGTGTTGGAACAATTTGGGCTGCTTAAATTAACTCACCGATACCGATTCCCAGGAGAAGGTAGATATTATGAATCTTTGATAGAAGATGCTTCCAAAAGAGAGGTGTATTCTGCCGCGGACAAGCTCCTTTCCAATGAAACGCTGATTCCCGAATTGGATCGTATTTATGCCGGAAAAGCAAAAAGCAACGCCATAGGCCATCCGGTTCACTATATGATACAGACGGACGACTCTGATATTCGGAAAAGAATGTACAGGCTTTTGCTTCAGGCATTATATACTAAAAAACGCCTGTACAGTAAAAGATTCTATGTGCTGAAATTTGGGCCGGGGCAAGATCTTTCAAAAGCATTCTATGATTGTCTTTACAAAAGCTGTTTTGGAGGCACGGTGATCGTCAGGTATCTTGCGGATGACGATACGGAAGACGATTATGCCGCCTGCGGCCGGGAAACGGTTGAGCTTATGTGCGAAACCATGAAGAAATATTGCAATCAGGTGCTGACCATATTTTGCCTTCCACGGGAGTGCACGACATCAAAAGCACTGTTTTATGAGAACCTTGGCAATACCAGTTTTGTGGAACTGAAAGAGGACTTCGTATACGCCGACCGGGCGGCCCAATTTTTAAAAATGCTGGCTTCCGAGCAGGGAATTAAGGCAGACCAAAAGCTCTTCGCAAAACTGGAGCCGGATAAAGGCTATCTTGCCCCGGAGCTTCGCGGCCTGTTTGACGCTTGGTATAACTATGAGCTGAAAACCAGTATCTATCCGCAGTATCAGGAGATTGCCACGGTAAAAAGCGAAGTGGCGAAGGCGGCTCCAAAAGGCTCTGCCTATAATGAACTCATGGAGATGGTTGGTCTTGATGGCGCTAAAAAGCTAATAAATCAAGCATTGAATTACTATAAGGCACAAAAACTGTTTGCGGATAAGGGTATGAAAGCAGACCGCCCTGCCATGCATATGGTATTCACCGGAAATCCGGGCACCGCAAAAACGAGCGTGGCAAGGCTTTTCGCGAAAATCATGAAGGAAAACGGCCTATTGTCAAAAGGAAATCTCATTGAAGTGGGCCGGGGCGACCTTGTCGGGAAATATGTCGGCTGGACGGCTCCCATCATTCAGAAGAAATTCAAGGAAGCTGAAGGCAGCGTGCTGTTTATAGATGAAGCCTATTCGCTCGTCGACGGCAGAAACGGCTCCTTTGGGGATGAAGCAATTAATACTATCGTGCAGGAAATGGAAAACCATCGGGAAGATGTAATCGTCATTTTTGCCGGTTATCCCGACCAGATGGAGACATTCCTGCAAAAAAATCCGGGTCTTCGCTCCCGAATTGCGTTCCATATCCCATTCGCGGACTATAGTTCCGATGAACTTTGCCGGATTGCCGGCTTAATCGCATCGAAAAAAGGGATGAAATTTACGGAGGACGCGGAAAGAAAACTCCTTGACATTTTCAGCATGGCAAAAAGCACGGACGATTTCGGCAACGGCAGATATGTGCGCAATGTGATCGAACAGGCAAAGATACGCCAGGCAACCCGGCTGCTTGAAAAGGATTTTGACCTGGTTACCAGCGAAGACATCATAACATTGTGTGCAGAGGATATTGAAATCCCGGCCGCATCGAAAACATCAAAACGACAAATCGGCTTTACTGCTTAAACAGT
>CAYZTO010000205.1:0-2300 GCA_964481365.1 uncultured Parabacteroides sp. | reverse complement strand
TCACCTAGCTCCCGATCTTAAGGTCGCAGCGGTGCAGCAACTTGCAAAGCTATAGCTGCTGTAATATTAAGGGCACAATCTATTCTCTGGCCAGAAATACTCACAATCACAGAACAGATCCCCCGCGCAGGGGAGATGGCCGACTTGGGGGATCTGCTTGTACTGCGGCGGGGGGCGGGCCGCTTTGACATCATCCGAACTGCGTACGGGGGCGTATAGATAAAGTAGTATAGGCAGTTGCGTGTAAATGTGATAAAAACAACTGACCATATTATACTTTCCTAATATAGCACTATCTCTCATACTATAGGCGGCAATGAAGCAATCAAACAAAAACCTGCTAGACACTGTCGACGATAGATTATGTTAAAATATCCAAAAACGTATAAGGACAGTATCTAGCACCAGTACAATAAATACGCAATGAGCACCACTGTCAGCTTATTACTGATGTTATTTTAATTCCACACCTCACCACATCGGCACAACGTCGCCGACGGTGCCCACTGCGTAACAATGAAATGTGTTATCTGTTCAGCTAAATGATTATAACGTAACAGGCAAGCCTCCACAACTACGTTCTTCTACGCTGAGCGTCTTCTCTACCTTTTTTATACCTACACCATAGATTTTTTTCTAAAAAATTCTGAGAATAATGCAAAGAACCTGTCCAATCCGTCCCATGTGTCTGGTTAGACTGCCACTGGCAGCCTTATGCTGTATTTTGATGTAAAAAATGGGTATTTCGAATTAACATATTTTTTAATTTATACACTTATTCATAGCAACAAAAAATTCATGGCGGTATGCGTTGTTATCGCCAGTACATAAGGAGATAAAACATGATAGAAAGAGAAGAATTAGAACAAATGGAAGTAGGCGCATTGATAGACCGATTTACTGCAAGAAAAATACAAAAGCTGATAAGAATACTCTACGCCGAACTTGCTTCACGTCAAAGCCCCTTTTCATCTGAGCTTAACTTGCAGAAATATGATTCTGAATGTTGGTGCTGTTCACAGAATGGCAGCAAAAGCTCTCCCTCCTGTTTAAAAAAAGTAGAAATGCATCTCCCCGACAGCAAATTCCTGATCGAGGCTTGCCATGGTTATTATAGAATTTATCTGATAGGTAAAAATAAGGAGAAAATTCTGATTGAATCCGGCAAGCGAGGATCTATGTATAAATTTCTCTCAATAATTGAAAAACTTAACCAAAATTAATAATACTCTAATCTATTAAGGAACTGATGACGGCGATCTTCGCCGTTATTTTTTATCATGGTAATATAAGGAAACTTGGCAAAAAGATATGTCCTTGTATACACAATGACAAAAAACATCCCTTGTTACATAGAGGAATCGAATCCTTGATAAATTCCTTGATACACTACTCCTTCATCCCTTCTATTTTCTCATTGATAAAAATTCCCACATAAATTTTTAAAAATTTCTTCCAAACCCCTTGTTTAGCTCGGCATTTTTATGCCAGCATGTACATAGGCAAGAGAGAGCACCAATCTAACGTTTTTATCTTGAATTTATAGCAATGAAAAGGAGAGATTGACGTGACAGAATGGATTAAAGATTTTTCGATGCAGGATATCGTAAAACACGGAGGCGCGCTGATAGGCGATAAACAAGAGAGGGAAAACACCGTAGAATATATTATTGGCTCTTTGGATACGATTGATGGCCCGTTGGTCGTTTTAGACGCAGACGGCTCTCTGTTCGGAAAGTTCGGAGGACGCGGAATATTGGTGGATCTCGAGAGCTCAAATAGTGCGCTACCGGACTGCTTGGCACCGATTTTAGCACATCGCAAATATGGCAGAACGCCTAAACTGTGCGCAAAACTCATTGGGGACATTTTGATCCGTGAGAAACAGGATCGAAGCAGCAATGACATGTTTTGGACTCAGTCCGGCAGGCAGACATTGTTGGAGTATCTCGAGTATTCGCTGTTATTGGCTTACGCCGGTAAATGCCAAGATGTCGATTCTGGCAACATAATGCTTGACACCGCGCAAGTGCATCCGTATCTGTGTAAACTGATGAATGACTTCGTCGCACGAGGCGGGGATGCTGCAGAGAGGTGGCGTGCGGAGGAAATCGTTCTGACTACAAGACGCAAACCGCTTGAGCCGCTATCCGAGCGAGACAAAGCACTAAAAGCCGAACTTGCGCGACAGTATGGGCAAGCAACACCTTTCGGTGATACGCTTGTGTCTTATGCGAAGAACGGTTCCACAAACACGCCAAATTGCATCTTAAAAACGGCACAGGCTATGGGGCGTTCCA
>CAYZTO010000204.1:0-2311 GCA_964481365.1 uncultured Parabacteroides sp. | reverse complement strand
TATTTACAAGGAGCAAGCTCTTCACCATCCTTGTTTACAAATCCCCACAAGCCGCCTTTCTTAACTAATGCCAGTCCCTCTGAAAAATCCTCTGCTTCATCGTATCTACAACGAACGACCTCTTCACCATTCCAGTTTATATATCCCCACAAACCGCCCTTCTGAACTTTTGCCAGTCCTTCATAAAAATATCCTGCATCATCATAGCTACAAGGAATAATCTCTTCACCATTCTCGTTTATAAATCCCCATAGGCCGTCCTTCTGAACCGCTGCCATGCCTCCTAAAAAAAACTCCATTTCATCGTATATACAAGGAGCAAGCTCCTCACCCTTCCTGTTCATAATTCCCCATAAGCCACCTTTCTTAACCCTCACAAATCCGTCTGAAAAAGACCACGCATCATCGTATATACAAGGAATGACCTCCTCCAAATTCTGGTTTATATATCCCCAGAAGTCGCCTTTCTTAACCGGTGCCAAGCCGTCTGAAAAAGACCATGCACCATCATATATACAAGGAATGACCTCTTCTCCCTTCCTGTTTATAATTCCCCGCAAGTTACCTTTCCGAACCGCCGCCAATTCTCCCCAAAACTCTATTTCATCGTATATAAAAGGAATAATCTCCTCACCATTCTCGTTTACACAGCCATACAAGCCGGCTTTCATAACCTTTGCCAATCCTTCTGAAAAATCCTCTGCCCGATCGTATATACAAGGAATGACCTCCTCACCATTCTTGTTTATAAATCCAAACAAGCCACCTTCCCGGACCGCTGCCAATTCTTCGTGGCAACCACCCGACTCATCGTTTTTTTGTACGTTTTCTGTCAGTTCAAGGGCTATTTCAATGGTTACCTGCTCCATAGAGGAGCCACACTTCGGGCAGGTTTCGGCCTCGCTTGAAAGCATATTGCCACAGCCTTTACATTTGATTAGTTCCATGTTTCCTTATTATAAAGTGATTGAAATATCAGTTGGCCTAAGTTATCAATAGTGATATTACAAAGATAGAAATAATTGGAATATTTTCAAGTATAAGCTTGCCGGAATTATATGGAACAGACACACTTGATACCACAACGCGAGATATAAGGGATAGAAAAAGGTATTCTGATACCCCAGCAGGGAGGTGTTCGATACTTTCTTCCTCCGGGGTCTCGTGCAATAACTGCGACATCTTTTTTTCGTGTGCCTCGGTAAGGTTGTTTTCTCTGATCCTGCGAAGGGCCTGCACCAATTCTGGCATCAGTTTCCCCCGATATGCGAAATTTTTCGGTGAAGCATGTTTCAAGGTAATCGTCCTGCCTCCCAACACCAATTTTCCGGATGAACCCATTGTCAGAAAACAGGCATTCACAGGAACTTGGGATGAAAAGCCCAATTTGTCCCCAACTTCGTCAATACGTACCCAAAATCGGCCCTCGCTTGACCTCCCTGCGTAGCAGGCCTGCCGGCGGGGGCGTAGCGAAGCGCAGGGGCCGGGGCTGGAACTTTTCAGCGGAGCGATGCAGAAGAACCGTAGCAACAGTTGGTCGCTGGCGAAACGATGAATACAAGGCCACTTGCCAGAAAACCCCAGAGGCTGGGGACAAAGATTCCATACGGAAAAACGCCGACGGCGGGCTAGTGCGATGGCGCAAGCGAAGCCGTAGGCGTGGCTCCGACACGGCTCCCCGGAGAGCTGTCTGCGACAGCAGACTGAGGGGTAAAAAAGATGTTTTACAAAGCCGCTATTTCCTCCAAGGACAGTCCCGTAAAGGTTGCAATGTCCGCTACCGGCATGTTCGTGACTTTCATGTTCTTGGCAACCTCGGCCATAGCCTCGTTCCGCCCCTCAGCACGTCCCTTGGCTTCTCCTTCAGCGACACCGTCTAAGTGCGCAGTGTAGATGATGCTCTCGTAATCGTCAACTGTTCTCATAAGCTCTTCGTATTCCTGTTTCTGTTGCGGAGTGAACCTCTCGATTTCGCACGCGGTGAATAGCTTCTCGAAGACCTCGGACTGGAGTTCAGGCGGCAGTTTCTCGATTCTCCCGAGGTTCTTGAGGGCGAAGCACCACTTGTCCATATATGCGGTACATTCGTGAATTTGCTTGTCGAAGCGGTTCAGTTCCACAAAATTAAGCGAAAAATCCGGAAGTGGACAGAAAAGTTTGGAATCTTCGCGAAATGAGAACCGTGAGATGTACTGGTCATCCCAGGAGTCCATTTGGTTGTCCCAACGGAAGTCGTTGGCGAGGATGCCGATATAATAGACCGGCTTGATGGCAGCGAAGGGATCCCGCCCGTGGATAGTCCTGCTGAAGA
>CAYZTO010000203.1:0-2332 GCA_964481365.1 uncultured Parabacteroides sp. | reverse complement strand
ACTACATTGATGCTTTTACTGCGAGCTTTCTATGTCCGTTTTGGAAATATGCAGGACGAGGATTCTCGCTCCACCAGAGAGGACATTGAAAAATGCATCTGGAAAACCAATGAACTCGGAAAGCCGGATATGAATGCATTGAAAATTGATTCCGAAGTCGCAACTGATAAAGATAAAGACGAGTTCCTTGAGATTTTGTGTACTGGCACGGTACAGAAAAATCACCGGAGCAAATATGCGACGAACTATAAATTCTTCCAAACGAAAATTGAAGAGTTCCTAAATGGCTTTCCTGGATATTTCATTTACATGCCCACTCGAATCCTGAACAACTGCATTCTGCTGCCCATTGAAGCCGAATCGCAGGATACCGCGCTCCGCATCTTTTCAACATTAAATGATCGTGGCAAACCTTTATCGGATGCTGATATTTTCAAAGCGCAAATTTATAAGTATTATTCGAAGCTGGGTAAGAAGGATGAATTTACCAAACGGTGGAAGGAACTCGATGAATTGTGCGAGACAATTTTTCACCCTATTTCGGGTACACCGATGGATGAACTCTTTACCCGCTATATGTATTATGTTCGTGCAAAACAGGGTATCAAATCGTCAACGACCGAAGCTTTGCGTAAATTTTATGAGAAGGACAGCTATGCCTTATTAAAGAGCGAAGACACTTTCAGTGATTTGGAAATTTTGGCTCAGTTCTGGAATGATGTGTCTAATCAGGAGAATAGTCGGTTTTCTGACCGTGTTTTGCGTCGGTTGTTTGTGCTAAACTATGCGCCGAACGGCATGTGGACATATTTTGTCTCCGTCTACTTTATGCAGAATAGGCAGCAGGATGGAACGCTGGACGAAGACGCTTTTTACGAGTTTCTGAAAAAAATCACGGCTTTTATTTGGACTTATGCGGTCACAAATCCCGGCGTAAACGCGCTGCGTACTCCGGTATACGCTGAAATGGTAAATATCGTTACTGGCAAACCTGTGACTTTCAACGAATACAAATTTAATCCCGTAACAGTTGATAGTATGTTTTCCAACTTTGTTTTTAGTAATGCGCGTCCAATCACGAAAGCTATGATCGCATGGTGGGCATTCCATGACAATGAGCAGGAATTGCTGTCTCTGGAAACGGTATTTGAGATAGAACATATCTATGCCCGCAATAGGCAGGACAAAGAGAAGTCTCTTTCTGATGCCAAGAACTTGGAATCTCTTGGAAATAAGGCTTTGCTGGAAAAGCGCATCAATATCGGCGCAGCTGATTACCGCTTTGAAGATAAGAAAAAATATTACCTCGGTTTTACAAAGTGCGGGCAAAAGAAGGATGGAACAAAAATCCATGAGCTCGTCGAACTGGCCAAGACGGCTGCTGATTTTACAGAGGCAGATATTGTAGAGCGCAATAGGAGGATCATGGACAGTTTTATTGAATTTTTGCGTGACAATGATCTGACAACAGAATGAGCAAACATTCCTTATAAAATGGGTGTCTATTTGCGACAGGAGATATGATAATGAAATATTTATCTGTGGCACAAACTGCCGAACGATGGGGTATTACACCACGGCGTATTCAGATATTATGTAGCGAATCACGCATACCCGGTGCTGTGAAAATTGGAAACCAATGGGCAATCCCTGATGATGAACCGAAGCCCGCTGACGCGAGGATAAAAAGTGGGAAATACATCAAGAACCGCCATGAAAATGAAGGATCGGAGAAAGCGTAGAGACTTGGGCAGGGGCCTATTGGCAGAGTAATGGCCTGACAGTTATCCCTACGATCAGCTGGAGTACGCCTCGCAGCTTTGACTTCTGCTTTGATGGAGTGGAACAGAACGCCGTTGTGGCCATCAGCACACTGGGATGCAGATGTTCAAAGGTTTCATTCCTGCGCGGTTATGAAACGATGATGAATAAGCTGAATCCTCAAACCATTATCTGCTTTGGCGAACCACTTCCAGAAATGCAAGGGAATATCGTCTTTGTGGACTATCGAGCATCTCGAAAGGTGGTGCGCTGATATGGGCGGTAGAGGTATCTTTGCGGTGGGTAATCCTGTTCCCTACACTTATCAGACTGTAGATCTGATTGAGGGAATAAAAGTTCTTGTCGGTATAGAGGGAAAGCATGGACTTCCTGAAGAAGCACACACGAGCAGCGCGTATATCAGCCTGCACCATAATGGGAGCGTGAAGCAGCTTCGATTATACAACGCCGGTCTAACAGCTAAAACCGATATTGAATATGCGGTTCCTATCGATACTGATCGGGTATGCGGATTATTTTGATGTTTCGATGGACTATATCACCTGCCGCT
>CAYZTO010000202.1:0-2332 GCA_964481365.1 uncultured Parabacteroides sp. | reverse complement strand
GTCAGCACCACATTCAGGCGCAAGGCGTTTCCCAGCAGCCTCACGATGGCATCGTGCCCCGCAAACATTTCCTGCTTGGTCAGCCGCAAGACGTAAGTCGCGCCGCTGCAAACGCTCACGCCGTCCGCCTCAGCAATGCCGTCAATCACCACCACGTCCGTGTCGCCGGCCTTGTCCGCCGGTCTTATTTTGCAGTGGTCTATCGTCTCTATTGCCTCGTTCCACTCCCCGGGCAAGTCATAGCCGGGGTACACAAACTGTATGTTCAGGTTTTCCTTCATGCCGTAGAGAATGCCGGCCTTCAATGTCTCGATGGGCATCAGGCGGCGTTCCTTGCGGCTGTTGCCGTAGTGGCAGAACGACACCGACGTGTCGTCTAGCAATATAATAAGGTATTGTATCATGGCTTCAGCAGGTCTGCGGATTCAACTTTGGCTTGCTTTCTTCATATTCCCCGCGCGCGTCTTCAAGCTCCAGCTTGCGGAACAGCTTGTTCCAATAGTAATTGTTGGTCCTCACCCGCGCCTTGTGCATCAGGCAGATGGCCGTGGAGCGTTGGTAGATTGTCGGCGTGTCGGCGGCATCGTAGTTCTCGCCCTGACACCATGCGCAACCCTCGGCCACCTCACAGTCTATGCACTTTTGCGGCGACTGCGTGCAACGGTCGAGCGTAAGGAACGGGCGCAGCTTGTTCTTGTCGATCCCGTCGTGGATGTTGCCTATTATCCAAGCTTTCTTCTCGCGCAACGAATATTGGGCGAAGCGCGTGCATGGATAGAAGTTGCCCTCGGCGTCGACGGCCAGCATCCTGCCCGCGCCGCACCAGTTCTGGTTTTGCGTCACGCAATCGAGCGGCTTGCCAAGATGCTCTGAGAAGAACGAGCAGGCGTAGTCCTTGTAATAGCCGCCGTCGATTATTGCGTCGGCCAGCCGCATCAGCTGGTCTTCAAACAGCAGGTCGTCGCCTTCCTGCCACACGTCCTCGAACACGCAGTTGATGTTCACCTCGTGGATGCCGAGCGAATACAGGTGCATCACGTTCTCCTTTATATAGGGAATGTCCGCGCTGCTTATCGTCACTTTCGTGCCCGCACCGGGAAACTGCTCCAGCCAAAGCGGGATGTTGCGCACCACGTCGGCGTAAGAGCCGCGCCCGTCGCCCTTGTAAATGCGGTTGAGGTCGTGCTTCTTCTCCGTCCCGTCGATGGTGATGCCTATCGAAAGGTGTTCGCGGTTCTTCTTGATGAACCGCTGCACCTTTTCCGTGTGGTAGTTTATGCCGTTAGTAGAGAACGAGAAGCGGTAAGAGTTGAACCAGTGGTGGTTACGCTTGTACATCTCAACCTTGAGGTAATCGCAAATCCTGTCAATCAAGTCAATTTCCAAGAAAGGCTCTCCACCGATGAAATCCCATACCACGCTTTCTTCGCGCATGTCCTCCTCGTGGCCGAGGATGTAGTCAATGGCCTGTTTGGCTACCTCCCAGGGCATTCGCTCTTTCGAGTTTTTCCCCACGAGGTAGCAATACTTACAGGCCAACTGGCAGTCCTTCGTGACGATGAACGTGATGTTTTTGGCTATTCCCGACTGCCAAGGCTCATGCCTATACTTTATCTCCATAAAACGATAGTGACGAAATTCCAATTATGCTGTATTGAAATAGTTTCGCCAAATACGTGTTTTTTCAAAAAGCTGGTCTTGCCCCTCCACTGCATGTCCCATAGCATGTCCCCGAGCATGAACCCATACAGTTTCCTCCGCATATGCCTTGGCAACCTCCCGTGCAAGTTCCTTTGCAACCCATACATCCTCCAGTGCATGCTCCAGAGCATTCAGTAGAGCAACCATAGTAGCAACCTGATTGCACCTTACTTTCATGGGCATTACCAATCACAGGAATGCTCGAAAGAACAATGCAGCCAAGGATTGGAAGCGTACCTGATGCTAAACGTTTAAAGAAATCCCGGCGTGACTGGAGTTCCTCGTTCTTCTTGTTATTTTCCATAACGACAAAAGTTTTATTGCCCGACAGAACTCCCGAAGTCAGGCTGTAAGCAAATGGTTGGATAAGATACAAGAAAAAGACGTGGGAGTCTCTACTTCTCGCTTATCCCGGTCTTCAGGCTCTCGCATTGCCTCTCTCTCAGGATAAGCAACGCAGTTAGCCCACGCCGTGACATATTATAAATGGCATGGATACAGCTATCCACACGATAATAATACATCCCACGTGGACGTTCCCGTTGCCGCACCTTCCGAGAGAGTCAAATTTGCGAGATTTGAAGACCAGAAGATAACGTCCGTAAACGTCCTTTACCAGTAAATAACCCAC
>CAYZTO010000201.1:0-2346 GCA_964481365.1 uncultured Parabacteroides sp. | reverse complement strand
TAAAAAGTGAGAAAGGAGAGTATTATAATGAAGTTTTATGGAAAAAGTCCGGGGATTGATGCAGTTGAAATTTTGTTGCCTTGTCCTGATAATTATTTTACGAAATCTATTGACAAAGGGAAAGAAAAGTATTATTGTACTAGGCGAGTAATACAATAATACAATGATGACAGGATACGGCGGGCACAGATAATTTTACTGTAGAAAGCCGTTTTGCAGGGAAAGGGAAGGAGGGAACAGAATTGGGATGGAAGTTTAATAATGACCGTTCTATTTATCTGCAGCTGGTTGAACAGATCCAGAACAGGATCGCGACAGGATTTTATAAGCCGGGCGGGCGTCTGCCTTCCGTACGGGAACTGGCTGGCGAGGCGGAGGTGAATCCGAATACCATGCAGAAAGCCCTGGCGGAGCTGGAGCGGCAGGAACTGTTATATTCCCAGCGAACAGCGGGCAGATTTGTAACTGAAAATGAAGGGAGAATCCTAAGGATGAAAAAAGAGGCGGCCAGAGGGGCTGTAGATGTATTTTTGAAGCAGATGGAAAATCTGGGGTTTGATGAAACAGAAATTATTGAGCTGATTCGTGAAGCGGGGAAGGAGAGAGAAAAGAATGAGCAGAATGGTGGAGTGTAAAAATCTATGCAAGGATTATGGAAATGTTCTTGCTTTAAATCAGGTAAATCTTTCCCTGGAAAGCGGACGGATTGTCGGACTGCTGGGGCCTAATGGGAGCGGAAAGACGACGCTTTTAAAAATTGCCAACGGTCTTCTGGTTCCCTCATCCGGGGAGATCCTTCTGGACGGATACCATCCTGGCAAGGATAGTAAGGCAATTACCTCGTATCTGCCGGACGCCAGTTATCTTCCGTCATGGATGAATATTGACGGACTGGTGGGAATGTTTGCGGATTTTTACAGCGATTTTGATGAGAAAAAGGCCAGGGAGATGCTGGTATCCCTGGGTCTGAAGGAAAATGCCCGTCTGAAGACCCTTTCAAAGGGAAACAAAGAGAAGGTGCAGCTGATTCTGGCCATGAGCCGTCAGGCAAAGATTTATTTTCTCGATGAGCCCATCGGCGGTGTGGATCCGGCTGCCAGGGATTATATTTTAAGTACAATTATTCAGAACTATTCAGAAAATGCGCTGGTGATATTATCTACCCATCTGATTGCGGATATTGAGCGGGTGCTGGACGAGGTAGTATTTCTGAACCAGGGCAAAGTGCTCTGTCATCGGGAAGTGGATGAGATCAGAGAGACAGAAGGAAAGTCTGTGGACGAGTTATTCCGGGAGGTGTTCAGATGTTAGGGAAATTATTAAAATACGAGTTTAAATCCACCGGGCGGACGTTCGGAGCGATTTATATTATTATTCTGGTCCTGTCAGTGGTGATGGGAATTCTCGGACGGGGATATATGACAGGAGAAAGCGCCGGGGCGGCGATAGGGAACAGTCTGGAGCAGGCCAGAATGGCTGCGTTTATTTTCATTTTTGTAGCATATATTGTGATGATTATCGCAATGGCAATTGTTACATTTGTTCTGATTCTGGAGAGGTTTTACCGTAATCTTCTGAAGGGCGAGGGATATCTCATGCATACCCTGCCAGTACCTACATGGATGCTGGTAGCCAGTAAAATGATCAGCGCTGTAATATGGAATGTGCTGGGTCTGGCTGTGATTGCTGTTTCTCTTGTTCTGATTCTGCTGACCGGCGGAATTATGCATGAGGTCATGCCGCAGATTTCAACTCTTATGAATGGTGTCAGAGATTTTTTTGCGTCGCTTGATATGGGAGCGGTACGTTTCTTTCTGGAACTGCTGACCGGCGCGGTTTCCGGTATATTGCTGCTGTATACGGCAATGGCAATCGGCGGATCTGCAAAACAGCATAAAAAGACCTTTAGTATACTGGCGTTTATTGTGATTGTCATAGTCGTAACAATCATTCGGGTGAGACTGGATAGTATCTGGGGAATTTCCATGGTCGCGTCCGGCGCTTCCGGAGAAATCATAGCAGGAGGAGCGCTGTCCTGGGATATTATTCTGAATATTATTTACAGCGCGGTATTCTTTGGGCTGACCACACTGTTTTTACAGAAACGTCTGAATCTGGAATAAAGGCTGTTTCTGCCATAAGAAAAAATTTTATTTCGGGGAAAACACTGAAATGCCTGGTCTGGTAAAGGGAAGCACGGTACGCGATCAAATATGTTAAGTTAAAAACAGCGTCATATATAAGGAAATGAGAGGATTTCTGTATATGGCGCTGTTTCTGTATGAAAAAGTTATTTAAGGGGACCGTAAAGAGAAATCACTGCTGTGCATCATATGCGGCCCGTAC
>CAYZTO010000200.1:0-2364 GCA_964481365.1 uncultured Parabacteroides sp. | reverse complement strand
TGTATGTCAGCTTCTTTATCATGTCAAACATTGCTTATTTGTTTCTATTGTTATTAGCATTATTCTTTTACTCGAACCCCCTTCCCCTCTTCGAGGGAGCTCCCCCTATAAAACAGTGGGAGCGGGATACTATTTAGTTTGTCTTTTTGCTTTCGTTATTTGCTTTATTCTTTTATCCCGAACCCTTTCCCCCTCTTTGAGGGAGCTTCCCCTACAATCAGTGGGAGCGGGATACTGTTTAGTTTATCTTTTGCTTTCGTTACTTGCTTTATTCTTTTGCTCGAACCCCCTTCCCCTCTTTGAGGGAGCTTCCCCTACAATCAGTGGGAGCGGGATACTTTGTCTTTTTACTCTCACGACCCCCTGCAAATCAGGAGGGGCAGAGATACTGTTTAGTTTATCTTTTTACTCTCACGGACTAATCTGCTCCCCCTGTTTTATAGGGGGAGCTCCCTCGTAGAGGGTGAGGGGGTTGTTATATTAATCCAACATCTTCTTAATCTCATCAAGTACTGAATCCATATCTTTAAAGATTTGCTCGTTTCTGAAGCGTAAAACATGGATTCCGAATCCCTCCGTCAGGTATGCAGTCCGCTCTTTGTCATATATTATCGCTTCTCCCGAATCATGTACCGAGCCGTCCAATTCTATTGCCAAATGTATTTCCGGACAATAGAAATCCAACACATACGGTCCTATTCCGAATTGCCTGCGGAACTTCAACCCGCAAACCTGTCTTTCTTTTAACTTCTTCCACAACTCAGCCTCTGCCGGAGTTGGGTTATTCCTCAAATCCTGCCGGATGTCCTTTCGTCCCGGCACGTTTTTGCGTTGTATTATTTTCATGTTATGGTTTTGGGGAGGGTGGGCGTTACAGGTAGAACGTCATCCCGATGTTTATCGAGAACAAGTTTATCTTGAAATTCCCTGATGATGTCCGCCGTGAGCCTGTCTCCACCTGGTTTGTCGTCTGGTCTGTCCATTTGAAGTTGTAACCCATCACGCCAACCGAGACTTCCACCGCCGACCAGTCGGTTACAAAGGCAGTCAAGCCCGGGGCGATACCGATTTGCAGGTTGTTCACCTTTTCGAATGTGCCGTCGTAGGTTGTGCCTGTGCCCGTCGAGTTCTTGCCCGTGCCGTAGCCGTATGTAAGCCGCAGCTCGTTGAACAATCCGAAAATCTTGCTGCGCCCTACGGGGATGTATGTTCGCAGGAATGCCGATGCTTCAAACGTATGTTCCAGGTAATACAGGTTGTCGAGGTTGATGTTAAAGTCGTCACCCAAGTCCAATTCAAAGTTTTGCAAGTCCAGATAATCGCGGTTGTAGGAAAAGCGTATACCCGCCGCAACATTGTTGCGGAAGAAATAGCCGACATAAGGACTGACGCTGAAGTCGTACCCTTTGCCTGTGATATCCTTCAGCACGAGGAAGTTGAGGTTGTCCTCGTCGTGCTCGGAATATGAAAACGCACCGCCGACCATCCACGTGCCTTTCGGGATAAACACGGCTTCCTGGACCTCACGGTCAATGCGTTGTATTGCCCGTTTCCCGCGTTGCGCCTCCGCGTTGCCCACTGCCACTGCCAACAGCAACAGGAGGACCAAAAGTTTTCTGCTCATCTAATTTCGTTTAATTGTTAATCTTGTTTTTATATTCTCGGCGTCATGCGCTTTGTTTGACATCTTTAATCATTTAGCTCGTCTGCCAATTTCTTTGGCTCTCGCCGGGTATCCCAAATATCGACAACATAAATAATGTCCTTGTCTATCCTGTATATTAATTTATAATGTCCATGTATGGGCAATGCCCGGTAAACAAAAGGCTCATTAAGCAATATCGGCTCGATTTGTCCCATCAACGGATTTTGCGAAAGCAATTCCAAATCATGGATATAGGTTTCATAAAGCCTGTTCGTAACACGCACACCAAATAATTTCTTTCCTTCAAGTAGAATTTGCCTGAACCGGCGTTTTGCTTCTTTCTTTACCCTTATCCTCATCCGTGCAGCCATGAGAAATCATGTCTTAACTCTTCTGCGAAATCTTCCAAATCTGTTCCCTCCGGGTCTTCCGATTCCGCTTGGCGAATCCGGTTCCGCAATCCTTCTTCCGTATAAGATTCCTGTTCTTCCGCTTCGGTTGCAGCCAACCCGTAAGTTTCCTGCCCTTCTGCCGCCATTGTGCATAGCCCGTCCAGCATTTTACGGATTTCCGCCAGCACTGCGAGGTCGTCCGTTTTCAGGATTTCACGCGCAAGCTCGCTGCGCAGGCTGTTTATGTCCTTTTCCATAATGTCCATACCGTTTTTTCTCCTTCTATTGCACCACCGGTTTGTCGTCCGGTTCCTCGGTGTCGGGTTC
>CAYZTO010000199.1:0-2370 GCA_964481365.1 uncultured Parabacteroides sp. | reverse complement strand
TGAATTGGGTTGTCAGATTGTCCAGAATTGATTTAACCGCAGATTACTTTGACAGCGATATATCTTTAAGTCAGCTGTATGCCGGTTTAGTCAATGGCACGCTGGCTGTGCAGAACGATGAAGGCAGTCAAAGGGTTAAAACAATCACCTTTACAGGAAGGAACGATAATGTGGAAACACTCTATATAGGCAGCCGGTCAACCAATACAAAGAGTTTTCTGCGCATTTATGATAAACGGATGGAGCAGATCAGAACAAATGGATACAGGCGTGCAGAAGCTGTCAAATGCAAAAGCTGGATTCGTTTCGAGGCCGTGTACAAAGGGCAGTATGCCCATCTGATTTCCGAAACTATGTTGCGTGAAGATATGCCGGAACAGGATTTGCACGCCTATATTGCGCAGCTGATTACGCAGAAATACCGCTTTTTTGATTGCGGCACCGGTGAATGCACTGAATATACAAAAGCCCTTATAGATATTGCCGTCGGAAGCAGAATGCCGCGTTTATACGCTCCAAGCCCCAGAGATAATGCGTTGAACCAGCATATCCGGCATATCAAACATGGCAGCGGCTTGTTCCCAACGCTATATAAAATCAGGTGCTTGTATGGAGAAGAGGCTGAGGATGTATTCTGGGATTACCTCCGAAGCTGCTATCAGGATATGACATGGCTGTCCTGCAGCATGCAGAAGGAAATTTTACTGTGGATTAAGCGGCACGAACATTTAAAAGATGGCAAATTGGAAGACAGTTTTTAGTCAGGAGGAGGTGGTGTAATATGCGTTTTGAAGTTCCTATATGGGAAAAGGCGAATTTAACGTTGGAGGAAGCTGCAGCTTACAGCGGGATCGGAGTCAATAAGCTTCGTGAAATCACAAACAGTGAACAATGCGGTTTCGTTTTGTGGGTAGGACATAAACGGCTGATTAAACGCCGTCTGTTGGATCAATTTATAGAAGAATCGTACTCCATTTAGAAGATTGTATCAAAGAGCCTTATGTGATATTATTGTCCTGTCAAATCAAGGCTCTTTCCCAAAGGAAGGGAGTTTGACAATGTCCGAAAAACGCAGAGATGACAAAGGAAGAATTTTACGGACGGGAGAGAGCCAGCGGAAAGACCACACCTATCAATATCGTTATCCAGACAAAAACGGAAAGCGGAAGTATATTTACGCTCCTGATTTGCAGGAATTGCGGAAGAAAGAAGCGGAAATTCAAAGGGGTTTAGATGCAGGCATTCACTACGCCGCCGGTGAAATTACAGTTCTTGATCTTGTAAAGCGATACACCAATCTCAAGCAGGGTGTTCGGTATAATACCCGGGCAGGATACGATTTCGTTATCACCTTATTGAATCGATATGACTTTGGCCGCCTGTTGATACGGGATGTCAAAATATCTGATGTCCAAGCATGGTTTTTACAGTTTACTCAGGATGGTCGCGGCTATCATACAGCAGCAAGAGTCCGGGGTGTATTGAAGCCTGCATTTCAAATGGCATATCAGGAAGATGTCATCCGTAAAAACCCCTTTGATTTTAAGCTGGCAGAGGTTATTCCAAATGATTCCAAGCCGAGGGTTGCCCTGGCAGAGGAACAGCAGAGAATATGGATGGGCTTTATTCATGAGGACAAGACATACAGCAAGTATTATGATGAGTTTCTCCTATTGCTGGGTACAGGGATGCGCGTGAGCGAGCTTTGCGGTCTGACCCTAAATGATTTAGATTTTAAGAATCGCAGAATCCGGGTAGAACGTCAGCTGCTGATAAAAAACAACGGGCAGTACTTTGTGGAAAAGACGAAAACAGAGCATGGCTGCCGTTTCATTCCCATGACCGAAGCCGTTTGCCACAGTCTTAGGAACATTCTTCGCAACCGTAAAAAGGTCGATTCGGAAATGACTGTGGATGGGATTAGTGGTTTCCTCCTGCTCAACAACCATGCCAGGCCAAAGGTAGCGGCAAACATTGAACGAATCATGCGCGCGGCAAACGAGAAATATCTGAAACTGCATCCGGAGCAGCCACTGCCACACATTACACCGCATGTCCTTCGTCATACATTTTGCACAAACATGGCAAATGCGGGGATGGATATTAAAGCGTTGCAATATGTGATGGGGCATGCCAACGTGAGCATAACGCTGAATGTCTATGCTCACACAAACTATGACCGTGCAGCGAAACAGATGTTTGAAATGGCTGGTTTCCTCTTGCCCTAAAGGGAAAACGTTGGATAAATCAGGGAAACTCATTCGAGCGGCAGTACACCATTTTTACACCATTTGACCGTGAATTTATGGAGATTTTCAGAGATTTATGTGTGTATTTGCAAATGAATGAAATTTAGAACGGTATCAAAAA
>CAYZTO010000198.1:0-2511 GCA_964481365.1 uncultured Parabacteroides sp. | reverse complement strand
ATAACAAATTCAAGCCAGACATAGAAAAATGAGGCGTACATAATCTCAAGAAAAATGCTGGCTCTATGTCTGCGAATGCGCTCAAAACACAGCGATGCAAGCATAAATGCTTGGTAGTGTCAAGAGTTTTGCGCACTTTTGTTTGAGAACTCTGTAGACTTGAAATCGTTTTAATTATCCGTATTATGTTAAATTTAACACAATTATGAGAGAAGAGGCCTCGCTCTTAAAGATAAAATTTTCTCTTTCCAAACCGCTTTTTAATATAAATCAAGTAGAGAAAATACAAAAAGATAATGCGGCATGTAACTCCAAATGTTATCAGCGAGGAATAAAAGATTTCTCCAATAGGAAAATAGAAAACAGTATTAGAAAAATATGCAAAGACTAAGATAACAAAACTCTCTTTGTTTAATATTATGTTTCTTTGCGACCTCGCGTAAAGAAATGTAAATATCATGCCCTGAAGACCAGAAAAAATAAGCACGCCAAGCATCCACAAATCAACATAAAAGGGTGTAAATGATGAATAGACATTTCCTGTATCATATCCGTTTATTGAACTAAAGCCATGATGTGGACTTGCTTCTCTATCGCGAAAACCTAAACGCGTAGACAAATATTTAAAGGTTTCACTTCCGCTTTGTTTTACAAAGCCGCTCTTGTCAGACAAGAAGAGATCAAGATTTCTCGTGCCTCCCCAAATGTAGGCACCAAAGTATTGTTTTACATTTATATCAGAGATGGAGTCGAATCGTCCAAGCGCAACATTTAAAAATAAAAATGTTACCATAAATATAGCTGTCGTGATTGCTATCCACTTTTTGACCTTGCGAAAAGCAAATTTTTGCCTGAAAGAGAAGCCTCTCCAGTAGAAATATGTAATATAAAAGCTCATCACTACGTTTAAAATAAGCATATTTCTGCCGCCTGAGGAAATAAATTCAACTATAATCTGAACGCCCCAAATTAATAAATGCAAAATATCGCATGGCTTAAACTTATACAAACAGAGATTTCTTAAAAAAATATAAAATGAGAATATTCCCAGACCAATTGCAAGCTCTCTAAATATTTTAATTAACGTTGGGTTAGAATTAATTAAATTAGTATGAATTTTTATATATCTCATGGTGTGTATCATTTGAGATAAGGAGTCCGTAGCAAAACCAAGGCTACTCAAAGAATTCTTTAGATAGCCATACTGAGTGACGACAGCCAGAAGACAAATGATGAACGATAGAAGAAAATATATAGTTCCAACGTTAATTCGAGTGTATCTCTTCCTGATATGAATCCTGCTAATCCTTTGTGTCTTCCATGGGAGATAGCCACATAGCATGAAAGAAAGTATGCCTACAAAAACAACCAGAACGGTTTTGTATGACATCGAAGCAGCGTCCCATTCATTATAAAGCGAAGCCCCATACAAGGAACACATAAGATAAGTAAATGGGAGGACGACAGCTGGACACATGCAGTCACCTTTGTATAGCACTACTGCCGTAAATAGCAAAAAACATAAAACTAATAAGAGAATAAAGTACATTTTTTTATCACCATATTGCGTTTTAGACGCTTAAGAGAGTCTATTAATGGATAATATGCCTTTTGGCAACCTTCAGCAGTTCGCCAAGTCCTTGCGTTCTTGTGATTATGCACATTCTTTTGACATCGAAGAAAATAGAGTGTTCTATTTTTTCTCGGAGCGTTAATTTTTTGTCGATTTTGTTGTATTGCTCCTTTCTCTGGTTAGCGATATTTTCGTTAATTTCGTGCGCTTGAAGGATCATACGCAGGATTTTTTCGTTCTGGGCGCCGGTGAATGTCTCTATGCAGTAGCGCTCGGCTCGCTCACGCATTTCGTTCAGAAGCTGCCTGTTGTTCAAGTAGTGCACTATCGTTTTTTTCCAGTTCTCGCTTTCATTCTCTTTGGCGCTGAGGGGCACCAGCGCAATCGTGCCCTCAGGGGCGCTGTTGTATGGTTCTTCGTCCGTAGTCATCAGGACTGAGCCGCAAAGAGTCGCGTTTGTCAGAGAGTTTAAGGTCTTGTACCGCGTGTTTGCATGGTCCATATCGATTGTATGAATCATTATGTCTGGACTGTAACGCTGATATGCTTTGATGAATTCAGCATAGTTTTTTATAATCGGAATATATATCACTTCAAATGGCAGCGGGGAAAATCGGCTTGTGAGTGGCTTTTCAAGCACGATCGGACAGACAAGGCGAAATTTATACTCGGAGGAGAGTTCTATTAAAATTGGTATTATTACATTGCAAAAACTCTCCACGCGGACATTAGTGGCGGACATGAATGAAAAAGTTAAAATTTTGTTTTTGCTGTATTTATCTAATAATAGTTCTTTTCTCATGAGCAACGGGAAAAGATAATTTTTCACTTTTGGAAATGTCTTTTTAAAGTAATCAAGCATATTCTCAGACGACAACAGCACTCCCTCAAAGTTTTTCAGTACTGCGGCAAATCGCGACGGCAGATAAAACGACGGC
>CAYZTO010000197.1:0-2514 GCA_964481365.1 uncultured Parabacteroides sp. | reverse complement strand
AAAAACGGCTATGTAGCTGTATGTAAGTGTTTTAAAGAAATACAATAATCCATTGATGCTCGTAGAGACGTTGTTGTAACGCTATTTTAGCAGGATTGTAACATATTTGTAACAAAAGTCATAGGAAAATGGCTGTACATTTGTATAGAACAATAAAAATTTTTACCATGAAGTATATTTTATTTGTATTGAGCATCTTTTTGGTAGTTCCAATTTCAGCCCAATCTCTACAAGGTCGATTGGTAGATTCTGAAAATATTCCTGTCCCCTTCGCCAATATCATTACGATGACGGCAGATTCTGTTTTCGTTGCCGGAACGGTTTCCAATGATGACGGGACTTTCCAAATAACGGCAGGAGAGGATGTTGCGTTGTTGAAAGTTTCTTATATAGGTTATCAAGAGGTTGTCGTGCCCGTTGCAGGGAAAACGGACGTGGGGATTATCCGTCTGCAGGAGGAATCGACGCTTTTAGGCGAAGTGGAAATAAAAGGTACGCTGCCAGTAACGAGAATAAAAGGTGATGCAATGGTTACCAGCATCGAAAATACAGTTTTGTCGAAGGTAGGTTCTGCCAACGATGTTTTATCGAAAATCCCTGGGTTGGTTTTGAAGAAATCTGGAACTGAAAATGTTTTCGAAGTGCTCGGAAAAGGGGAACCGCTGATTTATATCAATGGCAGGGAAGTGCGGAATCAGTCGGAACTGGAGCAATTGAATTCGGATGAAATCAAAAGCGTGGAATTGATTACTAATCCGGGGGCGAGGTACGATGCTTCGGTCAAGGCGGTCGTCCGCATCCAAACCGTCAAGCGGCAAGGCGATGGCTTCGGCTTTGATGTGCGTTCCTCTTACATCCAGTCGGAAAATACGGACGCGATAGGGCTACTCAACTTCAACTACCGGCACAACAACTTCGATTTATTCGGAACGGTGAACTACAATCATTATAAAATAGATTACAATTCGGATGTGGAGTACACCAGGGATGTTTACAACCAGAATTGGAAACAAACGAACCTCATCAATGCCGATTATTCAATCGACAATATCGATGCCATCGTGGGGATGAACTATTCCTTCAACGAAAATCATTCCATCGGTGCGAGATATAACATTTCCAGTTACCTGAAATATCGAATGGACAGCCGGAGCCTGACCGAGCTTCATATCAACGGCCTTTTGGACGACCGCCTCGACGTTTCCAGCTTTACTAATGATGATTATAAGCCGGGGCATCAGTTTAATGCGTATTACAATGGTAAAATCAACGACTGGACTATCGATTTCAATGCTGATTATTTCCAAGAAAGCTACGAAACGGAATCTTTGGACGACGAAGACAGCGAATCGGCGGAAGACCGCGTTGTCCGTTCGCTCAATCCGGTAAATAACAAGCTCGCTGCCGGCAAATTAATCGTTGCACATCCACTTTTCGGCGGCTCAATTTCTTTCGGAAGCGAATATACTTACTCTTACCAGCGGAACGATTACCTTAGCGCAAGCGAAGAATATGTCCCGACGTCTTACGGGAAAATACAAGAACACAACATTGCAGTATTTGCCGAGTACAACCGCAATTTCTCGTTCGGGCAGGCGGCAATCGGAATCCGTTATGAGCATGTCGATTTTGATTATTACGAAGACCTTGTGTACAGTGAGGATGAAAGCCGCGAATATGACAATTTCTTCCCGAATGCTTCGTTCAGCACCAAGTTGGGACCAGTCCAGACACAGCTAAGCTATACTGCCAAGACCGAACGTCCTTCTTATTGGTCGCTGAGAAAGAATGTCACCTATTTCAACCGCTTTTCGTTGCAGACAGGAGACCCTACGCTGAAACCGACCATCATCCATGACGTTACTTTAACAAGTTCATGGCGGTTTTTGCAGTTTGTAGCCAGTTACCAACACCAAAAAGACCGTATTGTTCCTTGGGGAAGCGAAATGGAAAGCAATCCGGAAATCATATTGTTCTATCCGTTCAATTATGATAAGATTCCGCAGTTCAACGCTTATATCTCCGCCGCTCCGAGTATCGGTATATGGTCGCCGACGCTTACTGTTGGTGTCACAAAACAATGGGTAGACTTTGATATAGGGAATGCGGTCTATGACTTGGACAAACCGCAGCTGAACGGGAGCTTTACGAACATCCTTTCCTTTCCTAAAGGGTTTGTTATCGGGGCAGACCTTGTATATACCGGTAAAGGAAGCTTGCAAAACGCATATTTCAACCGAAATATTTGGATTTGCAACGTTTCAATCCGAAAAACTTTCCTGAATGATGCTTTGGAGATTGAAGCAAGGGGAAACGACCTCTTCAAGCAGTATAAATCGAGCAGAAAATGCTATTTGGGAGAAATAGAATTGAATCAGATAGACACATCCGATTCCCGCGAGTTCGTTTTAACCCTCCGCTATAGGTTCAACATGACGCCGAGCAAGTACAAAGGAACCGGAGCCGGTGAAGAACAAAAGAGCAGGTTCTGATAGCAATGTTTTAAAGCTGCAA
>CAYZTO010000196.1:0-2571 GCA_964481365.1 uncultured Parabacteroides sp. | reverse complement strand
CGCAGTACATGCTTCTGTAGCCGCTCGGCATAATTACCACCACATCGTTTTCCGCAGCGTAATAATCAATCATGGAAAATCTGTGCCATGCGCGCGAATCATCGCCGAGCCCGTGAAGCAGCCACAGCACTTTTCTGTCCGAGAGCACACTGTTTTCCATGAGATCCGGTTCCGGCAGGCAAATCGTTACGCTTGTGTTCATTTTCAGTAATTGAGGCCTAAAGTTAATATCAATAACTGCCATAATTCTTCTCCTTCAAATCTATATTCTTGAGCAAGCTCGTATCTTAGGCAAACTGCTCATCGCTTTCGTCACCCTGAGTATCGCTGTCCTTGAATTTGATCAAAAGTGCCAGAACAAGAGCTATCACCATTAAACAAATCGGGAAAGCAGCAAGCAGGAATCTTGATGCCGCATCCGGATTGCTTCCGGGATTGTCCCCGCTCTTAAAGCCGAAGAAGCCGTCAACTATAAGATATGCAGCTGCAGTGAGCAAGCCGCTTGCCTTGTTGAGTATCTGGAGCATACTGTGATAGATGCCCTCTCTGTTTCTCTTGTACCTTCTATAGTCCTCATCTATGATCTGAGCGGAAATAACATCCATTGAAACAAGGATGCCGCCCATTCCAAAGCCGAAAGCAACCGTTGTTATGACCGCAACGATAAAATTACTTGTAAGGAACAGCGGAACCAAGCCCACAATAAATATGAGGATAGAGAGCCGCAATACATTTAGCGGCGTCTGCTTTTTCGATATCTTGAACCATATAGGAATCAAAGCTGCCGCGCTCAAAATTGCCGTGCCTAATACTATTGTGCTGCTTATGCCGTCATCTCTATTAAGCGAATATTTAATATAAAACGGTACGCCCGCCTGAACAAGCACTATGGCGCCTGTATAAATCGCGTTTGTTACACCGTATTTCCAGAAATTCGGATTTATGACAATGGCTTTGATGGTTTCCATCAATTTAGGCGTTTCTGTTTTTTGAATCTCCGGATCCTCATGTGTTCCGATAGCCATATACCAAATAACTATGAGCGCTAAAGCGCCGTACAGCATAGCGGTCTTTGAATAACCGATAGCCTCGGTAACCATCGGGGTAAGCGCTATGCTTACCACCATGGCGATAAGCTGGAACACCTGCTTGATCGCGTTTGTTTTTATTCTTTCCTTGTCCGATTTGAAAAGCTCCGGGAACAAAGCTCCGTAATTGGTGGCAATGAGCGAATCCAGCGTGCCCGTAAGCATATACATAAGAACGATATAGCTGATTGCGGAGCCCTGCGCCAAAGCGCCCGGCGGATTGAAAAACATGATAAAGCATGTAACAAGCAGCGGAGTGCCGATCATAAGCCACGGCCGCCTTCTGCCGAACCGCGATCTTGTACGGTCTGATACATAGCCGTAAATCGGGTTGTCTATCGCGTCCAGAGCAGTATAGGCAAGGGTTATCATGGCGAACTGAGCGAATGTGATATAGCTTAAAGTATCAACATAAAATATAGTCGCATATGTTTTGAACATATTTATAGGGATAGAGGTTCCGAACATCCCTACCGCATATCGCAGCGAATTTGTTTTTTTAATTTCCTTTTCTTTCATATTTGCGCTCCTCGTATTATAGTAGTAGTGTTTATAGACCCTCTCCAAAGTCTGTATGATATACTGTTTGTAGATACTGTGGATTGGTGCTTCGCTCCTCAAATATTTATATATTTAGGCGTTTGCGAAACGCCACAAACCGCACAAATACGGTTAGGGTATTTTCGAGATTGTAACATACTTTATGCTGAGATGAAAGACAATGTAGAATACTCATGATTCATATGTGTAGGTATTTGCAAAAGACCGAATTGGCACAAAAAGTAAGCGCCCGACCGACTTCTCCTCATCGATCGGGCGCTCACCGAATTTCCAGCAATTTCATTTAATACACCTGTTGCTTTCTTAGAGCCTCCCGTGATCCCTTTCGTTAATTATTAAATCAAAATCACTTCACTCTATATATTTCGACATCCACCTTTCACCTTTGAGCGTTTTATAATTCCAATCTATATCAACTCTATTTTAAGAGGGCTTTCATATAAACATCTCAATAAACTGCTTATATACTCTCTTAGGACTTGTCTTTTAAGTTCCCATTGGACCGTACCCCTTTCCTAGATTTTCGATTTCTCGAATATACAGATCGTTCACGGATGCTACCTGCACGGTTGTCATCCAACTGAAATTTAAAAGGTAAAAGTGAATGCTTCTCTCTTGGTGTGAGTGTATTGTACTGCTAAATCAAAACGATGTCAATCCTTTTCAGAAAAAAACATCAAAATAATTAAATTTTCAGACAATTTTTAGATGTTATACTTGTTTTTTATTTTAATGTCCGTATAGAGGAATTCGTTTTGCGGGTATTGTTTTTTCACGAGGATATTCGCAAGCGTATATGCCGCGTTATACCCCTGTGAAAAACAATCCTGTTCGATAACGAAATCGGCCATGTTATTTGAAAGGGCACTTCTTGTGCAGGGCGTCAGGTCGTAGAACACTACATAGGGACGCTTGTTCAGGT
>CAYZTO010000195.1:0-2597 GCA_964481365.1 uncultured Parabacteroides sp. | reverse complement strand
TAAATGCTTGTTTTACTGTATAACTGCCTCTTGGGGCGGATTGTTTTTTCTTCGGGCGCAAATTAACGATTTTTACCATTTGGTACAATCCCTATTTGTAGGTATTTCGTCTCCCTCTGCCTCCTGAAGTCACTTACACCCCGTTTCATTCAGGATGAGGTGGCGGCTGAACCTGTCCGGAATGGAGATTATGTATCAGAATAAGGCTAGGAATGATTCCTGATAAGGTTTCGGACAGGGGGGGATGGAATGTCGGTTGGGTCGTATAAAGCGGATAGTTTGCCCTTGTTTCCTCCGCAAACTAAATCTTTTAGTTCTTATTAACGATAAAAATAGTTAAATTATCCCGTTCTTTGTATCGGGAAAGCTAAAAACCGAGAAGATATGAAAGGACTGACTGCTAAGGAAGAAGAAATCATGAGCTTTTTCGGGAGAAAGGCCTGTTGTTTGTGAAGGAGATTCTGGCGTTTTACGATGAGCCGAAGCCACACTTCAACACCCTGTCTACCATTGTGCGCGGGCTGGAGGAGAAAGGATACCTGGTGCACAAGGCTTATGGCAATACCAATCAATACTACGCCACCATGAGCCGCGACGACTTCAGCCGGAGTACCCTGCGGAGTGTCATCAGCAAGTATTTCAACAACTCCTACCTCGGTGCCGTCTCTTCGTTGGTGAAGGAAGAAGACATCTCGCTGGACGAGCTGAGAGAACTGATTGCGGAGGTGGAGAGAGGGGGAGGATTGAGTTTTTGAGTTTGTTAGTTTTTAAGTTATTGGACATTAACTATACCATATCCAAACTCCCAAACTTTACCCAATGGGAACCTTTTTAGTCTACATACTCAAGTCTGCCGCCTGCCTGACGGTGTTCTACTTGTTCTATAAGTTGCTGATGAGCCGCGACACGTTCCACCGGTTCAATCATTTTGCCTTGTTGGGGTTGCTGGTATTGTCGTCGGTGCTTCCGCTGATTGAGGTCAGTGTGAACCGTCCGGCACCTGTGCATGAGACGATGCTTACGCTGGAACAGCTTCTTCTGCTTAAAGTGAGCGGCATGCCCGTTACCATTCTGATAGGCCGGCAGGACATTATCCGGTGTGTGGAGCAGGGTAGCAGTCTGGTAAAGTTTCGGTATCTGGAAGACAAATTGAAAAAGATATGTTGCGAGTAGTTGACAAAGATACAGGAAAAACATATCTTTGCTTTCTACAAACATATACATCTGCTTGATATGAGAAACATTTTATTGCTGTTGGGCCTGCTGGCAGGAGCGGTGACGTCTGCTTTTGCCTGCACTTCGGCTGTTGTTTCGGGGAAGGCAACCCCCGACGGCCGCCCGTTGTTGTGGAAACACCGCGACACCGATTTCCTGAAAAACCATGTGGAATATGTGCGAGGCGAGAAGTATGACTTCATTGCCGTAGTGAATAGCGAGGATTTCCATCAGAAACACGAAGCTTGGATAGGTACCAATTCGGCCGGCTTTGCATTGATGAATACGCAAAGTTATAATCTGATGGATATGAAAGACAACGAAGAGCGTGGTGAGGCCAATGGCCGTGTCATTTACCGGGCGCTGGAGGTGTGTGCCACGGTAGACGATTTCCGGCATTTCCTGGATACTATCGCCAAGCCCAGCCTGATAGAGGCCAACTTTGGCGTGATAGACGCAAAGGGTGGTGCGGCGATGTTTGAGGTGGGTTACTGTACGTACAAGATGTTTGACGCCAATGATGCCGCGGTGGCTCCCGAAGGCTATGTGGTGCGTACCAATTTCTCGGTATCGGGCACTTGTGGTATCGGTGCCGGAGTGGTGCGTTATCAGGAGGCCGAACGGGTGTTCGGAGTGCTGGACGACAGCGGTCAGATTACGCCGCAACACATTTTTAACGATGCCAGCCGTTCGTTTCACAACTGCGTGCTGGGCATTGACCTGAAAAATCCCCCCTTTACTGGTCCCGATGCTTCGGGCTGGTTTGTCGACCAGGATTTCATTCCTCGCAACAGCACTTCCTGTTCGGTGGTGGTACAGGGTGTCAAGCCGGGCGAATGCGCAGAACTCACTACCATGTGGACCGTGCTGGGCTATCCGCCTACGGGGGTGGCCGTACCCTTGTGGGTAGACGGGACTTTGCCGGAGATGGTGAAGATGGATGCCTCGCTGGGAACTTCGCCCTTGTCTTACTGGTCGTTACGGCTTGAGGAACGCGTCTTTTGTCTCCATGCAGGTATGGGTAGCGGTCGATACATGCACTGGGCTACACTTTACAACGGACAGGGACAGGGCTACATGCAATTGCTGGCTCCCGTTGAAGACGAAAATTTCAGGCTGACCGGACAGGTGCTGGAAGAATGGCGCCGGAACAACCGGGTAGACCGCGAGGAGATGCAGGCACTTTACCATCAGTTGGACAATCCGGCCTTGTGGAAATTGTATCAGGATTTGTTCGAGAGGGAGTCTGACGGAGAATAGATTCTTTGTAAAAAGATAGGCAGGCAGGGTACATGTCTTACCCTGCCTGCCTGTTTGCTTTACCCACGCTGGGTGGGCGGTGCAGGCAGCTTGCCTGCACGATGGTTAGTTCGAATTCTACT
>CAYZTO010000194.1:0-2648 GCA_964481365.1 uncultured Parabacteroides sp. | reverse complement strand
TACAAATCCCGGGTGGGATTGGCATTTGCATCATCGGATATGCCGTGGGGAAAATAAGTGGGAGGGGGCTGCACCATTTTCGGGGAAGTTCATACCTTTGCGAAGTTAAACCAATAAAAACACGTATGGAATCATCAAAAGTTTATTTCACAGATTTGCGCACGAACCCAAAAAGCAACCTGCTCGACAAGATGGAGCGGTTGGTAAAGCGCGCAGGCATTGCGAACATTGATTTTCAAAACCAATTCGTGGCAATAAAGATTCATTTTGGCGAGCCGGGCAACCTGGCTTATATCCGCCCGAACTATGCTGCGCGTATGGCGTCGCTGATTCGCGGACTCGGCGGCAAGCCTTTCCTTACCGACTGCAACACGCTCTATTCCGGGGGCAGGTCGAACGCCGTGGACCATCTCGAAAGCGCGATGTCGAATGGGTTTAACCCTATTTCTGCAAAATGCGACGTTATCATAGCCGACGGGCTGAAAGGCACGGAATGCCGCGAGATAGAGATTGGCGGGGAGTATTGCAAGGCACCCAAGATAGGCTCTGCGGTGGCGGATTCGGACATCATAATCTCGATGAACCATTTCAAAGGGCATGAACAGGCTGGTTTTGGCGGAGCCTTGAAAAACCTTGGCATGGGAGCCGCGAGTGTGGCAGGGAAAATGGAGCTGCACGCCTCGTCGCAGCCCCGCATCGACAGGGAACATTGCCGCGGATGCAATATTTGCGTAAAGCATTGCCGCCATTCTGCAATACATCTCGACGAGAAGCATAAGGCTGTGATAGATTACTCGAAATGCGTCGGTTGCGGACAATGCGTAGCCTTGTGCCAATACGAAGGGGCTGTTTTGGGTGAATGGGACACGTCGGAAAACCTGAACTGCAAAATCGCCGAATATGCTAAGGCGGTGTTGCTCGGAAAACCCAATTTCCACGTTAGTTTCATCATGAACGTATCACCGGAATGCGATTGCTGGAACCATAACGATGCCGCGATTGTGCCGGACTTGGGTATCGCTGCCTCTTTCGACCCCGTCGCGCTCGACAAAGCCTGTGCGGACATGGTTTGCAACGCGCCGTTGCTGCATACCAACAATTGCCTGTCGGAAAAACATCCGCATGAAAACCTCGAAGGGGCAGACAAGTTCCGTCTTATCCACCCCGATACGGATTGGCAGTCCGGGTTGCGCCATGCCGAGAAGATAGGCATCGGGACGCAGCAGTACGAACTTATAAAAGTCTGACACTGATTGCATAGCCATATAATTTTAGCATAAAATGAGTACGATATGTGCCATATCCACGCCTCCCGGAATGGGAGGCATTGCTGTGATTAGGGTTTCCGGTCCGGAAGCATTCACTATTTGCGACAAATTGTTCCAACCTGCCGGCGGCGGGAAGCCTTTGGAAGAGCAAAAAGCCAAGACCCTGCACTATGGGGCAATCCGCCGGGGAGAAGAGCAGATAGATGACGTGGTTGTTGGCATATTCCGTGCGCCGCATTCGTTTACCGGGGAAGACACGGTGGAGATTTCATGCCACGGGTCGGTTTATATCCAGCAGCGCATCCTCCAAGCCCTTGTAGAATCCGGATGCCGGTTGGCAAAGGCAGGAGAATTTACCCAAAGGGCTTTCCTCAATGGGAAAATGGATTTAAGCCAGGCAGAAGCCGTGGCGGACTTGATAGCATCCACCTCCGAAGGGCAGCACCGTCTGGCTTTGAGCCAGATGCGCGGGGGATTCAGCAAAGAATTGGCAAAACTGCGCGACAAATTGCTGCATATAACATCGCTGATGGAGCTGGAACTGGATTTTAGCGACCACGAAGAGCTGGAGTTTGCCGACCGTGGGCAACTGTTGCAGTTGGCAGGAGAAGTTGAGTCTGCCATGTCTCGTCTGAAGGATTCTTTCAGTATGGGAAATGCATTCAAGAACGGGATACCGGTGGCTATAATAGGGGAGACGAATGCGGGGAAATCGACATTGCTCAATGCGCTATTGAACGAAGAAAAAGCCATCGTGAGCGACATAAAAGGAACTACGCGCGACGCGATAGAAGACGTGGTGAACATCAACGGACAGTTGTTCCGCTTCATCGACACTGCGGGTATCCGCGAAACCTCGGATGAAATAGAGAATCTTGGCATAGAGCGGACATTCATGAAGATAGGGCAGGCAAATGTCGTGTTGTGGATGGTGGATTACATGGAAGCTGAAGGACAAATCAGCCGCCTGAAAGACAAAATCGTTCCGGTTTGCCGTGGCAAGCAGCTGATATTGCTCCTCAACAAAGTCGATTTGACAAATACCTCCCAAGAGAAGCCTTCCCTATCCGTGGAAAATATCCCGGTAGTCCCCATTTCAGCCAAAGAGAAAATCAATATAGGAAAGCTGAAGCAGCTTCTTTCCGACATTGCGCAGACACCGGTATTGTCTCAAAATAATGTCATTGTAACGAATGTCCGCCATTATGAAGCCCTGACTTCCGCACTTTCCGCCATCCGCCGCGTACAAGACGGGCTCTCCGCCGGCCTCTCCGGAGACTTCATCTCGCAAGACCTGCGTGAGTGCATATTCCATCTCAGCGACATCATCGGAGAAGTGACCACCGATGAGGTGCTGGAAAACATTTTCAACCATTTTTG
>CAYZTO010000193.1:0-2653 GCA_964481365.1 uncultured Parabacteroides sp. | reverse complement strand
TCGCTCGATTGCGGGTGCAAAAGTAGATACTTTTTACCTCTCCAACAAATGTTTACCGGAGTTTTTTGAAAGAAATTTTTTAAATAAAATTGCAAGCGTCTGAAAATCAATCGTATATCAACTGATCGATATAAAGAAAAAATCTTATTCCTGCATCTTCCTGTAATAACGAGGCACATAACCGGGCAATAATTCCGGATGAAACACGCTTATCAAATCTTTCAACAAATAATCCGGATGCAACGGGAATTCTTCATAATAAGGAACCCTTCCCGTGTTACATGTATAAATGTACCGATTCTTGAATGCATCAAAATTCTCATACGGCGTATATTCGGCACGCAAATCGCCATAAGTCATCTCCTGCGACTGATTATATTTCAACAGCCACAAATCAGCATGAATCGCTCGGTCGAGCACCGTTTCGAATGTCAAAGGGACACTCCCGGCACCGGGTAATTCCCGAAAAACATAATCCGCTCCCGCATCTTGAAACAGGTGAGCCATGTAACTATTCCCCGCCGGTACAAACCACGATGCCCCAAACCGTTTTTCGGCCAACACGGTCGGGCGCGGCAAATCATCCGTTATCCGCGCTTTCAATGCCAGATAATTCTGTTCCGTCACACGGAAAATCGAATCCGCCACAGCCTCTTTTCCAAACAGCAATCCATAAAAACGAATCCACTCCGTCCGCCCCAGCGGCAGCGACTCCATATAATCCGCCCCTTCGACAATCGGAATCCCCAATTTCTCCACAGGGCCATATCCACTATTCCGGAAAGGGGAAACAATCACCAGCTCGGTTTTCCGTTCAATCATCTTTTCCACATTGGGAGCCGTCGCTTCACCCATATCGGCAATCTGTCCGCTTTTCAAACCGGCCTGAACCGAAGGCAACTCGATATAGCGCGGTTCGCAAACTCCGACAATCCTCCCCGTCTCGCCCAATTGGTCTAATATAGCCGCATGCACAGACGTATAGACTACGACATTCCGCGCCGGAACCCGCACGACCGTCCCTTTCGGCAACCTTTCCGGCAGCGGACGGTTCCGGTCGACCAACAGATAACGCTGCAACAAACGGGCACTGTCCCACGGATCGCGCACCTCCACTTCCGTATAATCCGCAAAACGTTGGATGGAAAATCCCTGTGCATAGCGGACGGTGTCAGAAGAGAGAGGAGTATCCGAAAGCATGTTCTGCCTTGTCTGGCAGGAAAACCCAACAAGGCAGAACAAAATCAAAATCCAATGCAACAGTCTCATTCTACAAACCAAACCGTATTAGGCCCATACCCTTTCGCATCGACAGGAGAACCGGACATTTCCTTCCCCTCTTTGTCGAACACATAAACCGACCCCGTTTCCGTATAAGGAGCATCCGTAATGAAGACGCTTCCCTCTGAATCGACATTAATACTACTCAATGTCGAAACCTTGTTAATCTCCGGAATCAGATCATCATTCTCCAAATCACCTGTCAAGGCATTGTATTTGGAGACACAAATACTTTCTTCCTCTCCCCACTGAGCATACAACACATATAACGAATTACCGACCAAATCCATCCGGCTGCCATTACCGATGGTCCGAACTTCACTTGTTTTCCCATCGATACATTGCAGCGTATTCGGAATGTCCCCATAATCACCCATCGAAATCACATAAATATCCCCATTCGCATTCGCTTCCAAACGGCACGGATTAATGACCACTCCTATTTCATCCGCTATCTCCAAAGAAGAAAGGTCAATCACTGAAACCGTATTTCCATAATTCGGATAATCCAATCCGCCCGAATTGGCAACATACAATCTGTTATCGGATATCACAATCTGCTCCGGATAACGGCCTACCGGTATCACCTCTTCCACCTCCAAAGAGGCCGTATCCAAAACAGCCACAGCATGCCCATAATAATAAGCCATATAGACTTTACCATCATCGGCAGCCAAATAACGCGGACGCATCGGCTCACCGTCATCATTGACCGGTTCAATCGCCTTCACCAACGTCCCAGTCTGATCCAAAACAGCCAACCGATTGGAACTGGTCACACTCACATACGTCTTAGAACCGTACACCAACATATCCTCGGCCGAGTCACCCAAGCCACTACCGCCGTTCGCATTCTCATAATACTTGTCATCCAACTCACCTGTTTCAGCGTTGTAATAAGCCAAAGAGGCATTATTAGCCCCGTCATTTCCCCGATTCAAAATAAAGAAACTCCGCGCCAACGGTGTCGGAGTATCATCTCCCCCACTGTTCGGTTCGTCGTCACTACAAGAACTCCACAAAGCGGTACATAGCATCGCCGTACCCAATACTGTCAAATACCTTTTTAATTCCATCGTTGTTTATATCATTAATTAGTAAATAAATTTCACACTTGCACGGAATGAACGGCCAGGCATCGGGTAATAACGAATCACGTCATACGTGACATTCCACAGATTCAAAATCTCCGCCTGCAAACGCAAGGCACATCTACCAAACGTAAAAGTACGGTTTAACGACAATTGCTGCTCAACATACCGAGCCATCCGGTTTTCCGGAATATTCTGCTGCAACGAATAACGGTCGCCGACAGCCAACAGCGTCCATGCCACATTCACCCAAGCATCTTCCAACCCGATTGAAACATTTC
>CAYZTO010000192.1:0-2688 GCA_964481365.1 uncultured Parabacteroides sp. | reverse complement strand
TCATACCTGAAACAGCACATAGACATGCTTTCCCGGCAATGCGGGAAGGCTGCTGCAAGTATGTCATTCAGAGACCCTTATACTTATACTTATACTTTTACTTTATACGACAAAGAAGGCGTGCGCTTCTACGCCAAGCGCACGAAGGACGGCGACACCTACCAGTTCGGCTACCACCGTGCCGTGACTTACAGGGAGAACTGCTACCATTGCCGTTTCGCCCGCCGGGAGCGCGTTGCCGACATCACCATTGCCGATTACCACGGGCTTGGGCTTTGCGCCCCTTGCGCATACGATGCCCGTAACGTGTCGCTCATCCTTGAGAACACGGAAAAGGGCAGTGCGTTTGCGGAGGAACTGCTGGCGACCGGACGCATCCATGCCGACCGGCGTCCGCTTGAGGAGCCGTTCAGGGGCGAGCCGCAGTTGCGCCACCCGTCCGTAAAGAACAAGTACAGGCGGATGTTCGAGGATGAAATAGCCAAGAGCGGCGGAGATTTTGAGCTTGCCATCAAACATCCCTTGGATAAATATCAGAGAGACCTGAAGGTCAAGGGCATTCTGACGCTGCCCATGAAAGCGTTGCGCAAAATAAAGAAAACAATCGTAGGATAAGATGAAAATAGGAATCATAACGATACACAACTCCCCGAATTACGGAGCGTGTCTGCAAGCCTTTGCGTTGTGGAAATACCTTGAAATGCAAGGGCACGATGTGGAGATTATCGATCTGTACAGGCCGTATCAGAAGGAGTATGTGCAGAGCAAGAGGTATAAACCTTGGAATCTGACCCGAAGCGGTGTGTTGTCACGGATAAAGAATCATGTGAGAAAAATCATAAAAAAGAAAGCCAAACCGTTATTTTCAGAGAAGTCAAAGGCAAAGTTTGATGATTTCAACGGACAAGTGAAGTTGTCCCGCCCTTATCTTGGCATTGATGATTTGTATTCAAATCCTCCCATGTACGACTTGTATGTATCGGGAAGCGACCAGTTGTGGAACCCGACACAGCCTTATTGCCTGGAACCGTATTTTCTGACATTTGTTCCGAAAGGAAGGAAAAAGATATCCTACGCAACGAGCATAGGCATTTCCACGCTGAGTCGGGATGAAAAACAGAAGATGAAAGAGTATCTTTCCTCCTATGCAACCATATCCGTAAGGGAAAAACAGGCAAAAGACCTGCTGGAGTCTTTTGTTGGGAGAAATGACATAAAGCAGGTGCCGGATCCCACATTCCTGCTTGATCTTGAATATTGGGAAAGCTTGAGCATAAAGCCGGTCACGAAAGAGCCTTACTTTCTGCTTTTCACCTTGCAATGGTCACGCCCTCTGGTGGACTATGCACTGAGACTGTCCGCAGAAAGCGGATTGAGACTGGTCGTGTTGACACAGATCCAACCGGTTTGCAAGGATGAAGACTACGTGCCTGTGACCGATGCAGGCCCGAAGGAGTTCCTGGGGTATATCTCCAATGCCGAAATGGTACTGACAGACTCCTTTCACTGTACGGTGTTTTCCATCATCATGGGAGCAAAAAACTTCTATGCCTACATCTCGCCGGATAACAGGCGTGGTGTGCGCATAACAGATTTGCTCGACACCTTTGGCCTTGGATGCCATCTCTTGACGGATTTCACCCGGTGCTATTCGGAACTTGTGAAGGCAAAAACAGACCGCAGGCAGATCTTGTCCCGGATGGAAATGATAAAAATGCAGGGAAGGACATTTCTTGATAAATACACGGAATGATGGTTAAAGAACGCATACTTTGGATTGACTGGAGCAAATGCATCCTGATATATTTGGTTGTGTTGGCTCATTACGGACATATACATCCGTTTGTGGACAACATGATATGTGCATTCCACATGCCGGCATTCTTTATGATTTCCGGTTATCTGCACAAGGTTATACCTCCCAAAGAGTCTGTCGCCAGGAACTTCAAACGGTTGATCATACCTGCGCTGCTTTTTTCCCTGCTCTGTTGGGCGGTGATGTCGACGTGGGATTTTCTGAAAGGAGTTCCATTCTCGGCTGAAGAACACGTTTATAAACCATTGTTGGGTATTATATGCTATGACAGGCCCCGTGTTTCCCCGCCCTGCGGAGTGATTTGGTTCTTGCAGGTGTTGTTTATATGCCAGATTCTTCTTGACATACTGGCGAAATACGGCCTGAAATGTATTGCCGTTGTCTGCTTGATTTGTGCTGTTGCAACCGGTATCTGGTATTATGCAGGAATTGACGACAAACGGTATATCTTTTTTATCCAGCGGACATGCGCCAGTTTTCCTTTCGTGGCATTGGGTTACGTGGCGAAACAGAAACGATGGATTCAAAGCCTTTCTGCCATGAAATGGCTTCCGTGGACATTGCTTGCCTTCTATGTCCTTGGAGTGATATACAATGGACGTGTGGGCATCGCCACGTGGCGTTTCGGACATGATGTATTCCTCTATTATTCAATCGCAATTATTGGGTGTTTCGGTTTTTATTTAATTGTTAACAAAATAAAATTAGGGGGGTAAAATATTGACAATCATCTCAAACGGAACAATTGTGATACTATGTTTACACAGGCTGATGATACCCGTCATGCAAAAGTTTCATTTGGATGCTTATTCAGGTTCACTGGCAATAATGGTGATATGCTATCCTCTGATACTCATGTTCAACAGATATCT
>CAYZTO010000191.1:0-2706 GCA_964481365.1 uncultured Parabacteroides sp. | reverse complement strand
GCAAGCAGGAAAAACGGCGCAGCCAACAGCGGCATGAGAAAAAGTTCGGGCTGCTCATTGACATCCAGCAGAAAATTTCTGAAGGCAAGGGCGCTGGGTATGCACGTTGGGCAAAGGTGTTCAACCTGAAGCAGATGGCGCAGGTCATGTGCTTCTTGCAGGAGAACGGCATCGACAGCTTTGAGGAGCTGTCCACCCGGACGGATGCATCCGTCTCACGCTTCAATGAATTGGGAGAATCCATCAAAACTGCCGAGGCGAGACTACAGGAAATCGCTGTCCTGAAGACGCATATCATCAATTATTCCAAGACCCGTGATGTGTATGTGGCATACCGAAAGAGCGGGTACAGCAGGAAGTTCTTTGAGGCACATCGGGAAAGCATCACGATTCATAAGGCGGCAAAGGATGCCTTTGATAAGCTGGGCCTGAGAAAGCTGCCCCGCGTGAAAGAATTGAGTGCAGAATATGCCGAAGTCCTTGCCGGGAAGAAAGCGGCATATCCAGAATATCGGAAAGCCCGCGAACAGATGCAGGAATATCTTGTTGCGCAAAAGGTCGCTGCGGTCGTTCTGGATAAGGAACGTGAACTGAAAGAACAGCAGGAACGCCAACGCCGGAATGAACAGGAACAAACGAATCGGTAATATGCAGGCCCCGTGGCTATTCAGCGATGACGCTGACCGGTCACGGGGCTTTCTTTTTTGTTCTGTTTACACAACAGGATATTCTTTTCCGTGTTAATAGTAGCAACGAAAGCGCACTATTAGCAACGATTGCACTCTGCCGCACACAAAAGTGCTTGCGAATCATAGCCTGTAGCCGTATAATAAAGTCGATTTTTGGAGAGAGCCGTAGGATTGATAAGCGCGAGGCTATATCAGTGCCACGGCTACCCACATCTCAAAACACAGGAGACACTTCTATGAAAACCGCATACGAGATTCATCAGTGTGTTGAAACTGAGCTGGGAGAAATCGTTCTGTTCAGGCAAAAGGCTCCCGGTGTGTATGAAGCCGCCACCAAATATGATGCAGGACAGATTGGATTTGCAAATGACTATTATATTGTGGAGCTGGATTCCCCTGTCATTTCTGACGAAGCAAAACAGACCGGTAAAGCGCTTGGGAAAAACACGGGAATCGTCTTTTTTGATATTGATGATACACCAGGCGGGAAATTTATCATTGAATATGAGCTTGCCTTGTACCGGAAGAAGGCAGGTCTACCGCCGGAGGATATTTCGCCCATCCATGAAATCGTCACATTTGGCAGGGAATATCATCCGGATTATTTTGGGGAATATCCTGTCCCAGCCGTCACGCCTTGGGGATATTCAACTCGTTACAGGAAAATAGAAAATGGAATCTACTGGCTGGATACGGATAAAGGCCAAAGTGTACTTGCTCTCAGTTATCCATTTTGGAATTGTGAGTTGTCAGAAGCGGCAAAAAGTTATGGCAGGCACACGGAGGACGACTTAAAAAAGGGAGTCAGCAGCTGTATGGGGTATCTGTTTTTCCTGCGGGACGACGCATGTATCCCGCTCTTTGAACTGCTCCCGCTGCGTTCCCATTGGCTCAACAGTGGGGTGATAGACCGGCGCGCCTTGATGAATGCAATTTGGACGCTCCATTCTGAATATGCGCTTTCATTTAATGCAACAGAGCAGGCCGGTGGACATGATGTCCTTGGGTTGCTGCTGAATACATTGGGCGCAGATGTGCCACTCAAAAGCTCTCTAAAAGAAATGATAACAATCACGGCAGGGGCGGGGACAGATTACCTGAAGATTTAAAAGGATAAAATATAGAACCCAAACCGCAGCTCGGCATGAGCTACGGTACTATATATGTATATTCTGAATAACAACCTCGAATAAAGAATGACATACAATCCGCAGTGCGTTAGCATTCAGAAATTCAAACCGCCTGTCCCCGTTGCCGAGTTAATCGGCTTGTGGGGCAGGCGGCATTTTTTGAAAAGCTAAGTAGACAGGACAATTTGCTGTCAGGATAAAGGTTGAAAAATAGATTTTCTGCACTGTACGTAGCGCTTGAAAGCCTTCCCATAACCTACGCCCCAGACAGCATAAACGGAGATATACTGGTATACGAATCAGGTGACTACACCATAAAAATCGAAGCCAAAAACAGAAAGATTAATTGTGAGTTTCCTCAAATACTTTTAATATTTCCCCTGTAATCATATCCACATAATAGTTATATTGTGTATTATTTACTTCAAACTCAACACACCATGCCACAATAGAACCACCATCATGTTCTTCATAGGAGTGGATATATTTTACATCGTCCCTAGTGATTCCCAAGTTGTTTAATGCAATATTTTCAGCCGAATCCGATGTAATTATTACAGCTTCATGATCTGTTGCTTTAGATTCGTTTTTCGTTTCAGTTTGAGAGTCTGTTCCTGATGATACAGTTTCCTCAAATGGACTGCTTTCTGGCTGCGAAGATTCACTTGCAACGGATGAAGCAACATTTTGCGTAGCCAAATCGTTTGATTCAGCGCAGCCTGCAAAAACACAAACCATAAAAAGGCATACCACTGTTAAGATATACTTGTTGTGCATGTCTTTCCTCCAATTCTCATCATCGAAGATTATAGTTAAAGAACTGGATTTACGCTATTTCAGCTACTCGTTCATAAGAATAATAACACAATTTTTCTTTATGTGCAAAT
>CAYZTO010000190.1:0-2752 GCA_964481365.1 uncultured Parabacteroides sp. | reverse complement strand
ACTTATGGAGGCAGAAAGACTTGGGGGAGAAACAGTTGATGAGATTTCCTTTAAAATCAATCCGCATGGGGTCAGACTGGTTAAAATTTATCCGGGGAACAACGGACGTGAAAGAATCATTGGCAGGAACAAAAAGAAATAGCGTATGATTTGCATCAATAAAAAATATTATCTTATATTTATGGCCTGTTCCCTATGGCGCTTCGTACCATTGCAAGCACAAGGGAAATGGGATTTGAACAAGATACAGTCTCCTGTTGTTTTAGCAGGAAATGATACGGTAGCTTACCGGGATCCGGCCGTGCTTTATTGGAACGAAACATTTTATTTGTTTTATACAATGATGCGGATAGAAAGTGACAGCATATTTGCTTATGTGGCCCAATCGGAAAGTGCAGATTTAGTGCACTGGACGGATTCGCGTATCCTTACCCAACGCTCACAAGAACTGAACTACTCAAGTCCGGGTAATGTCATCAGATTCAAAGATGAATGGGTCATGTGCCTACAATCCTATCCACGTAAAAATTATACAACGGACAAAATGCCCCGATATGGCGATGAAAACTCCCGGATATATACCATGAAAAGCAAAGATTTGTATCATTGGTCTGAACCTGTTTTACTAAAGGTAAAAGGAGATGTCCCTTTCAATGAAATGGGACGGATGATAGACCCTTTCCTGTTGGAAGACAAAGATGATAAGGGTAGATGGTGGTGTTTTTATAAACAAAAAGGTGTCAGTATGTCTTATAGCTACGATTTGGAACATTGGACTTTTGCGGGGCACACTGATGCAGGCGAAAATGTTTGTGTATTGGCAGACGAAAACGGATGTTACCTGCTGTTTCATTCCCCACAGAATGGAATAGGCATCAAATACTCTTATGATTTACGGCATTGGGAAGATACAGGTACCTTGATTACCTTGGGACAAAAGCAATGGAAATGGGCTGCTGGTAGGATAACGGCCGGTATGGTATGTGACTGCCGGAATGTGGAAGGCATTGGCAAATACTTGATGTTCTTTCATGGTTCAGGCCCTTCAACTGAACCGGAAGGAGATTTCGACAAGAACAGTTCCATAGGCATAGCCTGGAGTGACGACCTTTTCCATTGGGACTGGAAAAAATTTTAATTCCTTATACAAATACAACAATGATGAAACGAAAATTTACCTTTTGGATTGCCTATTGCCTGTTCGCCTTGGGAAGCAAAGCCGGGAACACTGTATTGGACGTGACCCAGTGTGGAGTAGTGGGCGATGGTAACACACTCAATACAGACAGTTTGCAGCAAGCCATTGAACACCTGAGCACGTGCGGCGGAGGAAGGCTTTATTTCCCCGAAGGACGCT
Source organism: uncultured Parabacteroides sp. (assembly GCA_964481365.1). GTDB lineage: Bacteria > Bacteroidota > Bacteroidia > Bacteroidales > Tannerellaceae > Parabacteroides. Next base: position 1,395 of record CAYZTO010000190.1, on the reverse strand, counting down.
ACCTGACAGGCAGCCTGCAGTTAGAATCAAATGTCGTGATTTATTTGGAACAAGGAGCCGTCCTGCTGGGAAGTACTTCTCCATACGACTACCTTGGTTTTGATGCAAAGCAGGAATTGAAAGTGAACGATGACCACTTCGACCAGGCATTGATTTATGCCGATGGTGCGGAAAATATCGGCATTATAGGAAACGGATGCATAGACGGGCAAGGAAGGGAACTGGCACTGGCCATTGACAGCCTGCACCATACAGGCGAACTTGTGGACCCGTATTACAATACCTACCGCAAGCGCCCCAACACACGCCCCAAACTCCTTTTTATCCAAAAATGCCACAATGTAGACATACACAATACCTGTTTCAAAAACAGCGCGGCATGGGGACTTTCTTTTTCCTTGTGCTCCAACGTGACACTGGACAGCCTGCGGATAGAGAACCGGGCTTATTGGAACAATGATGGCATCGATATCAGCGATTGCAAGAATGTGCGCATCTCCCATTGCAAGGTCAATTCCGCAGACGATGGGATTTGCCTGAAATCCCATCACCGAGGTGAATGGAACGACCGTATCACCATCTCCCAGTGCAAGATTATCAGCAGTGCCAGTGCCATCAAGTTCGGAACGGAATCGAGCGGGGGATTCAAGAATGTGGTCATCGACAGCATCCAGGTAAAGGACACTTACCGTTCGGCTATCGCCATAGAATCGGTGGACGGAGCTGAAATTGAGAATGTACAAGTAACCAACGTCCACGCCGTCAACACAGGAAATGCCCTCTTCATCCGGTTAGGACACCGTTCGGGAGACACCCCAGGTTACTTGCGGAACGTGACAATCAAGAACGTGTATGCGGAAATACCTTTCGGACGTCCGGACATAGACTATGACTTGCGAGGACCGGACATCACATTCTTCCACAACCCGTTCCCAAGTTCCATATCAGGGATTCCAGGATATTCTATCGAAAACGTGACATTGGAAAACATAGAGATTGTTTATCCGGGACGCGCATCAAAGGGCATGGCATACCTACCGTTAAGCCGATTAGGGGACGTGCCGGAAAATGTGGACGGCTATCCTGAGTTTACCATGTTCGAAGAATTGCCTGCGTGGGGATTTTATGTGCGCCATGTATCAGGCATCACCATGAAGAGTATCAAGCTACACCTGAAAGAAGAGGATTTCCGTCCTGCTTTCGTGTTTGACCGTGTGGACGGCCTCAGCCTTGAGAATGTCACCTTGCCAAAGAACAAGCAAAGCGGGCAAGTGGTTTTGAGACAGACCCGACTGCAACATGCAGAAGGTATCCCCGAAGACCAGATTTATAACATAGAAAACTAAAAAAAGCCATGAACAAAAAACACATCCTGTTATCCTGCTTACTGGCCGC
>CAYZTO010000189.1:0-2774 GCA_964481365.1 uncultured Parabacteroides sp. | reverse complement strand
TATTCCTTAGTCTGCAAATGAGTGTAAACAAGGATATACTGCGTTTGGCAGTACCAAGTATTCTTGCAAATATTACCGTTCCTTTGGTCGGCCTGGTGGATATAGCCGTGGCCGGCCATTTGAATGCAGGGGAGTTTTTGTCCACTGCGACTCTGATAGGGGGAGTATCTATCGGAACCATGCTTTTCGATATGCTCTACTGGAACTTCGGCTTCCTCAGGATAGGAACAAGCGGACTCACTGCCCAAGCCTACGGGCGTTCTGATTTTCGGGAAAGTGCCTCTATACTAAGCCGGGCAGTCGGGATTTCCTTTATTTGTGCAGTTTTTTTGCTTGCAATCCAGTTTCTTTTCATCAAATTGGCCTTTTTGGTGGTGGACTGCAGTCCTGAAGTCGAGCGATTGGCCTCGGATTATTTCTTTATAAGGATATGGGCCTGTCCCGCAACTCTGAGTCTCATGGCTTTCAAAGGCTGGTTCATAGGGATGCAGGACAGCGTCTCCTCCATGGCGACTGACCTCGTGGTCAATATCCTGAACATAATTGTGAGCGTGGTGCTTGCCTTGGGAATCAGCGTGGGGAATTTCTCCTGGCAGGGTATAGGTTTTCCGGGCATTGCCGTGGGGACGGTCGTGGCCCAGTACTCGGGACTGCTCTGCGCTATAGGCATAGTCACTTTCAAGTACGCTAAAATTGTATTCCAAGGATTCAGTCTGAGGGACGCTCTTGGCAGTTTCAAAGGCTATCAGATGAGGAGATTCTTCGTGATTAACGGCGATCTTCTCATAAGGTCCCTATGTTTTATAGGAATTTACATAGGTTTTACCTCTTTTTCGGCCCATTACGGCGATTTGACCTTGGCCTGCGGCACTATAATCATGAAAATAATGCTGCTTTTCTCCTATTTCACCGACGGTTTCGCATACGCCGGGGAAGCACTTACGGGCCGCTTTATAGGGGCAAAGGACAGGGGTTCCCTGGTGCAGACCGTGCGCTATGTTTTCCTGTGGAGCATGGGCATCGCGGCGCTTTTCATGTGTATGTATGCATTTGCGGGGAAGTTGCTCATAGGAATTATGACTTCCGATGCTCAGGTGGCCCAGACTGCCATGAAATTCATTCCATGGATAATACTTATGCCTCCTGTCGGTTGTGCGGCATTTACCTGGGACGGAATTTTCATAGGTGCTACCGCCTCAAAGGCCATACGCAATTCTTCAATCTGTGCCGCAGCGGGCTTTTTCCTCAGCTATTTCGCAGGGCTGATGTTTTTTAAAGTACAGGCCCTGAACATCCTCCTTGCCGCCTACCTCGTGCATTTGGCAATAAGGACGGTGTATTTGTCATTGCGTTATAAAAGGGATATAGTCTGCTGATTTACTTTGTCTTCTGCCTTGCTCCTGAAAGAAAGCCCAACCATTATTCCCAAAGCATTGATGATTCAGTAGAAAGTGGCTACACTCGGATTAATCACCCCGTTTTCAATGCATGAGATATAGGATTTGGTAACGTTCAAGCGTTTTGCCAATTCAGATTGAGTTATTTTAACCTCTTTTCTGGCCTCCAACAAAATTCCGGACGGTGCTTTTATTCTCTATTTCCGATTGAACTTAATCACCGAACAAATCCTTAGGCGACAGGTCTATCCGGGCAAATTCTTCACCATTGTTATTCTTATAAATGTATATCAGATGAATGTTTTCCTTGTAGAAATCCTCCTTATAGGAACGCACAAAGCTATCTTCCATGTAGGTGACGAGGGCCCGTTTCATCTCTTGCAAATCGCTATAAGTTAAATCGTCCGATGTTATATAAAATTCTAACATTGACTCGTAATATACATTGTTACCGCGTATACATCCGTCAGTTAACCAAACACCATCTCCCAGATCACAAGGGAAATCACAGTGGTCGATTTCCATTTGTAATAATTCTTTTGCTGTATATAGTTCAATGCTACCTTCATCAAGTTGTTTTTTTATTTGAGCCATACGTTCAGCATCAACACTTACTGTTAAAAGTGCTTCTCCAGTCTTATTGTCCAAATAGATAAGACACAAGCCCAACTCGTTGTTGATCAGTAGGGTTACAAATTGTTCTTCAATAGAATTAATCATATGAGCAATGTTCCTGTCAGCATTCACTTCTTTTTCTGACATCACAAAGAAGTACTTTTCAAAAGAAGAACGACTTAGCTCATATGTAAATGTGATGGTCTCATCTTCTAACATTGCACCTATCCAAACAAGAGGTGTGTTAGGGATGTTTATTGGCAGTTCGCTTTGCAATTCATCCAATTCGATTTGAATTGCAGTCAAATCACCTGATGATTTTCTCGAATTCAAGTCACATAACAAAAGTGTCAATAGGAGTAGCCCTATCAACGCAATGAAAATAATGGATTTAGTCTTATTCATTTTAGAAATAATATAATTATAACAGTATGCTACCTTTACTTACCCACGAAAGTGCTATTCCCTTTTTTATCTACATAACCCCATTTGCCTGCCCCTTTGCGGTCACCCTTTATTCTGTGTCAAACGACTTCTACCGGCATGTTCGCGATGGTTGCAATATCCGGAGAGTGTGTTTTAACAGAGTTGAATATGCGCTGATTTAATTTCGCCAACGTTTATATTTTATTCTATGTATGATTTTTCCGGGTTACATCTTATAAAACCATGTATGTTTAAACTTATCCTGTTCTTTACCCATAAATTGTTGTAATTGCCATAAGTTCTCTGCCGACCTCCTGCATGATGCGGATCTCGTTC
>CAYZTO010000188.1:0-2789 GCA_964481365.1 uncultured Parabacteroides sp. | reverse complement strand
TCCGTTTGGTAAGAGTAATCAGCCATTTCCGGGAATAAGGAAGCAAGCCCCTTGTCCTTAAACTTCCCGAACTCATACCGCATATTTCCAACCTCTTTCTTGTTCTTCGTCAATAGCGGCTGGTATTCTTTGTTGGTGAGTTCGCCTTTCCGCAGCCTCGCCTTCAATTCGCGGTTGGCTGCGTACAGTTCCTCGGTTCTGACACGCACGGCTTCTTCCTCCCGTGTATATTGGTCATAGAATTGTTTTACTTCATCTATCCGTGACTGAATCAATGCGGAGTGCCATTTGCGCTGGTAATCCTTGGACGCATCTTCTGAACGCCTGCACCTTTCTTTCCAGCCATTGAGTTCTGCTTTAAGCAAGTTGACTTTTGCAGCATGGTAAAATTCCGTTATGCTTTTCGTATAATCCTCCTGTGTCGTTTCCCTCTTCAAGATGTCTATGACCTCGGGCAGCGTATAGGCCTGGTACAGCTCCTTCGCATCATGATAATCACCTAATATTTTACCAAATTTGGGCCACAACTTGATAAAGAAAGGTACTCTTTCCTCTTCCGTCCTGCCATCTTCATGCACCTTTGCGCAACGGTTACTTCCGCTAAGGGGGCTGCCGGACACGAACCATATCAGGGACATGGTATCGTCTTCTTCGAACAAGACGGAATAGGGGGCGTTCATCCACCACTCAATATAGACTCCCAATGTTGGCGTTGAAAATCCTCCCGAATAGGCCAGCCCGTTCCTGACGTGTACCGGCGTGAGCAGCATCCTGCTGTCATTCAGGATACGCTCACGGTTGGCCAAAATGAGGAATGCGTTGTCAGTGAACATCTTCCTCAGATGCAGCTCTTCCTCATCTGTTATCGGTCGGGGCTTGGGCTTCCTCCTTATGCCGAAATATTGCCCCGTAGTGTCAAGCATGTGGTTCTCGGCTGTTTCTTCCGTTTCGATCGGCTTTGGATAACCTTGAATGATTCTCCCGTCTTGCAGTCTTATGCCATTCTCTACCAAATTCTTGTTTTCTTCCATGTCCTTGTCTTATTTGTCAATGAGATAGTCAAAACACCTGGCGGTATCTGCATTCCCAACGCTCCGTGGGAGAAGGATCAAGCAACAAGCAAATTGTCCGTATCTCCACATGCGCTTCTTGGCATGCAGTTAACCTAATCTTTATAGGGATGTCCGGCTTTCGTCAATCCATTATGAGGCAAGGCAATCCTCATAAAGCCTCCTCCGTGCCGAAGGCCAGCAGTTCGCCGAACAAATAGATTTTCTTCTCCCTCAACAGCGCATAGTCAACGGGAGGCGTGATATTGTTTTGCAACGCAATTCTGCACATCATCAATATCTTCCCCATATTGTTCTCGCCGACGAAGCATCCCACGTCATTGATTTTGCCGCATTCCACCGAGACAAGCGCTTCGAGGTCTTTCTTCTTCATTGCGGGATGTCGTGTGCATAGTTCTTTCTTCCTCTCCGTCCTGGCTTTTCTCAGCTCCTTGTTTTTTGCGCCCCATACCGAAGAGGTCACGCCATGGTTGGCGGTGCTGTCCTCTATTATCACGGCACCGTCCGGCAAGGAAAGAAGCAACCGCCTAAACTCCGCATTCCCGACACACTTGCTCCACACGACATGGAGCATCCATTGCAGGCGGATTTCCTCCCAGTCAGTTCTGACAAGTTCCATATTCCTGTTCCTGATTACTTTCTTGGCCAGAAAGGGATTGGACTCTTCCGTCAGACTACGCTGTATGGATTGATGGGCTGCACAGTCGGAAAACTCCCCGCAAAGGTAGGCAGCCTCACTTGTGCGGAAGACATGCCCGTTCAGGGCAAAGGGATAGCCCTTACATAGATTGCCCAGACTGAGGGTTATCCCGTTCCTTACGTCCGTGCCCTTACAGAAAGCCCAGCAGTCCTGCTTGGCCGCATCGTACACTTCTGTACGGCCAAGCACGATGTCCTGAAAAAGAGATTGATTGGAAAAACAGTGGCAACTGCCACCGACAATGTTACGACCATCCATATTGTTTGTTTTTAATGTTAAACATCCACATCATCTTACCACCGTGGCTACAATATTGTCAAAGCTCGGTTGGTGCGTACTGAAACGCTCTTGATGCTTTCGGCCGTAAATATAGCATCCAAACAATGCCTTTTCCAAACTTCTTGGAAGAAATTTTGTTAATTCTATTTTAGTCTTCGTCCCCATTCCCCGGCTTCGTGTAGAGCTCAACAGCAAGGGCGACAACGCGCGGCGAGTCATCCGTTCCGATGTCCACCGTACCCGCGCATCATGTTTCCCATCCGCAGCAGTGGCCAGGTCTACACGGGGATAATTCTTCTCGGGAAGCCACATCAAGTCGCCGACCCGTGGTGTCAAGTCGGCGACTAGTTTCGACAGGTCGGCGACTATCCGGGACAAGTCGCCGACTTGTTGCGGCTTGCCGGGAAGTCGGTTTCATCCCTTGGCGAACTGTACCGCGACAGCGGGCGGGAAGCAGGACTGGGAGGGGCGCGCCGCCTGTTCCGCAGCGGACTGGGTACGGCGGCCTGCGGGATGCAGATGACTCGCCGTGCCTTGTTGCGTTTGCTGCTGGACACTACCGTATGGCCGTAATCGGGAAAAGTGACTTTAATCAAAGAATTTTACCGGGCGATAAGAGATGATAAAAGTTTTTTAGCTACATTCGCAATCGGATTGAGGCAACTCTTTCCAAGACATTCGAGAAAAGAAGAAGCGTTATGCTTATCTTGTGAATTGGAAACCTAGGAAATTTCCCATTT
>CAYZTO010000187.1:0-2878 GCA_964481365.1 uncultured Parabacteroides sp. | reverse complement strand
AAAACGCTTTAAAAGCATCCTTACTTTTGAGGTTACTTCACTTGATATTTCTTCCCAATGTTCAACACCAAAAGAGGCTGCATAGGCAACTCTTTTTGTATCTACACCAGAAAGGAAATCAAGAAAATAGTTCAGTCCGACACCCTTTGTGTTTTTAATTCGCCAAACTTGATCACTACCAACAATTATAGTAGAAAAATCATTTGCAATTGCTTCCATCTTTTCTTGAGTATCTATAATTGCAGTACGGGATGATACAAAAGATGCTATGAAGTCATTAAACCTCCTAATTACTATTTTCTGGTATAAAGAACGTTTTATCTTATGAATCAGACCATAATAATTACTATTCCATCTACGCTGAATATAGCACACAGGAAATCCTAAATTCTTCAAGGTTACATATAATGCATACAACTGTAATATGCTACCATAATTGGTTGTTACAGGCAAAGTTAAAATTCCAATTTTCTCATAATCAGATATTTACTATTTAAAATTCAATCGAATATGAGCCATTTATATTCCCTATCCTCATCTTTTTAAAATCTTATATGCCAACCTTTTCGCCATACGCACGACCCGTACCCTGCATGGTACATGTGTTAAAGTGCGAACCCGTGCATCAACTGCCTTCCCACTCATGGCAAAAAAAGCGCTGACGCTTCACCGGCTCTTTTACAGGCACCGACACCGAAGGGTTATGGCGTTCCACTTCGCTGTATTTCACAATATGCAATGCCAGACTTCCTGCTAGGTTTCCCAACTGCAACACGCCGCTGTTCACCATCACCACGCTCGTCCCTTTGTCGTCGTCCATTTCCGGCAAGACGTGTTCTATCCCCCAGAAGTCGCCTATCGTCACGTCGCTCCCGCTCTTCAGGCATTTTGCCGGGCACGCATGGCAGCTCGGGCGCAAATACAAATCTGCCAAGAAGCCGCGAAGGAACAGGTTCTTGTTTAGGGGTTCTGAGAGCAAAACTGTATTTTTTCCGTCGCACTGCCGTGCGACTTCCTCACGGAGGTATTCCCGCCAAACACCGGGGCTTGGAATCCCGTGGCAGATGAAATCGACCGCCAATAGGTTGCCGTATTCTTTCCTCAGGTACAATTTCAACCCGGCTATCTGGCAGGGTGTCCCGGAGAAAAGCACTTTCCGATCGGATTTCAAAAACGATTCCGCCTTCCTGTAATTATCTCCCATCCTGCTTTGCACATATTTCGAACCCCGGAATGCAGCCAACCCTCCTTTGGTTTCCGTATAGGAATGTACCACTTTCCATTTCTCATTGAACCGTGCGCCGAACACCACGCCGCCTTCATCAATAACCTGCTCCGCCAACAGAGTAAATATCCCGCCCGACGAGCTTTGACGGCGAATTTCATCGTCCTTGTTTATTGCCGCATAAACTTTCAAAGGCTTTCGCTCCCTGCCTTGGTTCAACACGGGACAAACCTTTTCGCACAAATGGCAATCCACGCATTTCGCGCCGTCATATTCCGGATAGAGAAACCCTTCCCCATCCTCGCTCATGGATATGCAACGTTTGGGGCAAACCTGCACACAAGCGGCACAACCGCAACAGTCTTGTTTTCCGGTTATTGTTATCATTTGGAATTTTTATTATAGCTGCCTCACACTCTCCACCTTTCAGCCCATCAACATCCGTGTAAATGCCGATGGACATCCATGCTTTCCTTCTTATCACCTCTATCCAGCCACCTTGATTACCTCTATGCAAGCTCCTCGATTACCGGTAATCGAACACCCTGATTACCTCTATACAAGCCGCGTGATTACCGGTAATAAGGATGCTTGCAGATTTTGTTATTGGACTTGCGGACCATCATCTTCGTCATCACCGCCGGTAACCGGGGCATCGGAATCGGTAACGTCGCCAATCGTGATGTTTTGGGTAATGCTTCGAGGGGTTTTCAACATCTGGCTTCCACCGGCATACTGCGTCACCACCTTCAACTCATACTCCCCGTCGTCCAATTCTGACGGGATGAAGAACACCAGCTTCGAGGGCTGGTTCACACCTATCAATCCGCCCTTGATTTTCGTTTCCGTTCCATCACTGTCTGTCAGCGTGATGCCCACCGAGGGGTCGTCGCCCGTGATTTTGATGTTCTTTCCGAGGAGCGTGAAGTTGCTGCCCTGCGTGGCAACGAAGCCTTCAGCCCCGGTCTCGGCGTCGAGGCTCGAAGCGACGTACATCACGTCGCCCTTCTCGCCGATGACGTTCACCACCGTGTTCGCGATTGCCTCGCGCAATTCCTTGCCCTGCCGGAAGTTCACGTAGAGGACATTGGACTTGGAATCCCATGACGTGCCGTGCACCACGCCCCGGCATGTCAGGCTTGCGTCGTACAGCCCGTTGCTTATGCGCATCCACGACATCAAAAGGCGGCGGGTCACGCGATGATTACAGGTACGCGCCCTACCATTCCAAAGGTACGCCCCGTACCTTTCCCGGGGTACATGTCTCGTCCTCTCCGCCGGATGTGATTGGATTGCTACTTGGTTTGTCAATCCAATATATCCTCAAACTGCCTCACCGTCCGCCGGTGTTACACCCATGGCTTCTGCCGGGATGCTTGCCATCAGAACGGGGAAGGGGTAAGAGTCGAAGAAGAAGGGGGTCAGTTCGGCTTCCGCGTGTTGCCTTTGCAGTTGGTAGGCCGAGTTCTCGAACGCCACCCAGTGAGTCCCCGTGCCATACAGGTAGAGCGCGTCATTGTTCCCTTCTTCTTCTCTCAAAATGCCCCTCATTTCCTTTTGAAGAAGTGATTGCAGCCGCAACCCCGACGGCCCTGCGCCGGTTGTGCCGTGTGGCGTGGTGTTTGACGTTCCCCTTTCCATATTTATACCGGT
>CAYZTO010000186.1:0-2888 GCA_964481365.1 uncultured Parabacteroides sp. | reverse complement strand
TCGGATGTCTGTGCCCTGCTTTAGAAAAAATTTAGAACAGTTCATAGTTCTTCCTGACGTCACGATTTTTGAGGCGCTGGGCAAGATCGACAAAAACAAGCACGGCTTTCTCGTCGTGCTGGATTGCGAGAACAAAGTAATAGGCACATTGACTGACGGCGATATTCGCAGAGCTCTCATTGCCGGACAACGTATGGAGGAGCCTATTAACAATGCATACAACAAAAATATGCGGGTCATTAAGTCCGTGTGCAGTCTAAATGAGGTCAGCGAGCTTTTTAAGAATGAGGCGATTAACTTTTTGCCAATTGTAGATGAAAATTGCTGTCTGGTAAATCTGATTACAAAGCGTCAGGTCTATTCCCTGTTGCTGCAGGATATTGCGGCAGATTTGACATACGACTTTATGAGCCTTGACGAGAGTATAGTCGATTATGAGATTTTCCACAGGCCATGGGGATTTTATAGGACGACGGTGATGAACGATTACTTTCAATCAAAAGTAATCAGCGTAAAGCCAAAATCTCAACTCAGCCTTCAATCACATAATCACAGGGAAGAACTCTGGATTATAGCGCATGGGAACGGAATAGTCCAAATCGGGGAATCTCGTATTGAAGCGCGCTCCGGCATGGTTTTCTTTATCCCCAAAGGAGTGAAGCACAGGCTGACAAATACGGACGAGACGAAATCCATGATTGTAACAGAGGTGCAATTAGGCGATTATTTCGGAGAGGACGATATTATTAGGTATGAAGATGATTATGGGAGATTGTAATATAGTGAAGGATTTTACACAGAGAAGCATGTCAATTTTATGGAGAGTAAAAAAAACTGCTGGATCATTAAAACAGCGTTGCATTGGGCGCATAATAAGATACGCAGCAAAGCATAATATAGGCAAAAAGATAAAGATTTCTCCAGAGGATATTTTATTCACAAACACATCTTCTATGGAATTGCTACGCTGTGACATAACTGTCCGTTATCTTGCAATAGAGAACCATTTTGGAAAGAATAACTTTGGATTTGATTTGTATCGAAAAATGCAAGATTCTAGAATCGGCGAGGGATATGGAGAGAAATCCGTCCAACAGTTTCGTGAATTGATAAACTCATATGAAAAAAATGGCTATGACGAAAAATCGTTAATACTTCTTGATAAAAACCTGCATCTGATAGACGGCTCACATAGAGTCGCTCTTGGACTGTACTATGGAGCTCCATCAATCTCAGCCTTAGTTCTCAACTTCGAGCAGCCTATTGACTATACCATTGATTGGTTTCTAAAGACAGGATTTACAAAAGATGAAGTTGACATAATATGTGAAAAATCTAAGGAGTTACTGCGTTTATATAATTCTCCTTTTATGTGTATAATTTGGAGTCCGGCGACAAGCATATCGCAAGAAATAATATATGATTTACAGCGCTATGGGGAAATTTGTTCTATTAAGAAGTATACTTGTACAAGCAAGGAGGAATATTCGAATTTAGTCAGAGCTATTTATGCTGTAGATGATATTGAAAAGTGGAAAATTGATAAAAAGCTTGAATATATGAGCGCATATAGCACCGAATTAGTCGCTATTGAACTGCGCCTGTTAGTGCCAGCTTTTCGTGTGAAGCTGGCAACGCATAAGCCGTTATCGAAAACTGGCGAACGGATAAAGAATGTTCTTCGCACGCGTTATCGTAATTATATCAACGACTATTTCTTTGACATAATTCTACACATTGCCGATAATCACATTCAAAGCCATTATATGAAATTTGTATTAGAACCCAAAATAAACTTAAGAGGCATCTTGTCTATCCTAAATGATTATCTATATGCCCTTATTAAGCTAGATGTGCCATATATATCGGAGTCATTTCCAGATAAAATCCCTGTCGGGAAGGATCTAGATATTATATGTGAATCCAAAGACATTCCAGAAATTACAAAAAAACTAATAAACTATCTCTCGAATTACAAAGCTTATGACATTGTCATAATAACTGATGAGAATAGAGCGCGCATAAGACTAGAAATATCAGATAGATTAATTTATCTGATCGATTTATCAAGTAAATTTGAAGGGATACCAGATGAGTTTCTGAACATCGCGCTTAAATCAAGAATATTCAATAATAATGAATATTATGTTCTCTTGCCTGCTTATGAAGCAATTATCCGCAAGATAATATTTAATAAAGATAAAAATAAAGAATATCATTATGAATATTATCTTAAAAATAATGATAGAACAATAGAAGAAGGCTATAATGCCTTAAGAGAGAGAGAGAGAGAGAGAGAGAGAGAGAGAGAGAGAGAGAGGATTTAGATGCATTATTGCTAGAATTTATGGCATATTTAAAACAAAATGATATTTCTATAGAAGATGTGTGTATAGTTGGAAGTGCCGTTCTTGATCTATATAGGATAAGAAAGGCGCGTGATTTGGATTTTATTGTTTGTTCTAAACATCCTATTTCTAAGTCACGTATGGCAGTAAAGGTTACAGAGAGTGGAAAAATAGAGAAGGTATCGAAAAATTGGTTATCAGTTAATCGTAAAGTGATTTACTCAGATGATGAGATCATAGATAATCCAATATTATTTTTTCAATATAAAGGCTTTAAAGTAGCACAATTGCCGCTTGTAATTTTTAAGAAAAGCATAACTAGACGAGAGAAAGATTTAAAAGACCTCAAACATATATGCGAACTTTATGATGATTATAACTTATAAAATAAATTTTTGTTAAAGGAGTAAATATGAATGAATGTCGCATTTATACCTGTGCGCGGCGGAAGTAAGTCTATTCCGCTAAAAAATATAAAGCATATAAACGGAATGCCGCTTGTTTATTGGACTGTTAAAGCGGCTTGCGGCTGCCCATATA
>CAYZTO010000185.1:0-2979 GCA_964481365.1 uncultured Parabacteroides sp. | reverse complement strand
AAACTAAATGATTGATGCAAGGGACAACATATCCCTAAAAGAAACCCCGCACCACCTGTTGGCTGCACGGGGCTTTGTTGTTGTGCTCTTTGCAACTATGATAGTATCAAAACGTTGCCGATTGGAGGTCTGCGGTGATTTTGCGGATGCATCCGGCAATCTTTTCGTATTGCATCCGGCTGGCATTGCGCCGCCCTGTAAGATATTGGTTGAGCTGGGCGTAATTGATTCCCGCCTTTTCCGCTATCTTCTTCGCGTTGAAACAATCGAAATAGTCGAAGAAAGAGCGGAGGTCGTATTTGTATTCAAACTCGTATTCGGGCAACGGCTTGCCCTCGCATTCGTATTCTTCCCGCATCAACTTGCAGGCTTCCATGAAGCTGCTGATGGCTTTCTCGGACGTTTTTCCCATACCGACCGCACCGAAGTCCTTATCATCATCTTCAATGTAACAACTGAAAGCACCGTCCGGTGCCATTTCAACGATTACCGTAAGTTTTTCCTTGTCCCTCATAATTACAATATTAATGGTTATGTTGTAATAAGCCTTGGAACTATCCAGACAACGCATCCTGCAGGAAAGGCAGAACTGCCCGGACACATTTCATTGTCCGAGCAATCTGCGCCTGATTTTCCGCTCGAGCCCTTTCCCGAGTTCTTGGGAGTCATGCCTCGGTATGGCTTCCTTGTTTCCCGTTATGGGGCTGAACCAAACATCATGTTCGCTTCCATGACGAACCAAAAGGCAACCTGCCTTCTTCAATTCCTGTACGAATTGCTTGACTTTCATAAGTCCAAAGAACTCATTAACAACACTACAAAGGTATACAAAAATATAACATCATGCAAGTTTATTGCTATATTTTTATCTGACACTATAAAGAATTGATATTTGAGAATATGGCTAAATACAGCAAAGACATGGTAAGGGCTTGCGCCGGTTGGGTCCGCGAGAACGGGCTGATAGACCACGGAGGGGCGACGCTCACGGACTTCTGCAAAGCCATTGGTATCGACGACACGACTTACTACCGGTGGCTTGAAAAAGCGGAATTTTCGGAAGCAATAAAAAAGGCGAAGGAAGCCTTCCGCGACAGCCTTGAAAAGGGCATAGTGGAGTCCCTCGCCCGGGCAGCCAAAGGCTACGAATACGACCAGGTCACCACCGAATACACTGACGTGAACGGGAAGCCCAAAACCAAGAAAAGGGTGACGAAGAACATCCGTGTAGAGCCGAACGTGGCGGCAGGCATCTTCCTCCTCACCAACATCGCCCCCGGCAGGTGGAAGAACAGGCAGGACGGCAATGTGCCCGCAAAGGAAGAACGTGAACCGGTACAAATCGAGATAATCGACAAAAGGGAAGACATACGGGAATGAAAATCCAAACGACACGGGTGTATGCCGAAGTGGACGGCGCGGTACGGGACGGATACAGGGTCGTCTCGGCGCAAGGCTCGTCGCGCAGTTCCAAGACGTACAACATACTGATATTCCTCGTGGCATACCTCCTCCGGAATCCCGGGACTTCGTTGTCCGTGGTGAGGAAGACGCTCCCGGCGTTAAAAGGCTCGGCGTTCCGGGACTTCAGGGAAATAATGCAGGACAGGTTCGGGCTGTGGGACAACCGTTCGATGAACAAGTCCGGGATGGTCTACACCTTCCCCAACGGCTCATTCGCCGAGTTCTTCTCCACCGACGACGAGCAGAAGATACGCGGCAGGAAGAGGGACGTCCTCTACTGCAACGAGGCGAACGAAATCTCATACCTCGAATGGCAGCAGCTCGTGATGCGTACCACGCGGTTCTCCATCGTGGATTACAACCCCTCGTTCACCGACGAGCACTGGCTGTGCCCTCTGAACAAAGACCCGCGCACCTACCATTTCATTTCCACTTACAAAGACAACCCCTTCCTCGAACAGGCAGTCATCGACGAGATAGAATCCCTGCGGCACAAGAACAAGGTGCTTTGGACGGTCTACGGCTTGGGGAAGCAGGCAGTGGCGGAAGGGCTCGTGTTCCCGGAATTCGACATCGTGGACAGTTTCCCCGCTTATGCAAAGCATGTGGCGGCAGGGATGGACTTCGGGTACTCGCAAGACCCCACGGCGATAATCCGCTGCGGCACCGCCGACGGCAGGCTGTACCTCGACGAGGAATGCTACCGGACGCACATGCTGGCAAGCGACATAATCCGCAAGCTGAAGCGGCTGGGGCTGTTTGTCTATGCCGACAGCGCCGACCCCCGCCTCATACAGGAAATAGCGAACGCCGGGGTCTGCATTTACCCCGCCGACAAATACAGGGGCTCGGTCATGGGCGGCATCACGAAGATGATGGAATACAGGCTGTGCGTGACCCGGCGCTCGGACAACCTCATCCGAGAGTTGAGGAACTACGCCTACGGCAGGGACAAGGACGGGAAGTTCACCAACAACCCGGTGGACGCCTACAACCACGCCATCGACGCGGCACGTTATTACACCCTCGGCAAGCTGCTGGGGAAAACGCTGCCCGGCAGGCAATACACCAAGGAAGAACTGGGATTCTACTAAAAAACAACCACACTTTATGGACTACAACGACAACATCATGAAGGCGCTCCACAACAAGGTGCTCAACTCGACGGGCGTGGAGCGCGACTTCCTGCAGCTGGTGCGTGACGGCGACATAGGCCGCGCCATCGCCATGATGCAGGACAGGGACACGGAGGCGGAACTCGCCATCAGGGAATACGACCCGTACAGCCATGCGGTGAAACGCCGCCCCAACAAGTTCCGCAAGGGGAAAGAACCGTACATCACCGAGAAGCTCCCGCGTGGGAGGCAGAGGTACATCAACGAGGTGGAGCTGTTCTTCCTCTTGGGGCAGCCCGTCGTGTGGGAAGCCGTTTCGGAAGGCGCGGACGAGGCGTTCCAGGCTTTCCGGATTCCTGTCATCCACATTGGCCCCGGTAAGGCAGAAAGTGATGATCTC
>CAYZTO010000184.1:0-2979 GCA_964481365.1 uncultured Parabacteroides sp. | reverse complement strand
AATCCGCGGTCGCGGATGGTATTTTAAGGGTGTAGAAAAGGATGTTATGAGGGTGGTATGTTGATTGAACTTTGCAGCAAATCTATTTGAGCCTTCAAGCAAATCCTTTTTAATAATCACGTTTTACTTTTGTACCAACAACTAAAACAATTTAAAACGAGAACAGATGAAAGATATATTCCAAAAAGATTTGTCGGGAGAGATGGTATCTCCCAATGAACCCGGTTATGAGGATTTGATTAACGCCATTTGGGAAACCATGAGGTTGGCGAATGAGTTGAACGACGGTTATCACACGCCTGAAGAAGTGCGCGACTACCTCAGCCGCATCACAGGGTGTGAGATAGACCCTTCCGTGACATTGTTGCCCCCGTTTTATGTGGATTTCGGAAAAAATATACGCATGGGGAAGCGGTGCTGGATTCAGCAGGGCTGCACATTCTTCGACAGGGGAGGAATAACCTTGGGAAATGATGTGTTTATCGCCCCGAAAGTGAATCTCATCACCATCAACCACGACCCCAATCCCGATAACCGCAGCGCGACATACGGCCGCCCTATAGTAATTGAGGATAAAGTGTGGATAGGCATCAACTCGACGATACTGCCGGGGGTTACTATCGGATATGGTGCAATAGTGGGAGCCAACAGCGTTGTGACACACGATGTGCCTCCAATGACAGTGGTAGGTGGTAATCCTGCACGGGTTATTAAGGAAATAAAGGTCTAAAAATAAAAACTGGATGAGAAAAATGGAAAAGAAAGAAGGTATCAGCCGCCGGGGTTTCCTGAAGACGGCTGCGGCTGTGGGAGCAACGTTTGCTGTATCCCCGGCATTGGGTAAAGTGCAGGCTGCCGTCCATGCGGAACAGGCAAACACTGCATCAGTAGGTAGCGCAAAGGCAGCGGCAGTGTCCGCACATCGTGTTTTAGGTTCTGGCGATGCGGCATTCGAGGTTTCGGCATTGGGTTTCGGTGTTATGGGCATGACGTACAACCGGAGCTACCATCCCGGCAAGGATGCGTGCATCCGTTTGTTGCATGAAGCAATGGACCGCGGAGTCACGTTGTTCGACACTGCCATCATATACGGTCCGTTGAACAACGAGGAACTTGCGGGGGAAGCATTAGGAGAGTTTCGCGGGAAAGTAAACGTAACTACCAAGTTCGGGCATGAAGTTATAGACGGCAAAGCCACCGGCAGGCAAAACAGCAAGCCGGAAGTCATCCGCCGTTATTGCGAAGAATCCCTGAAACGTTTGCGGACGGATGTCATCCCGATGTTTTACCAGCACCGTTTCGACCCCGACACGCCGGTGGAAGATGTAGCGGGCACTCTGTCCGATTTGATAAAGGAGGGGAAAGTCTTGCATTGGGGGATGTGCGAAGTCAGCGCCGAGATAATCCGCAAAGCGCACGCCGTATGCCCATTGACAGCCATCCAGAGCGAATATCACCTCATGCACCGCGAAGTGGAGAAGAATGGCGTTCTCGATACGTGCCGCGAACTGGGCATAGGCTTCGTGCCGTACAGCCCGATAAACAGAGGATTCCTTGGCGGGGACATAAGCGAGTACACGGAGTTCGACCCGGACAACGACAACCGTACCACGCAGCCCCGGTTTACGCCGGAGGCAAGGCGCGCCAACTACAGGATAGTGAATGTGCTGCAACGCTTCGGGCGTGAACGTGGCATGACCTCCGCCCAAGTAGCCCTTGGCTGGCTCTTGCAGAAAGAACCGTGGATTGTCCCGATTCCGGGAACGACAAAGCTCTCGCATCTGGAGGAGAACCTCCGCACGCTTGAGTTTTCCCTCACCTCGGAAGAGTGGAAGGAACTTGAAGACGCTGTGGCTGCTATTCCGGTGACGGGCGACCGCTACAATGCCGAGGAACAAAGACGGGTAAATTATTGATATTGAATAATACAAATGAGAATAGGAATATTTTTTATGATAACGTTGCTGATGGCGTTTACACACGCTGCGGCATCTAACCAAACATCAGATATGGATACATTGAACCTGACACAAGAGTGGGACAAAACTTTTCCCCAGAGTGACAAAGTGGAACATTCCAAAATCACCTTCCACAACCGATACGGCATAACTCTTGCCGCCGATTTGTACAAACCTAAAGGCACGCAGGGACGTCTGGCTGCCATTGCCGTCAGCGGGCCTTACGGGGCGGTGAAGGAGCAAGTCTCCGGACGTTACGCACAGGCTCTTGCCGAGCGCGGCTTCCTTGCCATAGCTTTCGACCCCTCATTTTACGGGGAAAGCGGCGGCTCTCCACGTTTCCTGACCTCTCCGGAAATCAGTACGGACGACTTCAGTGCCGCGGTTGATTATTTACTTACCCGCGAAGACGTGGATGCTTCCAACATAGGCATACTTGGCATTTGCGGATGGGGCGGATTCGCACTCAACGCTGCCGCTATCGACACCCGGATAAAAGCAACCGTGGCATCGACCATGTATGATATGTGCAGGGTTACGGCAAACGGATATTTCGACGCGACGGATGCTGAAGGCCGCTACCAGATGCGCGAACAGCTCAATGCACAACGTACTGAAGATTATAAGAACGGGAATTACGCCCGCAACGGCGGCGTGGCTGACGTTGTGCCCGACGATGCCCCGCTTTTCGTCAAGCGTTACTACGATTATTACAAAACAGAGCGCGGATACCACCACCGCTCGCCAAATTCCAATGGGGGAATCAACATCACGGCGTCGCTGGCGTTCGCCAATATGCCCATACTGTCTTACATCGACGAGATACGCAGCGCGGTACTCATCGTGCATGGAGAGAAGGCACATTCGCTCTATTTCAGTGAAGACGCATACAAGCGTTTGACGTGCAGCAACAAGGAACTGCTTGTCGTGCCCGGTGCCGACCACACCGACCTTTACGACAACCTTGACGCAATCCCATTTGACAAGATTGAGAATTTTTACAATAACGCATTTAACATCA
>CAYZTO010000183.1:0-3001 GCA_964481365.1 uncultured Parabacteroides sp. | reverse complement strand
TGTATATGATAATGTTCTTCAAGAAAGAAAATATGTTGAACAAGATTGTTTTCAATAGCGTGGCGGGTAATTTGTAAGATAAAATTTGTTGGCAGGTTTGTATGTTTTATAAAATGATAACAAAAAAACGCGATGAATGGTATGCTGCGGGCTGTCCTGCACAAAGCATTATTGATTACATAGAATCAAGAAATCAAATGCGTGATGCACAGATAGATGCAATTAAAACATATCTATTCTTAAAAATAGAGTGCGATAATCGCCCGCTTGCAGAGTTATTTTCTGCGGGTGAGTTTAACACGCTTGATTTGGATGCTGTTGAGTTATCTGCAAATAGCAGGAATGTCTTGCAGCATGATAGAGCCTTAGCGGCTCTTTATGAATATGCGTCTCTAAAAGACGATAATGGCAATCAGATATCTAAAAATATATGTGAAGAGATAAAGAAGAACCTTGGCAATATCAATGCCAGAGAATTTTTCAGGAGTGTGTTTTATGGCGTTACATATACGGACTACCTTTTCAGTCTTCCTATGGGCGCAGGTAAAACATATCTTATGGCGGCATTTATTTATCTTGACCTTTACTTCGCACTGAATGAACCTGGTAATAAAGCGTTTGCGCACAATTTTATTATTTTGGCTCCGTCTGGCTTAAAATCGTCTGTCATACCAAGCCTTAAAACAATTCAGAACTTCGACCCGTCGTGGGTAATTCCTGAACCGAGTGCCAGTGAATTAAAACGCCGTTTGATTTTTGAAGTGCTCGATGAAAATAAGACTGCTAAAAAATCAAATAAAATCAAAAATCCCAATTCACAAAAGCTTGCTGTACATCAACCTTTTGACAGTCTGTTTGGGTTGGTCGCTGTTACAAATGCTGAAAAAGTCATCCTCAACCGAATTACAGAAAAGAAAGGGCAGATTTCCTTTTACTCAAAAGACGAATTCGATAAGGATGACATGGCTGCTAATGAATTAAGAAACATAATCGGCACAATACCTTCGCTATCAATATTTATCGATGAGGTGCATCACGCGGCCACAGAAGAGGTAAAGTTGCGAGCGGTAATCAATAAATGGACGGAAACCGAGAACATAACGAGCGTTGTCGGTTTTTCAGGTACGCCCTATTTACAGACGAGGGAGCGCGTAAAAGTAACAAGCAAACTTTCACTTTCTACGCAGGAAATATCCAATATTGTTTATTACTATCCGCTTGTCAACGGTATAGGCAATTTCCTCAAAAAACCTATCGTATATATTTCAGACCAGAATAATCGTCTTCATATAATCGAAGGCGGCGTTCGCCGTTTCCTTGATGATTATAGATATAAAGTTTATTCCGATGGTACTTGTGCAAAGCTTGGCATATACTGTGGAACGATCGATTCATTAGAAAGTCAGGTTTATCCTCTTGTAGAAAGTATTGTTGCGGAGTATGGACTAAACCCCGCATCGACTATTTTAAAATTCCACGGCGGTAACAAGCAATATCCTGTTCCCGTAGATAGTGCGTACGAGTTCGCTTCGCTTGATAAACCGTTTTCAAAAATAAAGATAATTCTCCTTGTCCAAATAGGCAAGGAGGGGTGGGACTGCCGTAGTCTTACAGGTATAATCTTATCACAGGAAGGCGATTGTCCAACAAATATGGTGCTTCAAACTTCTTGCCGCTGTTTAAGGCAAGTTGAAAAGGGCATTGTAGAGAGTGCGCTCATTTATCTCAACGAAAGTAATGCTGCTACTTTAAATATACAGCTTGAACAACAACATAGAATTTCTCTTGATGAATTCCAGAGCGGTGGACATTCAGAACTGACTACAATAAAGAGGTATAACAGAACCTCACGCTTAAAGCTGCCAAAGGTTGACTTCTATCAGTTGAAAATCCACTATAAAACAGTAACCGTCGAGAACGCAACACCTCGGTTTATTATGGCGTCAATAGATAAAGCCGCCTATACGGCTAAAAAGATATCTATTATAAAAACAGCAGAATTTTCTGATGACCTTAAGACAACAAATACAGAAATTGACCAGACCGAGCACGGCAACATAATAGCAAACTTTAATATATGGCTAAACTCTTTGATTAAGGAAGGATTTGGCTTCATCAAATATGGTGATATACAGCCATATATTCCACAATTAAAACAACAATTTGATAAGGTCATTTATAAAAAGGACGGCATAGAGTATTTCAGTTCGTTCTATGATATCCCGTTGTTTAACTCAATAATCCGTAAAGCATTTTATGATAAACGAGCATTTGAAACAGCGGAGGAGCTTATCCCTGAAGACGCTAGTCTTTTGAGAGTGGAAAAGTTTAAAACCGAGATTACGACTGCGCATACAGAATCGTACTACCCTGATGCAAAGATGGTAGAAAAGATTATAGCCGACGATAATGGTAAGCTTACCCTTGATAAAAAGACAAAACAACTGTTAGAACTTGCCGAAGCAACAGGCAACAGTGAGGTAATCAACCTTATCACAAAACAGTCGTCCTCACACCCCATGAAGGACAAGTCCTTCCATTATATACCATATAAGACTGACAGCGATTTTGAGCAGAAGTTTTTAGAAGAAGTGCTTACTGAGGAGTGTATAAAAGCACATGATCTTGAGGTGTACTATAACGGCGATGATACTCTCACCGAATTCAGAATTAAATGTTACGAAAATAAGAACGGCAAATTGAATTATATTGGTATGTATACCCCTGACTTTCTTATTATCAAGCGTAAAGACGAAAAAATTTTCAAGGCTTTGATTGTTGAAACAAAGGGAAGAATATATGCCAATGACCCGACGTTCCAAAGCAAGCGGAAATTTATAGGGGCAGAATTTTTACAGGCAAATAATAAAAAGTTTGGTTATCGCAGGTTTGAATATCTTTACCTTGAAGACAGTCAAACCGAAAAAGACAGAATTTACCAGACAGTCAAAACGATAGAACAGTTCTTTACGGAGGAGTAAATTATGGTATACTTACCCGA
>CAYZTO010000182.1:0-3016 GCA_964481365.1 uncultured Parabacteroides sp. | reverse complement strand
AATTTTCGCTAATCACCAATTTTACAGGATTTTATAATTCGTCGAACTCACGTTATATTCCATATTTTACATTTATGAGACTATTTCTTTTAATAGGTTGTTGGCTGTTTTCTTCGGTAGCTTTTGCTGCCGATAATGTGGCAGACTCGTGCAACCACCGGCTGTATTATACCGCCCCTGCTTCCATTTGGGAAGAGACGTTGCCGCTTGGCAACGGGCGTTTGGGCATGATGTCCGACGGGGGAATAGAAAACGAACACATTGTGCTGAACGAGATATCTCTCTGGAGTGGTTCGGAGAGCGATTACAGCAATCCCGATGCCGCTACCAACCTGCCTGAAATCCGCCGTTTGCTTTTCGAGGGCAAGAACCGCGAAGCCCAGGAACTGATGTACAGCAGTTTCGTACCCAAAAAGCAGGAAACCGACGGCCGTTACGGCTCTTATCAGGTATTGGGCGACTTGGAACTGCTTTTTTCATATATAGTGGATGGGCAACCGTTAGAGGGGATAGGCTTGGACAATGTGTCCGGCTATGAGCGTTCGCTCTCCTTGCGCGACGGAGTGGCCCGTACCTCTTTCACGCTGAACGGGGTGGAGTATCGGCGCGAATACTTTGTGTCGCGTGCGGGCGATGTCATGCTGGTACACCTGTCCGCCAGTAAGCCGGAGGCACTTTCTTTCGGGGCTTCGCTGAAACGTGCCGAACGGGGAACAACTACCCAAGAAGGTGATTCGCACGTTCTGACGGGACAACTCGACAGCGGTAATCCCGAACGTGAAGGAATGAAATACCGTGTAGCCATGCAAATTTTGTGCGATAAAAACGCCACGGAATATTCCGTTACCAATAACGGAGTATCCATGGTTGGCGGGCAGGAAGCCTGGCTCATTATTTCGGCTACCACTTCTTTCGAGGCGGCAGGTACGGACTTTGCCGGGAAGCGTTATGTACAGGTGTGTGACAGTTTGTTGGATGCCGCCGTAGCCAAACTGAAAAACGAATGTCTGCCGGGGGATGTGCCGACTCAACGAACCACTTTGCAGGAGCACGTGGCTGCCCATCGCGGCCTGTACGACCGTGTGTCGCTTTGTCTTCCCGGTACGACGGACGATGCATTGCCCACTAACGAACGTCTGTTGCGCTTTGTAGACAATCCTTCGCCCGGTTTTGCCGCCCTGTACTACAACTACGGCCGTTACCTGCTCATCAGCAGTACCCGTCCCGGCTGTTTGCCGCCTAACTTGCAGGGCCTATGGGCCAATAGTGTCCAGACTCCCTGGAACGGCGATTATCACACCAATATAAACATTCAGATGAACCATTGGCCGTTGGAGCAGGCCGGCTTGTCGGAACTCTATCAGCCCCTTACTACCCTGATGGAGCGTCTTATTCCTTCGGGGCAGCAAACGGCCCGCACCTTTTACGGCAAGGATGCCGAGGGCTGGGTGCTGCACATGATGACCAATGTTTGGAACTACACCGTTCCCGGCGAGCATCCCTCCTGGGGAGCTACCAATACCGGTGGCGCCTGGCTTTGCGCTCATTTGTGGGAACACTATCAGTACACACAAGACAAGGAGTACTTGCGTCGTGTCTATCCTATGTTGAAGGGGGCTGCCCAGTTCTTTCATTCGACTACGGTGCGCGAACCCAAGCATGGATGGCTGGTGACGGCACCCACCTCTTCGCCCGAGAACAGCTTCTATGTACCGGGCGACAGTGTGACGCCTGTCAGCATCTGCATGGGACCGACAATGGATGTACAGTTGCTTACCGAGCTCTATACCAACGTTATTGACGCTTCGCGCGTGCTGGGTTGTGACGAGGCTTTTGCCGATACGCTGGCATGGGATTTGAAGCAATTCCCTCCGATGCAGATAAGCCGGGAAGGCTATTTGCAGGAGTGGCTGGAAGATTACCGCGAGGTGGATGTGCATCACCGTCATGTGTCGCACCTTTATGGTCTGCATCCCGGTAATCTTATTTCGCCCGAACGTACTCCCGAACTGGCTGAGGCATGTCGTGTTACCCTGAATCGCCGGGGCGATGAGGCTACCGGTTGGAGCCGCGCCTGGAAACTTAACTTCTGGGCACGTCTGGGCGATGGAAACCGTGCGTGGAAACTCTTCCGTAGTTTGTTGCATCCGGCCGTTGACCCAGTAACAGGACACCACAACAGCGGTACCTTCCCCAATCTGTTCTGTTCGCATCCGCCTTTCCAGATGGACGGTAACTTTGGTGGGGCTGCCGGAGTGGGTGAGATGCTGCTGCAAAGTCACGAAGGTTTTATCCGCCTGTTGCCAGCCTTGCCCGATTGCTGGGACGAGGGTAGTTTCCGCGGAATGAGGGTGCGGGGTGGCGCATCGGTTGACCTCGATTGGAAGCAGGGGCATGCCGTGCGTGCCGTTGTTACGGCACGTGTATCAGGTACCTTTATATTGAAAATGCCAACCGGTGCATCGAAGGCTACGTTAGTGCGTGACGGTGCATCGGTCGAAACCTGCACTTCGGACAAGATAACCTTGAACTTGAAGGCAGGTGAGAGTTGTGAGTTGCGCTTTGAATAAGCGCAGCTCACGCTGCTTCTTTATTCTACTTCCCATTCGAATACTCCGGACGAATAGTCCTCATGCCAGCCTCAAAATAAGGGAGAAGCGCACAAAACTGTTCATGGCTGACACCCGTCAGGGCACGGAAGCTTTTACTGTTGTCTTTATGTTCGTGATAATTCATATTGCAAAGGTACACGCATGCGCGTTATATAACAAAATTAAACTACATAAACTCTATTAAGACTTTTGCACACCCGTCAGTCCGCTAACCAGTTGACGACAAGAAGCGAACATTTAAGCAATGCAAAAATAAGAAAGGGGGAGGAACACCCTCTCCCGATCGTATTTTATTAACACATGCGCCTTGTTCTTTCCACGATACGACAACTCCCACCACGAGAATGCCAACACCGCGCACAACAAAACTGCGGATTGCGACTTACACCTTGCAACACAGGTAC
>CAYZTO010000181.1:0-3042 GCA_964481365.1 uncultured Parabacteroides sp. | reverse complement strand
TTACGGGCAGACGGAATCTTACTGACGAGAATCCGGTCTTTCAGTGAAAGGTTCTCACTGATTAGATTACTTACGGCAAACGAATCGAGCATCCATTTCTTCAATTCATCTTCGTCGATTTCTTCCGGATTCTCTATATAATAGAGATAACCACCAACCCTTTGGCAAGAGATGATAATCCCGAATTGACTGAAAATCGCATCTTTCCAACGATTAAATGTTGCACGGCTCAATGGTTTATAGTCACTCAAATCCTTATTGCGCTCCCAACGTTCGGAAATCTCCTCCAAAGAAATCTTACCTGCTTTCCGGATTGTATCTATCAGCCATGTGTATTTTTGAAGTTGTAGCATATCTTTCTCTATTGGTCGCTGTAAAGTTAATAAAAACATGTAATATCCAATGAAACATCTAGGGAAATACGACATAATTCATTCAAATATTTGATTTCACCCCAATCATACAGATTTGAAATTGAAAATCGGACGTATAAAGCAGTCAATGCTGACGGTTTTACCTATGTTTTCGATTATTTCTGATACCGGTTTGTAGACCATTGGGGATTCATCCTTTGTACCCTCTACAACGCTTTCAGAATATATACCTTTCATTGATGCTTCAAAATCTTCCATCGAGATTCTCTCGTGTGCCTGACTCCGGCTCATCACCCGGCCGGCACCGTGTGGAGCAGAACAATTCCAATCAGGATTGCCTCTTCCAGTACATATCAAAGAGCCATCACGCATATTGAGAGGGATTATGCACCGTTCTCCGTCAGCCGCCGAGATAGCCCCCTTTCGGATAATATTATCATCTGATATATAATTGTGAACAGACTCGAACTCACATTCAATTTCTTTTCTTGGAAAATATTTTAGTAGAAGAATAGAAATAAGTTTTCGGTTTAGCACCGCCCACTGCTGGCATATCCGCATATCATGAAGATACTTTTCACGGGCTTCTCCCTCCAAGTAACATAGTTCAGCCGGAAGTGACGGTTCTGCCGCTTGTTGTTGCTTGCGCATTTCCTTTATCACTTCCTGAAGTTCGTTCCTGCGTCCTGCGGCTTTGTATTCTCCAATCACATTTTTTATTCGATATTCCAGCTCATCTTCCCCCTTTGTCAAATGCCTTATGGCACGTGCCTGATAGATTTCGGCAACCTGAAGCCCTAAATTGCGCGACCCCGTATGGATGACTAGATAAACATTGCCGATGTCATCCTTGTCCAACTCGATGAAATGGTTGCCGCTGCCAAGCGTACCAATCGACTTATTGATTCTGCTGGTATCTTTCAGTTCCCGATAACAATAAAGCTGCTTTACCAATTCTTTCGCTTTGCGGTATATGTCCATTTCGTCGCCTGCCAAAGGTTTGAACCCGAACTTTTCCTCCCGGGCAATTTTACCTGAAGGGACATTCGCTCGGATATACTCATGAAATCCATGAAAATCTATATTTCCGATATTGCCAAGATACAGTACGCGCATGCCGCAACCAATGTCAACCCCTACTATATTGGGAATTACCCTATCGCCGAGATTTCCCGTGAACCCTATTACGCACCCGACTCCTGTATGTACATCAGGCATAATCCGTATTTTCTTGTCGGAAAACACATCAATGGAAAGCAATGCACTAATCTGGTCAAGCGCGCTTTGCTCGATATTGTCCGTGAAAATTTTCACGTCATGTCCTTTTATTGTTTTCATTGTATGATATTTTTATATTGTTTAAATATGTCTTACGAAGTCATCGCAAAATTAAACTGAACATGTTTCATTTTTATATACATCACTGAATCTTCTCAACATGTATCGTATATTGAACCAACAATAACTTATTTTTGCGGACAAGAAAACATTATAAATGAAAATATTGCATCTTTCCGATACACATGGTTGCCATAGGCGGCTGCATGACTTGCCTAAAGCCGACATTGTTGTACATTCAGGCGACTTTACCATGAATGGAAGCGAACAGGAAGCTTTGGACTTCATGAACTGGTTCTGCGACCTTGATTATCCTCAAAAGCTATTCATTTGCGGCAACCATGATGAATGCCTCTATGATGCCACTATAGACGGGCTCGACAACAATGTACATTACTTGTGCAATTCCGGTGTGGAAATATGTGGTATAAAATTCTATGGCGTTCCGATGTTTATGGAAGACTGTATAACAGAACGGCAGAACAGGTATTATGCCAATATACCAGAAGGTACGGATGTGCTCGTCACTCACACGCCACCGTTGGGCATTTTTGATTTTGACGATAACATCCATTACGGTTCTGAAGAACTCCTTAGCTGCATCATGACCATCCATCCCCGTCTGCATCTTTTTGGGCATATCCATTCCGAGCATGGAACGAAGTCCTATAATGGAATAACCTTTTCCAATGGAGCAATACAGAATGCGGACTATTCTAATTTACAGACACCTAATATTATAGAGTTTCGTATAAATTAGCCCAAATAGTATTTTTTTTATTCTGTATCAATAAATGAGACATCTAGATTATACATTTGTGCCATAATTCTAAAAGTGGCATAAAAATGGAACAGCTTATTGATAACAAGAAGACAAAAATAGGCACTCGAATAAAGAATGTACTCGAAGCATTCGAATCAATTGTTGAGCTGGCAAAAGATTCCAATCTCAACACTGATTACTTTAACAATGCTTCACCATTTATCAAATATGCCTCCCGTAAACTGGCATTATCTCCGATGCAGACTGTTTTATTAGCACTCTTTGTAGACCGGAGTGAGGATAATTCCATCCGCATCTCGGAAATCGCATCTTACGTGGGATGCCGTACAACCAAAATTTTACGGCTCTCTTTAGAAATAGATATGCTTGAGAATAAATATTACTTACGTGCTTCCCGTTCGCGCGACAGACTTTCTTATCGTGTACCAAGCGACGTGCTGAAGTCGCTAAAACATAATGAGCCATATATACATAAAGTAGAGCCGATAACGGATCTTCAGGCATTTTTTGACAGGTTCAATGATCTGATGGAAGAAATGAACAACG
>CAYZTO010000180.1:0-3076 GCA_964481365.1 uncultured Parabacteroides sp. | reverse complement strand
TCTACAGCCTGTTCAACCATCCGGAAAAGGATTGGGAAACACTCTTGGAGGTGAAACAGAAAGAAGATTATCAACTGTCTCTCTTTTGACAGGGGCTTGGAATAGCAAAATAATACTCGACCACCGAATTTACGATGGTCGGGCTATACTTTTTTGTGTCTGACGAGTTTTACCGGACAGCAATGAATAAATTTAAACGTTTTCCTGTGCGCTTTCCATCCGAACTCCTGTTTGTCGCGGAAATTCACATAGCAGACCTTGTCACCATGCTTTTTTTCAATGTAGGCAAGGTAGTCCCTCCATACAAAAGGACCGGGCACACCGTGGCATACAATATCCACCAGATAAAGATTTTTCCTCAGCTTGCTGCCTATGTAAGAGGCTAAACCGGAAGTTTGGCAGGGCGTTCCGGAGAAAAGCACGGTCAGCCCGTCTTTCAAGTCTTTCCTCACTTGGCGGAACACACCCACCAGGTTGCTCTGCACGTACTTGCTTCCCTTGAACTCGTCCCGTTCTTCTTTTGTTGCGGCACGTTTATGTACCACACGGAAATGGTCGGCATAACCGGCCCCGTAAACCACGCCGCCATTTTCCAGTATGTAATCGGATATGGCGATGAATGCCGCACCACTGCGGCTGGTCTCCACTTCATTGATGTCCTTATGCCGTGCGGCGTATGCTTCTGGCTGTGGAAGGTTGAGGCTTGTGTCATAATGGTCGTTGAATGCACAAACCTTTTCACACAAACCGCAATCCACACATTTGTCCTTATCGACCACAGGATACAGGAAACCCAACGTGTCCGGTTGCATGTTGATGGCATCATGCGCACAAACACTTGCGCAAGCAGTACAACCACAGCAATCAGCCTTGTTTTTGATTTGAATCATTTTTCAGAAATTTGCTTGTTATAGCGAAGACTTTTGTCTTTATGAATTTACGTTCTTCATGGTTGCAACCTATGCCGTCAATCGCTGCAGCACAGCTAACGATTGACGACAAGCTTATGTATATAAATCCCGGGAGAGTCTCATCCAACTTTGCCACTAATGCCATTGGAACGAGAGCTGCAACAACCGACACAGCCACAACATTTAAATAAACTTTCCCCAAATATCTCCGGATAGAAAGGCCAATCATTTTCCGAAGCAATATAAGACGTGCTGCAAGACAACATTGGGAAATGAAAATTGCCACCACAAGGACAATTTCTGGGAAAAGCCCGATACGCAGCAATACATACGACGCAGGCAGGTTTACCATCTGTAATCCATCGACAATCAATTGGTAGTCACGAATCTTTCCGCTGGCGTGCTGTGCGGTAATAAGAGGATTGGAAATAGATTCGCTCATACTGAAAAGCAATATCAGTTGTACAAACAGTGTCGTATGCTCCGGCACATTATGCAACCATAATTGTAAAATGTAATGCGTGTTCAATAATATTGGCAGTGATAATAGGAGCAACATGTAAAATGACAATCGCGTCCCTTGATAAACCAGTTACTGCATATAGTTCCTCTCCCCTGCGGCGTAGGATTTTATTATTGAAGGATTGAGCGCTGTCATGAAATTGGTTATGAAACTATACACGGCCTGTTGCACCTGCGAAGCTATGCCACGTGCGGCATTGACAGCCGGGCCACAGAACAGGTTGATGACAACGTTCCCCCCTTGGTCGCGTAAAATGGCAGACGAAGAGCCTATGAAATTCCATCCGGCAAAGCTCCCGATATCTTTCAGCACCTTTTTATCATATACCAAATGAAACCGGCATTCCTCAAAGTGTTTCCTGCAATAATATCCGTATATCAACCTAATAATAGCAGAGACCAACACAAGCAGCACCGCATAAGTATTCAGCATATCAAACGGGGAAATACAAAGCATATATACGACCGACAACTTCAGCACAGCTTCCAATATGCTGACATAAGCAAAGGCCTTCATTTGCTCATGCGCTATGATTGCTGCATTGTAAGGCACGTTTATCAAGTTTATCATGAATGTAAGTATGGAACACTGCAACAGCGTATTAGCCGCATCCAACCGTCCTGCCGGGATATTCATTTTGTTATTCAAGAACCACACTCCTGCGATTTCCGCAAATATGCGTACCACCAATGCCATACAAGACTGGATAATGATGGCTGATGAAAATATCACTTGCAGACGTTCCTTGTTTCCCCGGCCTAGTTTATAAGTGATGAAACAGCTAATGGCAGATGACAGCGAACTGGATATTATAGTGAACATCCCCACCATTCCCCCAACCACGTTATATATCCCGAAGTCCTCCACCCCGAGCACTTCCAGCACGACACGCGACGTGTACAGCGTCACCGCCATTATCAGAAGCATACGGATGTACAGCATCGCCGTGTTCTTGGCTATGCGCTTGTTGTTTTCAGAGGTGGAGGGCATTTAGGAAAATATTATTCTCAAATTATGATACACAAATTCATAGGTAAGGCATAAGCATATGTAGGCACTCAATTTAGGCATCCCTTTTTAAAAGGGCATTTTAGTACCCTAAACCGAGTTGTGTTAAAAATTAGTCTTGAATATTAACATTGGCTTGTAGTCAAAGTATTTCTTGCCGGAACCATATTCATAACCTTAGTCTAGTACTGAAAGTAAAATCTTTCTAAATCTTCTCTGCTATATATGATTCTATTTTTTATTCACCGTGAAGATAGTTCATCTATCAATAGCCTATTTTTGACTGCTTAATGCTTGTCAAAATAAAATGCGATAAATATTATATATTCGCCCCACAATTAAAAGATTTACACTTACCTGCTAAATAAGCGGCTTCCTCAACGCCAAATTTGGGAGACGTGAACAAAGCATACAAGAGCACCGTTCTCCAATCGTTAAGTCTATACATATGTATTCTCTTGTTAAATTCTTCCCTCAAAAAAACATTTAAGTTCCTAAACTGATTCAAATCTTAAACAACAAAACATATCCAAGATAAATAAATTAGACTCTTTTTGTAATCTGTTCAAAAGGTCGATTACTGTAGCTTGATAATTAACGTGAGTTCGATATAAAGTCAAAACAATGTCAGTTG
>CAYZTO010000179.1:0-3216 GCA_964481365.1 uncultured Parabacteroides sp. | reverse complement strand
TTTTCTGCATGGGCTTGGTTCAACAGGTTCAAGCTTTTGCGTGTTTCTTCAGAGAATGTTTTCAGGATGGAGTTACGTGCTTCAACATCTTCCCCCGCGAAAGCCGTAATTGAAGAGATATCGATGCCTGTTTCCGTCTGCAGATGCAAAGTCAGGAGTTCGTTCAGCAATGATATCAGCTGCACGGCGGTAAACGGTTTATTCAAGAACGCAGTGAATCCGGCTTCGATATAATGTTCCTTCTCATTGGCAACACTGGCGGACAACGCAATTACCGGGACATCCTTGCTTCCGGGAATACCTGATTCGCGAATCATTTGCAGGAGATGGTATCCGTCCATGCCTGGCATCTGGATATCGGTGATGATGGCATCGAAGCGCATTTTCCGAAGTAAATCCAATACGTTATGCGGATTGTTGATACAACTTACCTCCACGTGGCTGCGCTTCAGCAACTCTTCTGTGAGAGCCAGTTGCAGAGGGTCGTCATCGACCAGCAGGCAGAACACATCCCTGTTGCTGAAATCAGGGAGAATTTCATCTTTGTGTGCGGGAAGTGTTTCCCCGTCCTGTTCCGGGAGTTCGGTGTCAGACACGGAAAGCGGGAGGATGACGGTAAATTCGGAGCCTTTCCCCACTTGGCTGTGTAAAGAAATGGTTCCGCCCATCAATTGGATGAGTTTCTGTGTGATGGGGAGTCCCAGTCCGAATCCTTCAGTATTTTCTGTTCCGGCGAGGCGGGCGAAATCCCCGAAGATATGTTCTTGTTCGGATTCGTCTATGCCGGGGCCGTCGTCCCGAACAATAACGGTGAGCATTGCATTGTGTCCTTCTTTCTCTTGTAAATAAACACCGATAACGACATTGCCTTCATTCGTGAACTTGATAGCATTCGACAAGAGGTTGCCTGTTATTTGCCTGATACGTATGGGGTCGCCAAGATAGGCCTTTTCGTTTTGCCTTACGGCATCCTCCATATACAATTGGAAGTGCAATCCTTTGCTTTCGGCTATGGGCCGGAAGCTGTCGTATGTTTCTTTGAAGAGGGCAGATACCCGGAACGGCACTTTGTGTATCTCCATTTGCCCGGATTCGAGGCGATGGAAATCCAGCAGGTCATTGACCAAGGAAAGGATATGCTTAGCCGAGCCGTTCATGTTTTCCAGATAGTAGTTTTGCCGTTCATCCGGATTCCGGCGTTCCATCAGTTCGATGTAACCCATAATGGAAGAGAGCGGTGCCCTTATATCGTGGCTGATTGTGAGCATCATCTTTTCCCTGCTGTGGAGAAGATTCTCGATGTCTTTCTTTGATTTCTCCAGTTGTCTCCGGTAATACCAGCTTTTGGAAATATCCCTGATAATGACAAACAAGAATATGACGGCGACGAAGACAGACAACAGCGCTACGCCTGCAATCATCCGGGAGGTATCGTGCATAATCTCCTGCCGCTTTTGCATACGTGCAAGCGAATGGGTCATTTCTTCTTCCTCTATGTCACGCAGAATCTGGTTGATGCGTTGCGTTATGACGCTGTTGTTGTAGCGCAAGCTTGCCGCCCTTTGCAGCAATTGTTCGTTGAGCTGTTGGTACTGGATAGCGACGGTGTCTTGCAGGCTTCGCAGAATGCTGACGATAGTATCGGATGGGTTGTAGGGGATGGCGATAGTATCGGAGATGATGTGCCTTGTCTTGTTTATCACGAAATTAGTGTCGGGTGTCCTGTCGGAAAATGCGTCGGCAAGGCGGCGGAAGAATCCTCTTCTGCTCCTTGGGATAATGATGGTGTCTTGCTGGATTTCTATGCGTTCATGGATTACCGTTTGGTTCTGTATGACGGGTGAAGACACCTTAGCCACGGCAGAATCGGGGGTTAATGGCTCTCCGGATACCGCATTCCGCCCTGTTGAATCCTGCACGGCAATGGCACGTTCTATATTCCGGCTGTAGAGGTTGCCTGCGTTCAGTTCGGTAAGGGTTTCGAGCAGGCGGCGGGTGTTCCACTGCTTATGGTCGAGCAATGTTTCTATAGTGTCGATTTTGAGCACCTGTACGGAGTCGGTCAGGAGCGTACGGAGCGAATCCATATTCTGCCTTGCCCTCCTAAGAGTTCTGTTGAAGTACCGGAAATCGTTTTCCGGACCCACCAGCTGCCCCAGCGCCTCGCTTTCGTAGAGGAGCGAGAGCGTTCGGGTTACGAGGTAGACCTTCTGCATGGTTTTGGGGTCGGGTTCTTCCTCATAGGCAACTTCTTGCATGATTGTATAGATGTACGCTACCGAGCTGATGGCAATCAGCGTCAGCAAAAAGTAGCCCCAGACCACCTTACTGGTTATATGTCCGTTTTTGTCCGACACTATGAACTTCGTTTGTCAATCATCATCAATCATTCTGCCCATTACAGCCTCCGCCCTTATGCCCGCCTTCTTCAGCAACCCAATAAGGTTTGTATAATTGACGCGGTTGTTGTCTGCCGGGAGGTCAATCCTTTTTATTAGCTCTATGGGGATGTCGAGCCTGAAGGTCGAGAGCAGCGTGCCGTTTTCGAAGTGGTATTCGGCATCTTCGGGAGACAAAACTGCGACGATACGCCACTCCGGGTTTCCGGCTTTCTCCGGGTTTTCCATTTCAATACAAGCATTATAAAGGATGGAGAAAAACCGCGAACCGGGTTTGAAGCCCGTTTCTTGCCGGTTGTAGAATATGTTGTCGTATTCGCCGGCGACTTTCTCTTTCAAGAATTGCAGGTTCTTGCCGTCGTCGTATTTGCAACGGATAAGGTTGAGGTTGTTCGAGATGCAATAGTCCGCAAGTCCGGCATAGTCAATTTCCACCTTCAGGAACGGTTCTTCCGGCAGCCTTGCGTATTCCGGCATCGTAAAATTGCTTTCGTAAAGCGGGTAGAAGAACAGCGCCACTTCGGGACCCACAAGCCGCACCTGGTTTTCGCGGAAGAAGGGCATATCAGCCTTGCTTGTTGCCCGTTTGCTTTCAACCTCGAACTGCGTGATAGCTTTACGCAGAAGCGACAACCCGTATGGGGTCTCGCACTTTTGCGCTTTGCAGGAACAGAAATCATGCAGGCACAACGCGAAGGTTTCTTTGCCCAAATGTTCCGCAAAGCTGCGCAGGGGGATGTATGATGTCAAATTTTGCATATAGGTATTGTTTGTGAAGGCAAAGATAGGGAAAAAGCGAAAAATTGCGCTTTAGCCC
>CAYZTO010000178.1:0-3217 GCA_964481365.1 uncultured Parabacteroides sp. | reverse complement strand
GCAGCAAAGACAGGGCGGCATTGGCTTTTTCTTGTCGCACCGGCATATAAATCGTGATTTATATCTAAATTTGCCACTGGTTATGACAAACAAAAACGTAAAAATGAAGGAACTTTGGATGTGCGTGGCCGCCATGCTGCTTTTGTTCGCAGGGGCAGACGCTTACTCTCAATCAAACAATCAGGGGAACACGGTACGTATCGTAGGCGGGGAACAAGACAAGGACATATTCTTCCATACCGTCGAACGGGGGGAAACGGTCTATGCCATCGCCACGATGTACGGCGTTCCGATTGAAGATATCTACCGCCTGAACCCCGGAAGCAGGGACAGGATAAAAGCAGGCGAAACGTTGCGCATCCCCCAACAGAAAAAGGCAGCGGCAACAGAAAGCTACACATTCCACACCATAGAGAAAAAAGAAACCCTCTATGCTGTGTCGATGAAATACAAAGTCCCGGCAGAAGAAATAATAAAGGCAAACCCCGGGCTGAGCACCAAGACGTTCACCATAGGCAAGACTATCCGAATCCCGCTCATGCCCGTGACTGAACCCTCTGAAGAAAACGCAACAGTGAAAACAGATGCCCCGGAAGAAACAACCTACACGGTAGGAAAGGGCGAGACAATGTACAGCCTGTGCCGCAAGTTCAAGATTTCCAGCAGCGAACTCATAAAGCTCAACCCCGATTTGAAAAAAGGCCTGAAGGCAGGGATGGTAATCAAAATCCCTTCGGCGACAACAGGCAATGCCGTGGCAAGCGAGAATAAGCAGGAACGCACGCTCAGCGAATCGGAAGTGAATGCGTTGCTCGACAAACCGCAAAACATCAGGCGGGTGCAGCAAATAAAAGTAGCCCTCATACTCCCGTTCATGGCAGACAGGGAAACAACATCGGCAACAACATCGCGCTTTGTTGAATACTACGAAGGAATGCTGCTCGCAGTGGACAGCCTCAGGAAGTTGGGGACATCCATCGACCTCTCGGTATATGACAGCGGCGAAGGCACGCAGAAGCTGAAACAAATCCTCGACACCGACGCGCTCAAAGAGACGAACCTCATCATCGGCGCGGTGCAAAACGACCAGATAGGAGAGATAGCACGCTTCGCCGAGGAAAACAACATCAAATACGTTATACCTTTCACCTCGAGAAACGACGATGTGCTCTCGAACTCGCTTATATTCCAAGTGAACACGCCGCACTCATACCTGTACTCCAAAGCAGCGCAGGCAGGGTGCAACTTGTTTGCCGACGACAACATTATCATTGTGAACATCGACGACCGTGACACCAAAACCGAATTCCTGCAAGCCTTCAAGGGCGAGATGCAGGAACGCGGCATAAGCCACAAAGAGATTGCCTACAATGCGGAGACTTTCCTGACTGACATCCTTCCACTTCTCGACAGGGAGCGGAAGAACGTGGTCCTGCCAAGCTCCTCCTCGCTCGACGCGCTCAAGCAAGTAACCACACCGCTCAGGATGCTCGCCGAAACCGGCATCGAAGAACCTAATCCCGAAAACCCGGAAGAGAAGATACAAGTCGTATTCCCCATATCGATGTTCGGCTATCCGGAATGGCAGACCTATACCCGCGATGCTTTGGAAGATTTCTATATGCTCGACACGTACATCTACAGCAACTTCTACGCCGACAACCTTTCGGAGCGGATACACAACTTCTATAACCTTTACAAGACATGGTACAGCAAGACCCTCATCAATACCTTCCCCAAATATGGCATATTGGGATTCGACACCGGGATGTTTTTCTTCTCCGCAATCCAAAAATACGGCACGAACTTCGAGAAGAGCCTCGACAAAATCAACTATGAGAGCTTGCAGACCGGCTTCGACTTCCACAGGGTGAACAACTGGGGAGGATTCATCAACACGAACATCTTTATCGTGCATTACCAGAAAGACTTCACGGTGACAAGGCAATGAAAAACATCTTCATAACAATCTGTTTTCTCGTCCTCCCAATAATATGCCATGCCCAGAGCGCATTCAAGAAGGAACTCGCCGTCGGGGTTTCTTTCGGCACGAACTTCTCTTTCGTTGGGTTTACCCCGAAAGTGGACCAGAAGATGCTGCAAGGATACACGGGAGGCCTTACCATCCGCTGGCTTACTGAGGCACACCTCGGACTTCAAGCTGAGGTGAACTATGTCCAGCAAGGGTGGAAAGAGTATTTCGAAGAGCAGCCGCAATATAAATACATCCGCAAATTTTCCGGCTTTGAGGTTCCGTTCCTCACGCACATATACTTCGGCAGTGACCGGATACGCTTCTTTTTCAACCTTGGTCCAAAGGTGGGGTACATATTCAGCGAATCGACTGAAAGCAACCTCAACGGGGCAACCCCCAACCGAAACAACGACCAGCACGACATCGCAATCCAGAAGAAACTGGATTGGGGACTTTGCGGGGGACCCGGCATCGAGGTGCGCACTCCCATAGGGCATTTCCTTCTTGAGGGAAGATACTACTACGAGCTGGGGGACATCTTCAACAGTACGAAAAGCGACCCTTTCGCACGCTCGAACCTCCAATCCATTACAGCTAAATTGACTTACTTGTTTCCATTTAAATAAAACCCTTAATAACAATGATGAAACTACACTCAACCGTTTTGAAAAACATCATCATCCCCGCTGCCTACT
Source organism: uncultured Parabacteroides sp. (assembly GCA_964481365.1). Lineage (GTDB taxonomy): Bacteria > Bacteroidota > Bacteroidia > Bacteroidales > Tannerellaceae > Parabacteroides. The sequence goes on along the minus strand of CAYZTO010000178.1, from coordinate 547 downwards.
GGATAGCAACTTTCATCGCGTGGACGTTCTTCCTCCGGTACTTCAGCCAGTACCATTTCTTTTACCTTGAACAGGCACAGATGTTTACCGGGGAAATCGACACGTCGAAAAGCGGATGGCTCGCTGTTTACCTGACAGGTTGCTACGTCCAACACTTCGGCATAACGGGAGTAGGACCAATATTGCTTTCATTGGTCAATACCCTGACTGCAGGAGCTACGGCATTCACACTCCGCCGCTTGGGATTGAAGGAAAACGGCATGATTCTCGCCCAACTTGTCCCTGTATCCCTGACATTCTTATTCTTCGGACACCTCTATTATCTTAACGGGACGACAGCTTTCCTTCTCGTCATGTTAGCCCTTGCAGGAACTACGGCGGTGAATCCTTGGATTGTCCGGTTGGCGGTTGCTTCAGTAGCTGCCCCTGTACTCCACTGGCTCGCAGGTCCGGCAGCAATCCTTTATGCCGCCTCCGTTTTCCTTGTGAACTTCTTCAAAGTTTCCGGATGGCAGAGATTCATGTTCCTCATCCCTGCCGCCACAGT
>CAYZTO010000177.1:0-3326 GCA_964481365.1 uncultured Parabacteroides sp. | reverse complement strand
TTTATCAATGACGAACAACTGACATTGTTTTGACTTTATATCGAACTCACGTTAAAATAATCATTTTCACGGAAAAGAAGAAACACTCTTCAAGTTTTAAAACTCAAAATTCAAACAGTCTCTAAAACCCTATTGATTATAATTGCCTTAAAACCAAATCGGCCATTAGGATTTTCCGGTGTTGAGACCAGTTCGTAGCGGATAGGTCTGAGGAAGTGTTTTTGTTGAAATTAATAAGGGTATGGCGGAGCAGCGGCATAAAGTTGTACGCTATGTCAATATATGAACTTATGAAAGTAGCTAATCGAACTGCCATCATCGTATATTATGACACCCATCATCAAGCATGATCTAATGGTTTCATGATTGTAATAGTATTGAAATAGGTCTTTATCCTTGAATTTCCTCATGGAATAGAGCGTATCGAAAAGCGCTTCCAAAGTACACCCACAAGTTATCCTTAGTCATATATACGACAGAATTGGCATCGGGCAATCAAGGAGAAAAAATAGGGGAAGCATCCTCACAGATACTTCCCCGCAATCTTTTGAATGATATAATAATCTTTATTCTAAAATTTTGATTCTGATATTGCGATACCAAACATTGTCACCATGATCTTGGAATCCGATAAAACCTTCCTTGTTTTCACCACCGCAATTAAGGAGAAGTTCATAAGCAAGCGGCCACTTATCTTTGCTGAATTTGCTATTATCCAACATTTCTTTCCAAGCTGGAGTCCACAAGTGGTATTCTACAACAGGAGAGTCGCTATTCAGATAATGAACAACAGTCCCTTTGTAAACCATAATTTTACCCTTATTCCATTCACCTATAGCTTTAGCATTTTGGGGCTTTGCCGGAATCATATCATACAGAGAAGCTGCCTGACGGTTACCATCAATTCCCAACTTAGCATCCGGATGGTTTTCGTTATCCAATATTTGATATTCTGGTGCTGAAATGTAAGTAGGCTGACCTTCAACTTCCTGAATCATATATAACACGCCAGAGTTCGAACCCTTGTCTACTTTCCATTCAAATTCAAACTCATAATTGGAAAACTTGTGAGCGAAAATTAAGTCACCACCATTTTCTGCTCCGGCTTCACCCATGCCGGAACCCTTAATGTGGATTGTGCCGTTATCAATTTCCCAAGCACCAGGAACATCCGTTTTGTTATAACCACGCCATCCGTTAAATGTTTTACCGTCAAATAATGTAATCCACCCATCCTGATCTTTGGGGAAATCCGACAAATCCACAGTCGGCAGGTCCATTAATTTGTATTCTGGAGTTGCAGCTTCTGTAGTAGCACTTTCGGCTGCAGCAGAGGAATCTGCCGTTTTTCCACCGTTGCAGGATGAGAAAATCATCAGTGCAGCGGCACTTGCAAATAAAATTGACTTTTTCATTTCTGTTTATAGATTTAATACTGTATTGTACTAATTATAAGGAATCATAAAATAATATCCCGGAGTCTAATTTATAAACTCCGGTTCTATTTAATCTGAATCTGTAAGTATCATTTAGGGCATATCGGGCAATTTCCAACCTTCACGGTAATTATGCTTTATCAGTTCGTTAGCGAATTCTTTAGCATTAACCGGGTCGGTGAATATCTTGTTGAATTTCGGGTCACCATCGACAATCTGGAAATCGTCTTTCAATAAGATTCTAATGGTTTCGTCATCCTTTATGTTGGTAAACTGCATATTGTTGCCATCCCATTCCAATTCCTTATTTAATGTCTGGAGACGGACAGCCAATACACCCATATCTACCATTTCGGTGAACGGTCCAGCTTCCTCGAAGCGAGATTTTAGTACGCGACGGTTTTCTTTGCTTTCCTTGCATGCTGCTACCCAATCCATTTCGTGTCCGCCCCCCATTGCATCCGGAACCCGGCGGCAAACTTGCGGTGCGTTAGGAACACGACCTGACATTAATCTTGGATTTCTTCCGTAGCATCCGCAAACGAGAGTGTCTTTTGTTCCGTAGAATATTGTGATTCCGCCGCCCATACCCATCATATCTTCGCCTTCCGGGAAACCTTTCGGACGAACAGGAAGTAAACCTCCGTCGTACCAATGGATTTCAACCTCAGGCATAGCTAATTTCGGCATATTCTCGCGAGCAGGGTAAATTAATTTCACGTGCTGAGCTGTAGGAGCGCAATCTTTCAATAACATTGTAGAAGAACCTTCAACTCTTGTAGGATAGTCAAGCTTCAATGCCTTGAAAGGCTGGTGCAAAATGTGGCAAGCCATATCGCCCAACGCTCCGGTTCCGTAACGCCACCATCCACGCCAGTTCCATGGATGATAAACTTGGTTGAACGGAATCATTTCAGCAGGACCTGTGAATAAATCCCAATCTAATGTTTTGGGGATACGATCAACCTTTTCCGGAGCATTCAAACCTTGTGGCCAGATAGGACGGTTTGTTGCGCATTCAACTTTTGTAACTTCTCCAATTTCGCCGTTCCAAATCCATTCGCAAGCCAAATCCGTACCTTCATCTGAAGCGCCTTGGTTACCCATTTGTGTAGCAACACCTGTAGATTTAGCTAAATTTGTCAGCAAACGGGCTTCATATACAGAATGTGTCAAAGGTTTCTGTGTATATACATGTTTACCCAATGTCATTGCATCTGCGGTAATTATCGCATGGGTGTGGTCTGCAGTGGCAATGATTACTGCATCGATTGAATTGTTCATTTCATCATACATCTTGCGGTAATCCCAATATTTCTGGGCGTTAGGGAAACGGTCGAATACGGGTTTTGCATATTTCCAATCCACATCGCAAAGTGCGACTATATTTTCTGTGTTTTCCACGGCCTTAATATTGGAATGACCCATACCGCCAATGCCGACTACTGCAATATTTAATTTATCGGTAGGAGCCGTATAGCCGTGGTTTTTCCCTAAGATAGTACTTGGGGCTATCGTAAATGCTGCCGCAGCAGCTGTTCCTCTTTGAATAAAGGATCTTCTTGTAATGTTTGACATAATGATACGTTTTATAGATTAGCACTTAATAAATTTCATGTTTTGCTGAATTTTTCTTACCAATTCAAATTGGTGCAAATATAGAAAATACGAAAGTATCTGCAAGAGGCATCTTTCCTTTTCTTTTTTGAAATAGTTTTTTTTAACTAAGGCGTGCAATTCGCGTTTTATCTTCTAAAAACGAAAAATGTGCGCGTTATGCTGACAGGATGCTGCCTGCGCTGTTAGAATCCCATATTTTCTAAGGGATATTTTCTTTAATGCTACTTTTTTTATGAGAAAAAATTGACAGAATGTGCCGGAAAACATTTG
>CAYZTO010000176.1:0-3342 GCA_964481365.1 uncultured Parabacteroides sp. | reverse complement strand
TACAAGGCTGGCTGAAACTGACAGGGGAAACCATGTTAAAATTTTACTGTGTCAATTTTACTGTGTCAACCTGATGAATGGACAGAAGGAGATTCCCGGTATTACCATAAGCTGTTTCTCCAATACACCATTTCAATTGAATATGAGGAAGATGAGGACGGTATCCGCAAAGAAGGAAACCAAGCGTTCTATCATCATTTGCACACTGATACATCGGCATACTATGGTACTTTAAAGATGATTCATTATGGCACACAAATTTTTTTCGTGTCAAATCACTGCTCTTGATGGATATAGGATGATTGCGCCGTGCCCTGAAATAAGATTTATTCCATATCGCAATTACAGCGATCCGAATATTTGCCTGAGATACTATGTAACTGACGAGTTACTCTACTTATATCTCCGTTTTTTGGAGTATCACATCGGAAATCTTAAGAGAAATGAAGCGCAATATGCAACTCGGCGGTTGCTGGATGTCGTCTTGCTATTTGACAGTAATGAATATGTTGAAGGCTTTGCCACCTATGTCCATCACCATTTAGGAGCATTTGATGGCAAAGTTTCCGAACAACGAGTGCCGTATATTGATGACGAGACAGAAGTTGCTCAAAAAGTGTTGGCGGCGGAAATCTGCAACAGTCTGGTGCTTAAATCGATGCAGCCTGCATGGGAACAGTTTAGAGCTGAGGACACATAAACCGAAAGGGGGAGTGAAGATGGGCGAAACGTATTGTATTTTTACCGATGAAGCCGGAGCATATAAAAAGCACCCGTCTGAAACATTTCGCTGTAGTCATCCCTTCTACATACGATCTAATGTTCGATTTTCTTCTGATGATTACCGACAGTTCCAAAATTAAATACAAGAGTTAAATAAACAATATGGCGTTCCCATAGGGGAAGAAATCAAATGGACGGATCTATGGGAGATACGTAAAGGAAAGTATCATTCTGAATTTTTACGAAACAAAACGGAGGATTCACTTAAAGAATATTATCGCCGTGTTTTAAACCGTGCAGTCAGCAAAAATTCGCTTGAATTTATTTTTACAATAACATGCATTTACACACAACCGTGCTATCAGTACGAAGAGGAAATTTTAAAGTTTCATCTTCAGGATGCGATGCAGCGGGTTAACATGGATGCTCAACCTAATGATTTTGCAATAATAATTATGGATGAGCTTAATCCTGATAAAATTAAAAAACTAAAACTCGCTTGTCATGGAATTACGGTAACAGGTGATTTTATTAAGTATAAAAATATTTACTCAGGCGTCCTTACAGAAAGCAGTTCACAAAGTGCTGGAATACAAATTGCGGACTTTGCCGCAGGCATTATGAATGGCTATCTCAGAGGAGTGCTTTTGAGCCGTGGCAAATATGAATTTGCCACAGACTTATTTAGCGAATTTATATTACCTCATTTACGCCATTATCCCGATGGTCGTACTATGGGTTATGGCGTTAGAGAAGTGCCTAGTGATACAAATATAAGAAACAAATTGATATCCTTGTTTGAAAAGTAATACCCACAAAGCGAGGTCATATTCGACAGGCAGTAATCTCCCTGCATGGTGTATGTGCCACCCGTTTGTTCAAATATTGTTTTAGCCATAATAAAAAGCCTCCTCGATACGCTCACTGTACCAAAGGAGGCTTCGCTTTACGAATATGCGATTTATATTAATTTATCTATTCACCATGTCTTCATACCTCACCAGTGCAACATTTCCCATCTCAGTTGCCTGATCAATGCAGCCCTTGGTAAAGCCGTTTTTGGCGAAGAGATAGTAGTGTACATTTTTGTAGGGGAATAATTCGCTGCGTTTTACGAGGGTTTCCAAAACGCCGAGATCGACTTTCTCATTCGTCCATTTACACTCTCCGAAAAGGGCGGTGTTTTTATCCTGTTCGGCGAGAATATCGATTTCCGCCTGACGCTTTTCCTTGGGGTCATTGCCCCACCAGCGGCCGAGAGAAGAAAACTCCACCGGACATTCGCCGGAGAGCAGCAGCTTCCAGAGATATTGCTTGCAAATCTCCTCAAACACCTTGCCCATATAGTCTGACAGATACGGTTCGATGTGTTTATATGCCAAGTCGGCAGCACCACGGGCGATAATAGAATTGTTTTCCGGCACAAAACGATACCAAAAGCGGAACATATTGTCCGCAATCGAATAAATCGCTTTTCGGGACGCCTTTTCACCATAAGGCGTCTCTTTTTCGATAATACCGAGGGAGACCAGGTTTTTCACATAGGCGGAGCAAATATTTGTATTTTCTCCAACCTTGCCGGAAATTTCCGACATACGGGAAGCGCCGGTTGCAATTGCTGTGATGATGGCATTGTAGAGAGCCGGTTCCCGTACTTCCTGCTTAAGCAGGTTTTCTGGTTCTTCAAACAGGGCGGAATTGGGATTCAGGAAAGTGTTTTTAATATTGTTCTCAACACTCAGCTTATCGTTCATCTGAAGCAGATACTGCGGCGTTCCGCCTACGATTCCATACACATAGGCTTTCTCTTCATCGGTGAAATTTTTGAAATAATGGCAGGTTTCCTCAAAGTCAAATGGCAGGATTTTCATTTGCGCTGTTCGTCTGCCGTAAAGCGGAGCTTTGTAGGCGAGGACGTGATCTTCCATATAGGACATAGACGAGCCACAAAGGATCAGCATTAGTTTTGAAGAATCCTTGTACTGGTCGATCAAAAGCTGAATGGTGGAAGCAAGGCTTTTTGACGAGCGAGCGACATAGGGGTATTCATCGATTGCAAGAATAATCCGTTCTTTTTCGGACAGCTTAAATACATATTCTAAAGCAGCCTGAAAGGACAAGAAAGAAGTTTCGGTATCCATTCCGATATGGTAGCTCAAAATGCTCTTGCTGAAATTTTCCAGATTCTGCTTGGCGTTGCTTTCGACACCCATAAAATAGATAGCGTTTTTATCACCAATAAACTGACTAATAAGCGCTGTTTTGCCCACACGACGACGACCATAGATTACAACAAATTCAAACTCATCCGATTCGTATAACTTGTTCAGCGTAGCAAGTTCACGCTCTCTGCCGATAAACATGGATTACATCCTCCTACCTCAACGACACGCATTACTTCCAGTATAACTAAATACAGTATAAGACAAAATTAAAATTAGTCAAGCATGATTTGGTAAATTAAGATTGACTAATTTGCCCTTATAAGATTAGAAAACAAAGCAGGTGCAAGAATCCAAACTCCTGCACCTGCTTGTCATTTCAATGTTTTCTATGTAACAATTATTTGATGATTAGCTGTGCCATTATATTACTGCTTGCCCCGATACTGTTTGAGGC
>CAYZTO010000175.1:0-3351 GCA_964481365.1 uncultured Parabacteroides sp. | reverse complement strand
AGTTAATGGAATACGCTTTTCTTCTTCCATTTCCCCATGCGGTAATAGATTGCAGCCATGCAAAGACCTATTCCGAGGCTCGCGTTAATCGCCCACCAGATGCCGGTCTCCCCCCACATTTCGCTGAAATAGTAAGCAAGAGGAATACGTATCAGCCACAGGCACGAAAGGCTCACGAACATGGGGAAAAGTGTGTCGCCCGCCCCGCGCAGTGCGCCGTTGAAGACGTTCAGACCCCCGTGGATGAAGAAAAAGCTGCCTATCACGATGAGGTACTCGTGCCCGATGCGTACCACGCCGGCATCGGAGGTGAATGCAAGCATCATCTTGTCTCCGAAGAAGTATAGAAGGGTGAACATCGTTATCCCGAAGGCGAAATTGAACAATAGCGCGAAGCGGACACCCTGTCGGACGCGCGCCATCTGCCCCGCACCTATGTTTTGACCGCAAAACGTGGCAAGCGCGCTGGAAAGCGCAAGGATTGCCTGTGTTATGATGGTGTCTATCTTCCCTGCCGCGCCGTAGGCGGTAAGTGTATCGGTGCCGAAGGTGTTCACTACGCCGAGAAGAGCCATCAGCCCGAGGGAAATGGCGCATTGCTGCCCGCTGGAAGGTAATCCTATGCGTAGTTCCTGCCGGAAAACGGCTGCATTGAACAACATATCCTTCTTTTTGAGTGAAAACAGCGGGTGGCGCTCATTCACGTAGTATAGAGCGACGAAGACCGCTGTGCCTTGGGCTATCACCGTGGCGCGGGCGGCCCCTTCTATCCCCCATTTGAAGTAAACGACGAAGAGAAGGTCGAGCAGAACGTTGAGGACGGCGGAAAGCAAGATGAAAAGCATCGGCCGCACCGATTCACCCACCCCCCGAAGGATAGAAATAAGGCTGCTGAACGTGACGAAGAGGAACGTCCCGCCGATGTATATGCGGAAATAGCTTACAGCACCCGGTATCACCTCTTCGGGGGTCTTTACCATACGGAAAATAGGCTCGGCGAAGACGATTCCCCCTATCGACAGCAGTATCCCGCCCGCGAGCATGAAAAGAAAGAATGACGAGAACGCCTGCTGCACTTTGTCGAACTGCTTTGCCCCGAAATACTGCGAAACTACCACCGACGTGCCGCTCCCTATCCCGATTACGAATGAAACTACAAAATAATATATGAAATAAGATGCAGAAACTGCCGCAAGCGCCTCTTTTCCCACGAAGCGTCCCACGATGATGCTGTCGGTAAGGTTATAGAGCTGCTGCAAGATGTTCCCGACGAGCAACGGCCCTGCAAAGCGGAGTATTGTCGTCCCGACCGGACCTTGCGTAAGGTCAGTTCCTTTCCTCATTCTGTTTTTCCTGTCGTCCATCGTCAGAGGTCTTTGAGTAAAATGCCGTTGCTCCTGCTGAGCATATCGCGGCGCGTGTCAAGCAATGCCTCCCATTCCTTGTTGAAGAGGCTGTCGGTATCTATCTTGAAGTTTTCAGAGCCGAAGCGGTCGAGGCGCGAGAAGAGGTAGCCCACGCTTATCTTGTGGATGTCGATAGCCGGCTGGTAAAAGGCAACGCGGTCGTCGTCACCCACATTCACTTCGATGATTATGCCCACTTCGGTAAGGAGATAAAGTATCTGCGTGGTGATGCGGATGGGAATACGGTAGGAACTCGACAATTCGTCGGCGGTGTAGGGCTTCTCCCCTTTCTCAAACCGTTTCACGATGAGGGAAGCAACCAAAAGAGTAAGGAAATCCTTGTATCGCCTGCTGATGTTGCGTGTGTCCCTGTCGAAGCTGAACTTCCGGACGTTTTGCGAAGCATAGGAAAGTTCCGCACCAAACAGGCAGATGAGCCACGAAAGCTGCAACCACAGGAGCAACAGGGGTAACGCAGCAAAACTTCCGTAGATTGCGTTGTACCTGCTCACCCAAATCTGCCCGCTTATATAAATGTATTGGAAAAACTGGAATGCGCACCCGGCAATTACCCCGGCGATAAGGCTGTTGGAGAAATTTACCTTGGTATTTGGCAAAGCTATATAGACGGTGGCAAACGCGAGCGAGGTTATGACATAAGGAGACACGCGGAGGATGAACTCCAGCACGGGAGTAAGGAATACATACTGGCTTAGGAAAGAGTTTTGCAGCGTGGACATGAATATGGAAATACCGCTCGATGCCGTCATCAGCACCGGGAGGAGTATGAACATGGCAAGATAGTCTGATATCCTGCGGTACCAAGGGCGCGACTTCTTTATCTGCCATATATCGTTGAAAGTATCTTCCACCGAAGAAATCAGGCTTATTACAGTATAGAACAAAAGGATAAGGCCTATGCCGAGGATAACCCCTCCTTGCGCCACCATCAGATAACTCTCTACGTATTCGAATGCTTTGTGGAGTTCAGCCTCTTGTCCGGGGAAGTAAGCAAGAAGTTCGTCGCGCACTGTCTCCTGGAACCCGAATCCCTTGGCAATCCCCAAAAGGACAGCAAGCAAAGGAACAATGGCAAGCATTGTATTGTAGGTAAGAGCGGCGGCTTTTGTCTGCAAATTGTCATTCAAGAAACCGCGCACCGCAAGTATGATAGTTTTGATTATGTTGATATAGAATACTTTCAAACCGCTTACCTCGTTCTCGGTAATGCGCCAGATGTCGTACGTTATAAAATGCACGACCCACGTAAGGAAAGTTTCGATGCGTTCGCCTAAGGACTTTTGCCCTCCCATTGTTCGTCCTCCGATAATCATTCTTTAAGAAAAGAAGAAACAGTCTGCCTGTAAGCCGGGTTCTGTTCCGCCAATGGCGGCGCCTGTCATTTATCTTATCTTGCCGTCGCCGGCAAGCTCCAGCGATCTACCCCCCGACATCGGGCGAGCAACCCTACCTGCGCCGGTGTACATGATCTTACAACCCATAAGATGTACGGCATCTCGCGTTGCCGCGAAACCCGGTAAGCTCTTACCTTACCTTTTCACCCTTGCCGTATCTTACCGAAAAAAAATACGGCGGTTATTTTCTGTTACATTACTCAACCCTCACGGACTGCTTCCCGTTAGGAAATATGGTGCTCTGCGTTGCCCGGACTTTCCTCCTGCGGTGTTGCCGCAAGCGACAGACCGGCAAACTGTTTCGTCGGGCAAAGATAGGGCGATTTTCGGAATGTCCCAGCAGGATTAGGGCAAAAGCATCTAAATTTTGCCATCATTGCACCAAAAAAATTGCAGTAATCATTTGCAGGACAAGATAATTCTATATCTTTGCTCCCGGTGATCATAGCGGTTATTGTCCGTGATTCTTTTTTTTGGACACAATAAAGATACGACAGGTGCATGCAGACGACATTGAAAGGAACAAGGCT
>CAYZTO010000174.1:0-3367 GCA_964481365.1 uncultured Parabacteroides sp. | reverse complement strand
CGCAAACAATGCTGCAGGGAACTTTCTTTGCGTAACGGTGGTATTCCACTACCGCGACGGCAACTATCCGGGAGTTTTATTCCAAAAACTTTGCTGGCGGGGCAACTCTTTTCAGAGGGAATTGATTTCTTCGAGCCATAACGACGACATTGCGTCGCTGGGCATACGCCAATCTCCGCGCGGAGACAGGCTTACGCTCCCGACCTTGGGTCCGTCGGGCAGGCAGCTGCGTTTGAACTGCTGCTGGAAGAAACGGCGGAAGAAAACTTGCAACCATTTCTTCAGAACGCTGTCGTCGTATTCGTTGCCGAATGCCTTTTTAGCAAGGAAATATATTTTTGACGGGCGTGCGCCGAAGCGGACGAAGTGATAGAGGAAGAAATCGTGCAATTCGTAAGGTCCGACGAGGTCTTCGGTCTTTTGGCTGATGTTCCCGTCTGCATCCGCCGGGATGAGTTCGGGGCTGATGGGCGTGTCGATAATATCGCGGAGGGTTTCCCTCGAAGACTCATCGGCGCGGTTAATTGCAATCCAAGAAACAAGGTGTTTCACCAGAGTTTTGGGTATGCTGCAATTCACGCCGTACATCGAGATGTGGTCGCCGTTATAAGTCGCCCAGCCGAGTGCCAGTTCCGACAAGTCGCCGGTACCTATCACGATGCCGCCTTCCTGGTTTGCGATGTCCATGAGTATTTGCGTCCGCTCGCGTGCCTGGCTGTTCTCGTAGGTGACATCGCGGTTTGCGACATCATGCCCTATGTCTTTGAAATGCTGTATGCACGCGTCTTTTATTGATATCTCGCGCAGCGATACCCCCAACGAGCGGATAAGGTCCACCGCGTTGCGGTAAGTGCGCCCCGTTGTCCCGAAGCCGGGCATCGTGACGCCGATTATCTGCTTCCGTGGCTTTTCCAAGTAATCGAAAGCCATAGCCGTGACCAACAATGCGAGCGTGGAGTCCAGCCCTCCGGAAATCCCGACTACCGCGGTGGCGGAATGTGCGTGCATGAGGCGTTTGGCAAGCCCGGAAACCTGTATACTGAAGATTTCTTCGCAACGCTGGTCGAGCAACGTCCCCCGGGGTACGAAAGGCATACGTTCGACGGGATGATTCAGCCCCGAAGTTGTGAGCCGGATGCCCTTCGGGGAAGAAAACGGCACGCGGACAGCCTCATCTCCCGCAAGATGCGAACCCCGCATGAAACTTGTCGCCACCCTGCGGTCGTGCTGGAGGTATTCCACGTCGATATCCCTCACAAGCAGCTGCCCTTCTTTAGAAAAACGCTTAGATTCCCCAAGCAACGTCCCGTTTTCGGCAATCAACGCGCTGCCTGAAAAGACCAAATCGGTAGTTGATTCCCCAAATCCGCAGGAAACATACACGTAACCCGCCATGCAACGTGCGGATTGTTGCAGGACAAGCGAGCGACGGTAGTCTGCCTTGCCAATCACTTCGTTGCTTGCCGAAAGATTTAAGATGATGTTTGCTCCCTGCATGGCGAGCAATGAGCTTGGGGGTACCGGAACCCACAAATCCTCGCAAATCTCTACTCCCACCACGGTTTCGCCGCATTGGAAAAGCATATTGCTGCCAAGCGGGTAGGTTTTTCCCCCTATCCGGATGGTAGAGCACGACAAATCGAGCGAAGATGTGAACCAACGCTCCTCTTGGTATTCTTTATAACTCGGAATGTATGTCTTCGGGATTACGCCGAGGATTTCCCCGGACTGGAATACCACCGCCGCGTTGATGAGGCGGTTCTCCGTGACCAGCGGGATGCCCACGGCGGTGAGGATGTCCGTGTCTTTCGTCGCATCGACCAACTCCAGCAACGCTTTTTCGGCATTTACGAGCAATGTCTGCTGCGAAAACAAATCCAAGCAAGTATAAGCAGTGATTGACAACTCCGGGAACGCCACGGCTTGTACTCCTTCATCGGCAGCTTGGCGAATCATCCGTTCTATTTCTACAATGTTATGGTAACAATCGGCAACTAACACTTTCGGAACTGCCGCTGCCACTCTTACGAACCCATATTCCATGACGAAAAAACATTAAAACAGTCGCAAAGGTATGGATTTTATCAGTACATTTGCCGCCTGTCAAACAAAGAGTTATTATAAATAATGGATACTTCCGGCGAAAAGAAACCATTGGTACGAAAGGAGTATATGCTTCCCTTCGTGTTGGTCACATCACTGTTTTTCCTGTGGGGATTTGCCCACGCCATATTAGACGTATTGAATAAACATTTCCAAGAACTGCTCGACATCACGCGGACACGTTCCGCGATGTTGCAAGTGCTTTTCTACTTCGGTTATTTCGTAATGGCAATCCCGGCAGGGCTTTTCATCAACAAACATGGTTACCGGAAGGGCGTAGTGTTCGGATTGCTCCTCTACGGGATAGGTTCCCTTTTCTTCATACCCGGAGAACATTGGATGTCGTTCAATTTTTTCCTGTTTTCCCTCTTCGTGATAGCGTGCGGGCTTGTTTTCCTTGAAACAGCTGCCAATCCTTACATGACGGAGCTTGGCGACCGCGAGACAGCTGCCAGCCGACTGAATTTGGCACAATCTTTCAACGGGTTAGGTTGCATTTGCGGCCCGTTGATAGGAGGTTTACTGCTGTTTTCCGACGGCGGGGCAGGCAGCATAGCATTACCCTACACACTTATGGGAATCGTAGTCCTTGCCGTGGCACTGATTTTCACCAGAGTCCATCTCCCGGAAATCAACCACCAAGAAGAAATGGACGAAGTGCTGACAAACGACGTGCGGAGCCTGTGGTCGCACAAGATATTTGTCTTCGGAGTGTTCGCATTGTTCTGTTACGAAATTGCCGAAATCTCCATCAACAGTTTCTTCATAAATTACGTGGTGGAAGAAGATTGGATGAATGCCCGCAATGCATCTATCATCCTTTCTTTCGGCGGATTAGGGTTGTTTATGATAGGAAGGTTCACGGGAAGTTGGGTAATGAGCCGCGTAAAAGCAGAAAAAGTGCTGCTATGTTGTGCGGTAGGGACAGTTTTGATGACCGGCACGGTTTTGCTCAACGTCGGAATAGCGTCGTTAGTAGCTTTAATACTGATTTATGTGTTCGAGGCCATAATGTTTCCAACTATTTTCGCAATATCATTAAAAGGAATGGGGATTCACACAAAAAAAGCGTCGTCGTATTTGATGATGTCGCCAATCGGGGGGGCAATCGGACCGTTGATGATGGGATATGTTGCCGACCAGACAGACATGACGACATCATTCATAGTCCCGTTCGTGGCGTTCATTATCGTTTTGCTTTATGCTTATACAGTAAATGAAAGGGGGAAATTAGCTGCGAAGCGTTTCCGCATATAAAAAAATT
>CAYZTO010000173.1:0-3397 GCA_964481365.1 uncultured Parabacteroides sp. | reverse complement strand
ATGAAATCAGGATGGTATGTTGCCAGTAACCCGTCTTGGCGGATATAATATATGGATGCAAAACCATGTTGGCTCTCATTGATTTTTATAAATGCGTTTACTTCGGAATCGGAATCAAGGTATTCCATAAATGCTTTTTCATATTCGCCTTTATGGGATGGATAACCGATTCGTTCATAGATTATCTTTTCCAACGCAAGGGAGTAATTCTCCCGAACTTTTAATGTGGATACCGATGAAAAATAAATCTTTTCAACTATTGCCTCTGTTACATCTATTTGTTCTTGCATATAATAGATGGCTTTTGTTATTTCTTTCACGATATGTTGGGTTGCTACTCCTTCGTTATGCAAAAGTATTTTCCAATTATAATCTTCAAAAGGATTGAATGGTCGCGAAAATAGTTTTGTGCGGATATAGGTGTCTATGGTACGTATTATTTCGTGTTGGTTGATTTGCAAAGTCGGCATCTCCCTCGTACTGTTTCTTCCTACCCTGTCAAACCGTGTCGTGACGATGCGCAAGACTTTTTGCAGGTATTCATTATAGCTCCGGGCATTGCACAAATCGGCTTTAACCTCATATTTGCCGAATTGGGTTCCGACCAGCACGTCATGCGAGATGAATGATTCTCCCGGTTTTGCAAGGAAACTTTTTAATTGCTCATAAGTGAAATCCGTGAACGGGGCAAGTTTGTTAATGTCGATCACGGACGGGGCAAGCTCCTCCTCTTGTTCCTTGATGATAAGCGGCCAGAACAAATCGTACTTCTTGTAATTGTCTTTCAAGCCCACGCGTATCAAGTCGCCTGTCACGCTGTGTTTTCCTGTCAGCTCTTCCTCTTCGATAGCTGCCAAATCTTCGTCCATCAGTTCCTTGTAAAATTTGAGGAATGCCGGATGCTCTATAATGGACAACATATCTATGTAAGACTTCGGGGCTTTCTTTTGTTTCAGGACAAGCGAGCGGTTTTCCGCCTTTTCTTCTTGGTATTCCGGCTCCCGCCACATCAGGCGCAGGCCTCTGCCTATCGTTTGCTCCAATAAAATATCCGATTGTGTGGAACGCAACGGCACGATTACGCATATATTGTTTACGTCGAAGCCTTCACGCAACATCAAAACCGAGATGATGATTTTGGGCGATTCGTACTTGTCTATGTTGAACAACCGCTCTTTTATCTGCAACCAGTCTTTTTCTTTGATTTCCCCTTTGGCGGTACTGTCTATGCGCAACATATCCGTTTCTGCCAATCCTTCTTCTTTCAAAAAGGATTCCACGAAGGGGGTAACGTTGGTGTCTTCGCAAATCACCATC
The DNA here is from genome assembly GCA_964481365.1 of uncultured Parabacteroides sp. Taxonomy (GTDB): domain Bacteria; phylum Bacteroidota; class Bacteroidia; order Bacteroidales; family Tannerellaceae; genus Parabacteroides. The sequence goes on along the minus strand of CAYZTO010000173.1, from coordinate 2,080 downwards.
ATTTTGGGATGTTTATTGGAATCGAGTTTCGTGAAGCCTTCTTCCAAGATTTGCAATTTGCGCAATCCGGCGCGGAGCATAAGGCGTTGCCCGTCGCTTAACCCTATTACCTTCCTCCCGTCGCGGATAGCATTATAATCAAGGTTGCCCAAATCGGTCAGCTCCTGCCTGCGGTCTAACAACAGTGTTTTTACGAGACCCAAGCGCATGGCATGGTTCAAGTCGAAGTTCGTGATGATGTGCGGGAAATATACTTTGGATTTCTTTTTCCCCGAACCGACCGTGTCGTAGGGCGTAGCCGAAAAATCGACCTGTATAAAGCGTGTGCCCTTATTCTTCGCTATCTTGTTCAAGCCCCTTTGCCATTCCACTTCCTCTATTTCGCCTTGTACTTTGTGCTCGTGGATATGGTGGGCTTCGTCATTGATGACCATCAAGTCCGGCAAATCCGCAAGGTACTCCAATTCGTTTCCACGCAAGTAGTGTCGGTCTAACGCATCCAAAACGTTGCCTCCGGTTGTGCCCGGTCTGATTGGCAAGATGTCTTTTATTATTTCAGGGGCATTGTCGCTTTTTCCTTTGTCCGGTTCTTCTTCCTCGTCAGAAAGGAAAAGGTGCCAGTTGGTAATGGCAATCAACCCGTTGCCTGTTATTTTCCTGCCGATGCCATCTTCTTTCGTCACGACATTGTTCTGGATGAATGAAAATACCTCTTCCTGATAAGCGGGAGGGATGAACAAGTCTTTATGTTGGTACAGGTCATTTGTGAATATATCCCGTCCTTCTCCGTTTTCCTTCATCCGTCCGCAATAAGCGTCTTTCAACCGGTCGTAAACAATCAATCCGGGGGCTACGACCAAGAAGTTGGTGGTGTAACGCCCGCTCGGTTCTTCTTCGTGACGGGCATTCAGCATTTGCCATAGCAGCAAGGCGTGCATCACCCATGTCTTGCCTGTACCGGTTGCCATCTTGACGGCATATTTGGGGATTCGGTATTTTGTTTTCGAGAGTTCGGTCAGGTTTGCTTCAGCCATTAAGTCCGGAGCTGCCTTTTCATAAATATCTTCCACCCTGTTTATCCCCAAGACTTCGTGCAAATAGATAACATTCAGGATGGTTTGTTTCTGCCCTATATGGAAGTTCTTGCTCCGCTCCTCCGTATAGGGTTCCATGAACCAGTATTTCAATAAATCCTGTGTTACCGGGGTTACAAGCTCCAACATGCTTCCGTTATCGAAGGCTTCCTGCACTTTGTCCGTTATAATACGGGCTAATTCCAAGGATATGTCGTTACGTCTCATATTAATAGGCTTTATTCAGGTTGAACCACTTCTGTTACTACGCTCTCGAAGCCGAACACATCGACGGCTTTCACGCATACCGTCCGTTGCGCCTTTTTGGGTACAATCAATGACGCACGATATACGCAATGCAGGGAATCACTGTCATTCTCTGTGTTTTCCCGATAGTCTTGCCATTTGCTGCGGAACGTCACTCCGTCATAATCCGGGTCGATGCTCCAGTATTCTATCAGTGCCAGCGGGTCGGAATCCATCACTTCCTGCAATTTCGCCTTGTCTTTGTCGTCCAGCGGGATATTGTCCGGAGAAAGCAGGACATAATTTTCCAACCTCACCATGATTTCTTCCTTCTCGTTATCGAACGGTTTTATTTCTATGGGGCGAATCATCAGGTATTGCAGGGTGCTGAAGCGTACCGAGCCTTCGCGTATCAGTTTGTCATATCCTTTCTTTGAAAGCTTGTCGAGCAGGTCGGGAGGAATGACCAGCACTTCCACATCTTCTTTGTATTGCTGTATGGCAGTAGAGATGTCGAACGCGAAGTTCCAAGCCAGCACCACCACCTTGTTCCAGCCTCCGCCCAGCAGCGTCCCTTTGGCATCTTTCGCCTTGCGGATGGTTGCCGCGCCGGTCATCTTGTTCGGGCTGTCCACATAGACCAGCGTGCGGCTGCTTTTGACGTAGCCCCAGTTCCGGTCGTTCAGTTGCTCGGCAGAGAAGGGAATGGCACCATAGAGTTGCATCACGATTTGGCTCAAATCGCCCACCCGGCGGTATTG
>CAYZTO010000172.1:0-3441 GCA_964481365.1 uncultured Parabacteroides sp. | reverse complement strand
ATTCAACGTCAGGCGGGCGGATTGCCAAATCCTGTTTCGGCACTATCCGCACCGAATCGGCATGGAAGAATAGCGAATCCTGACGGACTTCGGGGCGGTCGGCGAGTTGCACGGAATCGGTTGGTTGCCCGGCTGCCGGGCGCTTTATAATGTCGGGAAGCGGCAGTCCGTCCTCGTCGTAGCTAAGCATTGGGTGCTTCTTCTTCAACTCCTGTTTCCGGAGGGCGCTGCGATAGGCGCGTTGCTTCTCGTGCTCTTCGCGGGATGGCAGGTCGTTGTATTTCTTGTGTGCGGTGGCAGTCTTGCGGTTCTTGACCTTCGCACGGTATGTTGGCGAGAAGGCATAGCCAAGCGCGGCAGCCAGACTGAACGACGTGCCCTTCCATTCAGGCACTACCATTTTGTACGCTTGGCGGTCGCGGTCGTAGGCAGAATAGCGCATGGCATCGCGGGGGTCGAGGTTTTGCCCGTAGAGCCAAAACACCTGTGGTGGGAGTTCCCGGAGGGGTACGATATACCGCGATGTGTCCACACCTTTCCGCACGTAGTCGGAGAAATCGACTACAATCGGAATCTCGGTTGCCTGCGGCACAATCTCTCCGGCTGCGGAAGTAGAGGGGTTCAACAGCCTGCCTTCACGTATGGCACGCTCGGTTTCGCTGTTGAGGCGCAGCGTGTCTTTCCCCGAAAGGACGTTGGAGAGCCACACCGAGTCCTCGCGGTTCCAATCCTGCGCACGGGTTATCGTCGGGAAGAGGATGAATGCAATCAATATGAAACAGGGTAAAACCTTCATGCGGACAAATATAAGAATTAAGCATCCCTTGCCGGGACGGGGCGGGGCATCTTAGTATGATTTAACAAACACTGAATGAATCAGAACCATTCTTCAGACAATGGATTGCCTATGCAAAAAGATATGAATGCCCGATATACCTAAAACACGCTGTCCCAGAGGAGTAGAAGTATAATTAACACTTAAACCACGCGATTTTCACTTCCGTTTGCAAAATATTAAGCCAAAAGCCCCGTTATTTGTCATATCGTTCACGAAAGGATAGAAAATGAAGAAATCTACGATATGGTTGCTTGCTACTGTCATGGCTTTCGCATTTGCCGGCTTGCTGTACTTGCAAATAAACTATGTGAACATTATCGTGAAGACGCGGAGCGAGCAGTTTAACGAAACAGTAAAGCGCAGCCTGCTCCAGGTCTCGAAAAACTTGGAATTAGACGAAACTCGGAAGTATCTGGAAGAAGATATCAAGCGCGGGGAACACCAGTTCATGTATCAGAGCGATGTCGCGCAGAGTACGCTCTCGGGGAGTACCAACCAAGGGAAATTCCAGCTGCAGATAACCGACTCGAACGGCGGGGTGCAGAAAATCGAGCTGCACAGCTTCAGCAGCAAGAACGTAACTCCGTTTTCGTCGCTCTCCAAGCAGCAGAAGAACGATATAGTCGCCACATCGCAAGATTTGCAGCGCACGCTGAAGCAACGCTACCAATACCAGGGCGGGCTGATTGAAGAGGTGATTTACAGCATATTGTACACTGCAAACCTGCGTCCTATCGAGGAGCGGGTAGATTTCAAGAAGTTGAACAACTACCTGAAAACAGAATTTATCAACAATGGGCTGAACCTTCCATTCGTGTTTTCTGTTATAAACAAAGACGGGAATATGGTGTACCAGAACAGCGAGACAAAGGTGAAACCGTCGCCGTCGGACGTAATCACCCAGGTACTTTTCCCAAACGACCCGCCGTCGCGTCAGAATTACCTGAAGGTGTTCTTTCCGACGAAAGGCAACTATCTTAAAAGCTCGATAACGTTTATCGTACCGTCGCTCATATTCTCTGCGCTGCTGCTGATAACGTTTATCTTTACGATATTTATCGTGTTCCGCCAGAAGCGTCTGTCGGAAATGAAGAACGATTTCATCAACAATATGACACACGAGCTGAAGACACCGGTCTCGACCATCTCGCTCGCGGCGCAAATGTTGAAGGATTCGGACATAACGAAAAGCCCGGACGTATTCCGCCACATTTCCGGCGTAATCAACGACGAAACGAAACGCCTGACCTTCCTGGTCGAAAAGGTCTTGCAGATGTCACTGTTCGAACGGCAAAAGGCTACCCTGAAGCTGAAAGAGCTTGACGCAAACGACCTGATAGTCTCCATCGCCAACACCTTCGTCTTGAAAGTTGAAAAATATGGAGGCACGCTCGACATAGATCTGCAGGCAGAAGATTCGACCATCTACGCGGACGAGATGCACATAACCAATGTGCTGTTCAACCTGATGGACAATGCGGTGAAGTACCGCAGGCGTGACGTGCCCTTGAAATTGATGGCGCGGACTCGCAACGAGAATGGCAAGTTGCTTATATCCATAGAGGACAACGGAATCGGAATAAAGAAGGAATACCTGAAGAAAGTATTCGACCGCTTTTTCCGTGTACCGACAGGCAACAAACACGACGTGAAAGGTTTCGGCTTGGGTTTGGCTTATGTCCGCAAGATAATAGAAGACCACAAAGGTTCAATCCGGGCAGAAATTGGGAATAATAATATTGGAACAAAATTTATAATTACGTTACCTCCTATAAAGAAATAGTTTTATGGATGAAAAATTGAAGATCTTTTTTTGTGAAGACGACGAAAACTTAGGCATGCTGTTGAGAGAATTCCTGCAAGCCAAGGGGTTTGTGACAGATTTGTTTGCTGACGGTGAAGCCGGCTATAGGAACTTCACCAAGAGCAAGTACGATTTATGTGTGTTGGACGTGATGATGCCGAAGAAAGACGGGTTCACTTTGGCTCAGGAAATTCGATCCATAAATCCGGATATTCCTATCATCTTCCTTACAGCAAAGAGCATGAAGGAAGATATACTGGAAGGTTTCAAGATTGGGGCTGACGACTACTTGACGAAGCCTTTCAGCATGGAAGAATTGTTATTGCGCATCGAGGCTATATTGCGCCGTGTAAAGGGTAAGAAAATGAAGGACGTACCGTTCTACAAACTTGGCGAATTCCTTTTCGATACCCAAAAACAGACACTGACTATCGGCGAGAAGGTAACGAAGCTGACTACCAAGGAATGCGAACTCTTGAGTCTGCTTTGCGCCCATGCGAATGAAATCCTTGAACGCAACTACGCGTTGAAGACTATTTGGGTGGACGACAATTATTTCAATGCCCGCAGCATGGATGTGTACATCACAAAGCTGCGCAAATTGCTGAAAGACGATCCGGGCATTGAGATTATAAATATCCACGGGAAAGGCTACAAGCTGATTACTCCATCCAGCGAAGACCAAGCCCGCGAAGAAGACATTCAGGTTTTATAACCTTGCTTAATGGTGAAAGTGGCAAGAGGGTGTATCGATAAGATGCATCCTCTTTTTTATGCCTGAAAAACGGGTGTTTCCGGT
>CAYZTO010000171.1:0-3640 GCA_964481365.1 uncultured Parabacteroides sp. | reverse complement strand
GCTCTGTTCATCAAGAGTTTCCTTCATAGTAATATTCCCTCATTAACGATATTTACATAAAAAGGAGTCTTGAAAGGCCTCTGTTCCCATGCTTTTCTGGAAATTATATAAGGATTGATACTAACACCCGTCTTTATTTCCAATTCATAAAGAGGAAGCCTGACCACATTTTCATCTTCCAAAGTGGGGTGGTCATTATCGAGGAGCACCAGCAGGTCAATATCACTATCTTCCCTGGCATCGCCCCTTGCTTCAGAACCATAAAGTATAGCCCGGGCTGTAGGCGCAACCCTGTGTACTATCTCTGTTATTTGCTTGACTATATGCTCCCGTCTCACGGTTTCAAGGCGTTTCCCTGCCAATATACTCATTAAGACTTTGGAGCGCAAATGTTTCTGCTATACTCTGAGCTTGCGATTTGTATTCGGTTTCCGTGAATTTGAATATGCGCTCCTGCAATCCTATGCCGTAGAAAGCCTGTCTATTCACGGATTGCCCTTGACTGCTTCCAAAGCCGGAGCATATACCAGGCGCAATGCAGGAAAGCGAATACGAACACTACAATCAGCAAGGTCTTGTCGGCTTCCCACCCCACAGACTGCTGATGCCACAAACTTGTAATGATACTAAGCACCGAAAGCGTCAGACCCAAGAAATTCAGGACTGAATCGCCTTTGCGGTGTGCCCGGCCGGGTTCCAGTTTGCTGTGTTTCCGTCCGTAGCAGGCATATATGTCTAATCCCACCAACATCCACAACACTAAGCGTATCCAGGTGTCGGCAGGCAGGAAACACATCATGCACAAGCACGTCAGTATGCCCATGACCGGCACAAACGGCACCCACGGTGTCTTAAAGGCGCGGTGCACGCCAGGCAGGGTCTTGCGTACAATCAGTACGGCGGCACATACCAAGGTAAAGGCAAGCAACGTGCCGATACTGGTCATCTCGCCGGCTACCCGTGCCGGAACAAATCCTGCCAGCAAACTGACGACTACCATAAACAGACAGTTGCTATGCACCGGCGTACGGAATCGTGGATTGATGCGCGAAAAAAAGGCAGGCAGAAGCCCGTCGCGGCTCATGCTGAGGAAGACGCGGCTCTGCCCCAACAAGGTCACCATAATCACCGAGCAATAACCGAAAAGAATGGCCAGGATGATTACCTTGTTCAGCCAAGGATAGGCGGGCACAAGTATGCCTTCAGCATTCACATGCCCCATGTGCTCGATAGCCACCGCTACCGGGGCGATGCCTTCCTGCCCTTCGAAGGCGGTGTAGTGCACCACACCCGTCATGACATGCGCAAACAAGATATACAATATGACGCAGATTATTAACGAGCCCAGAATGCCGATAGGCAGGTCTCGTTGTGGTTTTTTCGTTTCCTGTGCCGCCGTGCTTACCATATCAAAACCCATAAAGGCGATGAACACGATGGCAGCTCCCCGCAGGATACCGGAAAAGCCAAACTCTCCCAATTTGCCTGTGTTCTCCGGGATGTAAGGGACATAATTGTCCGCCTGGATGAATTGCCAGCCTAAAATGATGAAAGTCAGAATCACTCCGATTTTCAAGAAAACAATCAAGCCATTGAAGAAAGAACTCCCTGCCGTCCCCCGCATCAGGATAAGGCTCATCAACACCACAATGACCATCGCCGGAATGTTGATGACACCCCCGTCCCACGGGCAAGCTACCAGCGAATGGGGCAAGCAGACACCTGCACCCTCCATAAAGACCGTAAAATAACGGCTCCAACTGATACTGACCGTCGTGGCCGCCACAGTATATTCCAATACCAGATCCCAACCAATAATCCACGCAATCAGTTCGCCCATCGTTGCATACGAATAGGTATAGGCACTACCCGCCACAGGTATCATAGAGGCAAATTCGGCGTAACACAAGCCGGCAAAGCAACAGCCCACAGCGGCGATGATAAATGAAAGCGTAATGGCCGGCCCCGCATATTCCGATGCTACCAGGCCCGTAAGGGAAAACAAACCTGCTCCGACAATTACACCTACGCCCAATGCAACCAGATTGACAGGTCCCAATACACGCTTCAAGGTTCTGCTTCCCGACCGATTGGCTTCTGCCTGCATGGCATCGATACTTTTCCTGACGAATAATCCTCCCATCTTTTGCGCCTCCAGAAATAGATTAAAACGTGAATTTACGGAAAATCTACGAAATGGCCGGGCTATATATGCCGTTTTCGTGCAAACCACTGAAAGAAAACCGGTGGTGAATAAACCCAAATCGCTCAATAGAGGCTGATTATTTGTGATTTTTGTTATAATATGCTAATAAACGGCGATTTGTAAATTAAATTTTCTAATAACCGCCATTAAAAAATTAGACTTGCAAGGATTTGTTTTCAATACTTTACAAGCAAGACCACGAAATAGGGTATTCTAACGACCGATTTGGGATAAAAGAAGACAGGTCGTCAGGGCAGGTTGTCGGGAGCTATGAGCTTTCATGGAGTTGTGGCTCTTTTGCAGGTACATCTGACAAAGAAGGTCTTGGACGGATGAAAATTTAAGGCGAAATTAGGCATTCAATACTCCATGAGTGTTGTCCATTATGTCGGAAGTGTTTTCTATCTTTGTGGAAGCTGGGCGACCTGCATTACATATTGATGAAAGTGTTTTCATAAGTCCTTTATAGAAAATGTGGTAATTTTCGAGGAAGTTATGTATGAAAACAATGGTAAGAGGAATGAATTCAAGCAACAATTTCTAATGGCTACTGAACTAACAATAAGGAGTTTATCTGGTCCTGCAGGTAATAATATCCAACTGACAAGGCTTGATTCTAATATATATATCGGAATTGATTTTGGCACTTCAAGTACTGCAGTTTCAATAGCTTATATAGATGATACGGGCAGTTTGAAGACACGCGCATTGCCTCTGACTCAAGTTTACCAAGACGGCACTATAGGTACATCTGAAATAATCCCTACTATATTGGCTTGGTATGGAAATAGGATTTATGTAGGAAAAGGAGCCGAAGAGCTCAAATATATTCTTACCAGGGACAAAAATGTTTGGTATTCCTTTAAAATGCAGTTGGGAGAGGATATGGGAGCACTATACTCACAAAGTGAATTAGGAACTAACTGTCCTTTCACAATTCTTACCCCCAAGGATGCTGCCAAAGTATTCTTTCAATATTTAAAGGCAGCCATAGAGAAATATTTCGGGGGGGGGGGGAACCCTTAAAGAATCTTAAGTTCGCGGTTAGTATACCGGCATCTTTTGAGGCCAATCAACGAAAGGATCTAATAGAGGCCTTATCAGCTAATGGAATAAATGTAGGGACGCAATCTCAATCTCTTATAGATGAGCCGAATGCTGCCTTCTTAAGTTATGTGGCCAACTCTGGAGAAAACGGAGAGAGACTTAGAGTTCCTAACGAATATAATCCAAGAATTCTTGTTTTTGATTACGGTGCCGGCACATGCGACATTTCTATATTGGAGTTAAGTTTAGACCATCATGGAGTGTCTTCTAAAAATATTGCCATTTCAAGATTTGAAAAATGCGGTGGGGATGATATTGACAGATTTATCGCCACGCATTATTTGTTCCCTCAAATCTTGGAGCAAAACAAAATTAAAGAAGATGACT
>CAYZTO010000170.1:0-3672 GCA_964481365.1 uncultured Parabacteroides sp. | reverse complement strand
GAGATCTGCAAACCATGTCCCTTTTTGTTTTTGCGAAACTTATTCTACCTGACCCAAGAAATTTCTGTTAAAGCGTGAGGAACTGAAAAAGCTTTCGACGGAAGTAGAGCTTATTTTCAAAGGAAGAGCGACAAAAACTATCAGTTGTTTTATTTCTGATTATGAGCAGTTGCTCTTTAAAATGTATCAGTACCAAATTCTTTTAAATAATATGCGAAATTATTCCGAACAGTTCAAAGCGACATTAGAAATGGCTCAAAAAGGAGTTAATGAAATAGCTTATAGAGAAAAATTACTCAATGCTTATGCGAATATCAAAATGGCATATTTACAGGTAACTCTAAATCATGCAATGGAAAAAATAAAAAAGCAAATCAAACTATAATATGAAGAATTCATGGACAAAGGAGTGACCGCAATGGCAAACTTTAATGAACACGCCTTGGAGCTATCCATTATGGAACTGTTCAAGGGCGAAGGATATACTTACCTCGCAGGAGAGCAGATCCATCGGGAACGCACGGAAGTCCTGCTTGCCGATGACCTACGGCAGTATTTATATAACCGCTACGCCAAGGACGGTATCACTCCCGGCGAAATAGACGGTATCCTTTTGCGGCTGCGGAACATCTCCGGCACGGTATATGAAGCGAACAAGGCGATACATAAACTGCTGTGCGACGGCTTTATTCTCAACCGTGAGGACAGAACGCAGAAGGATATATATATTGAGCTGATTGACTATGACAATCTCGAAAACAATATTTTCAAAGCGGTCAACCAGTTTGAAATTGAGGGCGTGGGCGGTCATCTTCGTATTCCCGACGGTATTGTATTTGTCAATGGTATTCCCATGGTGGTGCTGGAATTCAAGAGCGCCGTCAGGGAAAACACAACAATCATGGACGCTTACAAACAGCTCACCGTCCGCTACCGCAGAGATATTCCGGAATTGCTCAAATACAACACCTTTGTGGTCATCAGCGACGGGGCGAACAACAAATACGGCTCTCTTTTTAGTCCCTACGACTATTTCTATGCCTGGAGGAAAGTTGAGTCTGATGATAAGGAGCTGGACGGAATCAACTCCCTTGTCACTATGATAAAAGGGCTGTTTCGCAAAGACCGGCTGCTTGCGGTTATTAAGGATTTTATCTATTTCCCCGACAACTCGGATAAAGAGCTGAAAATCGTCTGCCGTTATCCGCAGTTTTTTGCCGCTACCAAGCTGTTTGAGAATATCAAGCTGCATATGCGTCCTGACGGTGATGGAAAGGGCGGCACCTATTTCGGCGCCACCGGCTGTGGCAAGAGCTACACTATGCTGTTTTTGACTCGTATGCTGATGAAAAGCAAACTGTTCTACAGCCCGACCATTTTAATTATCACCGACCGCACCGATTTGGATGACCAGCTTTCCCGCCAATTTGTCAATTCAAAAAAATATATTGGCGATGAAACGGTAGTCAGCATTGAATCCCGTGAAAAGCTGCGGGAAGAATTGCAGGGACGGGAAAGCGGCGGCGTGTATTTAACGACCATCCAGAAATTCACGGAGGATTTGCAGCTTCTTACCGATAGAACCAATGTCATTTGTATTTCTGATGAGGCGCACCGGAGCCAGATCAACCTTGACCAAAAGGTCAAATTGACCGAAGCGGGTGTGGAGCGTAAATATGGCTTTGCCAAGTATCTGCACGATTCCCTGCCAAACGCAACCTATGTAGGCTTTACCGGAACGCCGGTGGACGGGACGATTGAAGTATTTGGTCCTGTAGTGGATTCCTACACCATGACCGAATCGGTGCGTGACGGCATTACCGTTAATCTGGTTTACGACGGGCGTGCGGCGAGGGTGACGCTGGACAGTGCAAAGGTCAAGGAAATTGAACAATATTACGACCAGTGTGAAGCGCAGGGCGCTAACGAGCACCAAATTGAGGAAAGCCAGAAAGCCGTCGCCAAAATGGAGGCGATTATCGGCGATCCGGACAGACTGTGTGCAGTCGCCAAGGACTTTATTCACCATTACGAAACCCGCATAGTGGAGGGCGCTACGGTTGCAGGCAAAGCGATGTTTGTCTGTATGAACCGCACGATTGCTTATAATTTCTATAAAATCGTTATAGAGATGCGTCCCGAATGGGCGGTAAAGAAAATCAGCGAAGATGAAACAGTACTTACCGATAAAGAGAAAAAAGAACTGAAGCCTATCGAGAAAATCAAGCTGGTGATGACTCGCAACAAAGATGATGAGCCTGCCCTCTACGAAATGCTTGGTACAAAGGATGATCGCAAGGAATTTGACCGGCAGTTCAAAAATCCGAAATCCAATTTCAAAATTGCTATTGTCGTAGATATGTGGCTGACCGGATTCGATGTGCCGGAGCTGGACACCATCTACATAGACAAGCCGATTCAGCAGCATACTCTGATTCAGACGATCTCCCGTGTTAACCGTGTCTATGAGGGAAAAGACAAGGGCTTAATTGTGGACTATATTGGCATCAAAAAGAATATGAACCTTGCCTTAAAGAAATACACAAATTTTGAATGTGATAAGTTTGAAGGCGTAGAACAGGCGGTTACTATAGTCAAAGATCAATTAGAAGTGCTAGCGCAGATGTTCCACAGCTTTAACAGCAAGGATTTCTTTGAAGGCTCTCCGATGGAGCAGCTTTCCTGCCTCAATCGGGCAGTGGAATATGTGCAACTGCCGGAGGAACTGGAAATCCGCTTTATGGCGGCGGTCAAGCGAATGAAGCAGGCTTTCAATCTTTGCAGCTCCAGTGAAAAGATTTCAGACGAAGAAAAAGACTATATCCATTTTTACTGCGCCGTCCGCTCTATCCTTTTCAAGCTAACAAAGGGAGACGCCCCTGATATTTCGCAAATGAACGCCCGTGTGCGTGAAATGCTGGAGGGCGCTATCCAGTCGGACGGTATCGAGGAACTATTTGAAACCGGAAAACATATTTCCGTTGATATTTTCAGCGACGAGTATATGGATAAGATAAACGCTATCCAGTTGCCAAACACCAAAATCAAAATTCTACAAAGACTACTCTCACAGGCAATTGATGAATTCAAGAAAGTCAACAAAATTATGGGTATCGAATTTGCAGACAGATTGAAGCGGGTGGTTGACGAATATAACAACCGTCGCAGGGATGAATCCTATGCCAATGAGGTGCTTGACGATATTGCCGGAAAGCTTGCCGATCTGCTTGCGGAACTGAAAACGGAAAAGGACTCTTTCAAAAAATTAGGGATAAACTACGAGGAAAAAGCCTTTTATGATATTCTGAAAGCCGTTGCAAAGAAATATGAGTTCGACAATGAATATCCGGATGAAAAGATGATTGAGCTTTCAAAGAAAATCAAAGTTATTGTTGACGATAAGTCCCGCTATACCGATTGGTCTACCCGTGATGACATCAAAGCAAATTTGCAGGTGGATTTGATCCTGTTATTGGACGAATACGGCTATCCGCCAGTAACGCTGGATGATGTTTATAAAGAAGTACTGGAACAGGCGGAAAACTTCAAGAAGTACGCCGGTTAAAAGCATATAGAATCAATCGGGTCTTAGGGCAGTGCCCTAACGAGAATCACTGTTTGTAGCCGTATGGGGATACAAACAGTCTGCTCGCTAAGATGATACAGAAAAAC
>CAYZTO010000169.1:0-3816 GCA_964481365.1 uncultured Parabacteroides sp. | reverse complement strand
CCAGAATCGCTTTGTCCGTTTCCGCTCTCTTGGAGAAAAATACACGGTCGAGGCTCTGGACGCTGCGATTACAGAGAAGAAGTTCATCCCTCATAGCAAGCAGGAAAAACGGCGCAGCCAACAGCGGCATGAGAAAAAGTTCGGGCTGCTTATTGACATCCAGCAGAAAATTTCTGAAGGCAAGGGCGCTGGGTATGCACGTTGGGCAAAGGTGTTCAACCTGAAGCAGATGGCGCAGGTCATGTGTTTCTTGCAGGAGAACGGCATCGACAGCTTTGAGGAGCTGTCCACCCGGACGGATGCATCCGTCGCCCGATTCAATGAATTGGGCGACTCCATCAAAACTGCCGAGGCGAGACTACAGGAAATCGCTGTCCTGAAGACGCATATCATCAATTATTCCAAGACCCGTGATGTGTATGTGGCATACCGAAAGAGCGGGTACAGCAGGAAGTTCTTTGAGGCACATCGGGAAAGCATCACGATTCATAAGGCGGCAAAGGATGCCTTTGATAAGCTGGGCCTGAGAAAGCTGCCCCGCGTGAAAGAATTGAGTGCAGAATATGCCGAAGTCCTTGCCGGGAAGAAAGCGGCATATCCAGAATATCGGAAAGCCCGCGAACAGATGCAGGAATATCTTGTTGCGCAAAAGGTCGCTGCGGTCGTTCTGGATAAGGAACGTGAACTGAAAGAACAGCAGGAACGCCAACGCCGGAATGAACAGGAACAAACGAATCGGTAATATGCAGGCCCCGTGGCTATTCAGCGATGATGCTGACCGGTCACGGGGCTTCTTTTTTTTCGTCCACCCAGCAGGATACTCTATTTGCTCCCTCAGAGATATGTTTTTACCAAGGTGTCCAGAAGCTGCCTCATGGAATCCAGAACACTGTCCGGGGAGACAATGCGGATTCCATCACCGAAGGACATAATCCAAGAGAGGAAAAACTTGCTTGGAACCACATCCACGACAGTCTGAAAATGAGCATCATCCACCTTTTTGATGTAGAGTTCTCTGCCGAAGCGGTCTATCAGGACTCCGGCAAATTCATTTCCTGCTTCAATGGTCACAGAGACTTTTTCCCCGCCGTACATTCCAAAGAGTGATTTGGAATATGCGGCAACGTCCCGGCTACGCAATAATTCTTTCCCTTCCCTCACCCTGTTTACAAGCGTGATGTGCAGCATCTTGTCTACCCGGTAGTGTTTCAGAATCCCGCTTTCCTCATCATATGCCGTGAACACGGCATAAATCATAATCGTGATTTTTATCAGTGTTTCTGGCTATAACCCATTCCCTTAATCTCCTTCCCGTTTCTATTTACCAATATGGATGAAAACCTGTTCCCTGGAGCATATTTTATAGGTACAGGAGGCAATTGCAAAAAAACACAAAAAGGGACTCAGTTCCCTTTTTGTGTTCCCGTGTTTCCTTTTTCCATGCCGGCAGTGCCATGGTCCTTAAGCCGGCTGTCCCCTGTCCGTAAAAGGGACCTGGATCTGCCAGAGAATATGTTGCCGTGTCTGAGTTGATACAAAATAACGGAATGGATTTTTTTCTCCTTAACAATACACCCGCACAGGTTCATTTTTGCACACTCCTCATAACAATGCTGTGTGTGCCGTTACGAAGTAAGGTATTCGGTTTTATCGCAGCCTGTGCGCACTTGCCATCCTTGTGAACATGGAATTACTCATTCAAACTCTGGAACAAGAAATTTTATTTTTGATACCTCAACCCATTCAACCTGACCAGCTTTTACTTCTTTTCCAGAAGGCAGTATTCCATCTTTTGAAACCTCAATCCGAACATACCTTTTACCATCATATTCATACTCGCTGAAAATTGTTTGGTTACTCAAAGTAACTAACACAGCAAAATCCGTTGGCTTCAGTTTTGCAGAATTATTAGGTGTTTCAATGTAATCCACATAACCAATCAAACCTGAATCATGCACATTCATATCTTCATATGAAAACTGCAGTTTTCCATCAACATTCTGCACATTGATTCCTGCACATTCATTTATACCAAGTTCCATCATGTAATAAACAAAGCCCGTAAGCATCTGCTCAAGTTTTGTGTGATCTGCGTTGCTCTTACAAATATCTAAAGATCTATTAAAATACGATTCCAGCATATATATAAAAAAGCTGTCATTCGCCGGTGTGTATGCTCTTGTCTTTAACAGCCTTTTCATGTTAATTGTAAATGAACCAGTATTTCTCTTAGCAGGAAACATTGCGTGTTTACCAATCAGAACATTGTTATCTGTTCGCATTAAGGGGCACATATATGAAATCTCGGTTCGGAGTGGCGGATAAAAAGGACAAAGCATAGCCGGTTTCGTTTTCCTGATCCACATATGCTCTTTTGGAAACATATGGTTAATGTAATCTGTTACTGAAAGGGTAAATGCTATATCACGTAAAGAACCTATATTAATTTTAAGGGTTCCGGACGCAGAGTCGTAAACAATATCCTTATTTCCTTTATGTATTGCGATTTTTTCTCCCTGCAAATTAATAGCTATGCGAAATTCTTGCTGATAGGAAAACGCTTTTTCCTTTGTAAATTCATCAAGTTCCGCAGTATCATTTATTTCATAATCGTAATCCACTAATCCATAACTTATCCAGAAATAACTACCAATCGTACTGGAGAGCTTAGAAATAATACGTTTCAAAAAACTTTGGACATCAAAAATTACTACCGCTTTACCATTTTCTCCATCCGTGAACTGAAACATTCTGCTATCAAGATTACACAATTCGCCCTTTTGAGTATCATAAAACAAAGCCGAAAAACAACTAATATTTTCAGTTAAAAAGCGAGAATCTATTGCACCAACTGAATTTACTTCTCTTGGAATTCCGCCGATATCATTATAAAAAGTAACCAATTGACATCTAGTTTTTCCTAAATCGTCTGAGTCAATATTCTGAATCAATCCTTCATTCAAATCATCCCTATATTTATTAAATTTTATAGGCTTTATTTTGTTCCCATCTTTATTTGGCTCCCATAATTCTCCTGCGCCAAATACAGCTAAAGGATTTATAAAAATATTCCCGTTTAAAAAATCCTCGGCATATTCTGAATTATTGAATATCTTGCCAATGATAAAAGGTATATGGTTATTCATGCCAAAGACCTCCATAAGCGTATCTCTTTCTCCGGGGCAAGAACTCCTCGTATATTGATTCCAAAAGCTCACGCAGGAACTCCTTATTATCCACATCGTCCATTTTTATGCTTGGCACAGTATTCTCTCATATTGGTGATGCCGATCCCAATCCGGAAGGACCAGACAGGCTGTTTCTTTTCTTGCTGTCAGTCTATGGGAAACGTGTATCCACAAAGACTCATCCGCCCCTTTAATTCATCGACAGTGACAGATAACCGTTTTGCGCCCTTCTCCGGCGAAAGTTCTCCATCATGTACCAGTTCGTAAATGGTAATGTTGCGCCCCTCTGCTTTATTCTCTTTTGCGATTGCATCCATAACAGATTTGTGTGTGGCTAAAAAATCAGAAAGTATCCCTTCACTAATACATTCACTGACCGCCCGGTCCACTGCCTCATCCAGCCCCATTTCCGGGGCATAATCCCTTATCCTTCCAACGAAGACGGCATACTCCTTAAGCGGCCTGCACCGGTCCATCAGCGCCTGGTTATGCCCGTAGTTGATGTTAACCATTATGGCCGTCCACTCGAACGTCCTCGGTTCCACTTCCTGCTGGAATGCGTCCGACAGCCGTAGCACAACCCTGTCCTCACAATTTTCCGTCCCATTATACAGAACATAAAACTGCG
>CAYZTO010000168.1:0-3977 GCA_964481365.1 uncultured Parabacteroides sp. | reverse complement strand
CAAGCATGCGGGCATTGTTCCCTTTCTCCCCTTCTATCTTTTTGAATAAAGACTCTGCTTTGCAAGCCCAATCGTAGGCTGCCGAGAGGTTGTTTTGCATCTCACATGCCAAAGCCAGATTCGTGTATGCTTCTGCAAGGGCTGTTTGGTTTGTGCTCTGCCGGACGATGGCTTTCCAACGCTCCTCCGCTTCTTTCCATTTTCCTGCCGAAGCATAAGCCGATGCTTCTTTCCAAAGTGCACCGGCATTGGTGTAAAACCAGCGCGAAGCCTCACTCCAATGCGGGACAAAGTGGTTGGACAATTTCGAGGCTATGTAATCAGCTGCTATCTCCAATGCCATGTCAGGAGGGGGGAGCAGCTCGTTCAATGCCGGAAGGTCAGGCGCGACCTCTTCCCACATAACGGAATCGGAGACCAATACTGTCGCCAAAGGTTGCTCATTCTCCGAAACATAAGTTCGCAATATGCCCCTCATGCGGACTTTTATCCTACCGTATTCCAGTCCCATTTGCGGGAATGGTTCGATATTCTTCTCCATTATGAAAATCATCCGCTCAAGCGAGATGACTGCGTCCGCATCATTCTCTTCGCAGAGTTGCCGGACTTCATCTTGCTTAAGGCGCACGTCTTTCAGATATTCCCCGTCGTTCCTGACAGGCTCGTTATAGAGCAAAACATCTTCAAAATAAGAAGCATCGGCTATTGCAGTCCCCAGAGAACGGCAGAACACCATCAATGCGCTGTCCGCCTTTGCCCGGCAAGTATCCTGACTCTTCCCGGCAAGGGCGAAACGGTATCCCACACTGTCAGGTTGAGCAACGGCGTTATTTACTAACAGAACCTTCGATACTCCTTCTGGATAAGTGATGTCCGCCGGATTATAAGTTTCTATCTGGAATGTACGCATATTCCCGCACGCAACGCAAAGCATGCACAGGATAGCCGGGATGATGCTTCTTATTTTCATTACTTCCTGCGAACTTCCTATTAATAACTGCTTATCGCTTTGAAATACCCTATGGACTCTGCAATGCCAAGGAAAGGGTCTTTCATGTCCTTTTCATACTCGAGGCTGCACATGCCTGTGTAATTGACCTCGCGCATCATCGCTATCAAAGCTGGGAAATCTATTTTGCCCCGCCCGATTTCAATGGCGACACCCGCCTTCGACGAATCAGTCACGTCCTTTATGTGCATGTCAAATACACGGGTATGGTATTTCTTCAAATCGGCAACCGGGTCGCAGCCGTTGCGCAAGTCGTGCCCCACGTCGAGGCACATGCCGATGCGTGCATCCAAGTCTTTCGTATGCTCCCATACATCTGTAGCGTCAGGGTAGATGTCTATGTCAGGTCCATGCAAGTGTATGGCATAACGGAAGTCGTATTCCTTCACTTTCTTATCCACATACGGCAACAGTTCATAGTTGGGGACTCCGACGATAGTCTTCACACCTACGCGCTTTGCATACTCAAAAGCATTGTCTATTTCAGCCTCACTCTTCATATAAATCGGACCGACGGCATAACCTGTCACGTCATATTCCGCACATTTCGCATGGAACGCAGCTATTTGTTCGTCGTTGCTGTCAAGAGGCAGGTGGAAGTCCTTAATGCAAAGGTAATGGACATCAAGGCGTTTCAATGTCTTCAACGTAGTCTCCAAGTCGAAGTTCACGAACGTATAGCCTGCCATTCCCAGCTTGAACGGGTTCACAGCCTTAGGCGCTTTCTGCTTCACAGGCTCAGCCCAGACAGTGCCCGACGCCATCCCGCTTACAGCCAACATCCCGAGGATACCCTTACGGAAAAATGCTCTTCTCGAATCTTTCATGTGTATCAAATTAAATTGTATCGTGTGGCAAATATAAGAGTTTTCAAGTAATCAGCGCACCGTTCCTACAGAAAGCTGTACTTTTGTCCCAAAATTAAGTTCATGGATTCGACAGTCCTCGATAAGCTGAAGATACTGGCAGAGTCTGCCAAGTTCGACGTTTCCTGCGCATCGAGCGGGGTATCCCGTCCGCACAGGCAAGGTTCCACCGGAAGTACTGCCGGATGGGGCATCTGCCACAGCTTTACATCCGACGGGCGGTGTGTCTCGCTCCTGAAGATAATGCTGACCAACTACTGCATTTACGACTGCGCCTACTGCATCAACCGGCGCAGCAACGACATCAGGCGGGCGACATTCAGCGTCTCCGAGTTGGTAGAGCTGACAATGGGCTTCTACCGCAGGAACTACATCGAGGGGCTGTTCCTGTCGTCGGGGGTGGTGCGCAATCCTGACTACACTATGGAGAGGATAGTCCGCGTGGCGAAAATCCTGAGGGAGACGTACCGATTCAACGGGTACATCCACCTGAAAAGCATCCCCGGGGCAAGCGAGGAACTGGTACGTGAGGCAGGACTGTACGCCGACCGCCTGAGCGTAAACATAGAAATCCCCAGCGAGACAGGACTGAGGCTGCTTGCGCCCGACAAGAGCTACCGGAGCATATTCTCCCCAATGAGGTACATCCAGCAGGGTGTGGTGGCAAACACGGAAGAAAGGAAGCTGTTCCGCTCCGCCCCGCGTTTCGCCCCTGCCGGACAAAGCACGCAAATCATCATAGGGGCAACGGCAGACAGTGACCGGTCCATACTCAGCCTGTCGTCCGCCCTTTACCGGAGGCAGTCGATGAAGCGGGTGTATTACTCGGGTTATGTGCATATCAACATGTACGACACACGGTTGCCAGCACTGGCAAAGGCACCGCTTGTCCGCGAGAACAGGCTCTACCAGGCAGACTGGCTGCTGCGCTTCTACCAGTTCAAGGTAGATGAGATTGTAAACGACGACTTCCCCAACCTCGACCTCGACATAGACCCCAAGCTCTCGTGGGCGCTCCGGCATCCGGAAGCATTCCCCGTGGACGTGAACCGCGCCGACTACGAACTCCTGTTGCGGATACCCGGCGTAGGCGTGAAGTCGGCAAAGGCTATCATCCTTGCACGCAGATACGGCAGGCTGGGTTCTTACCAGCTCAAGAAGATAGGCGTGGTGATGAAAAAGGCGCAATACTTCATTACCACCCGCGAGCTGCCGTCGCCCACCATACACGAAATAACCCCCGAAGGCGTGCGCCGCATCTTGGTGAAACGTAGCAGGCAGGCTGCAGACGAGAGGCAGCTCTCGCTTGTCTTTGAGGATGGGAAATGACAGTATTCCAATACGATAATACCCTCGACGGCCTGCTCACCGCTGTGTTCCATGCCTACGCGCGCCGCCAGTTCCCCGACATCCTTGCCGTGGAAGGCGAGCCACTGCCGCTTTTTGCCGACAACGTGTTCCGCGTATGCACCGACCCCGCGCTTGCCGACCGTGTGTGGAAAGGGCTTGAGCGCAAGGTGAAGCACCGCGAGATGCTCGCCGCCGTGAGCGTATCGTGGCTATCAGAGCTGCCCGGCATTGGGACAATCCTCTTCCGCTACATACGCAAGCTCTTCGATTACACAGGCAACTTCTCCTTCAACCTCGGTGACCCCGAAGTTCTGCAGGTTAATAAGATATGGCGCAAAGTGAACAAGGAGAGGTCGTATGTCATCCAGTTCCTGCGCTTCCAGAAGACTGCCGACGGGATTTACTTCGCCGCCGTGAAGCCATTATATAATGTACTGCCGCTTACGCTCCCGCACCTTACCGACCGCTTCGCCGACCAGACGTGGCTCGTTTACGACACTAAGCGCTGCTATGGTTATTATTATAATGGTAAAGGACCCGAGGAAATACGCTTTGCCGGAAAGCCGGGGCACCTCGCTGCAAGGAAGCTCGACGCATCGGCCGCCTCCGCCGACGAGCAGGCTTTCCAAGAGATGTGGCAGGCTTATTTCCGCTCCACTGCCATAAAAGAGCGGTACAACCCCCGCCTCCAGAGACAGAACCTCCCCGCGCGCTTCTGGCCTTACCTTGTAGAAATGTACTGATTCCACCCC
>CAYZTO010000167.1:1237-3997 GCA_964481365.1 uncultured Parabacteroides sp. | reverse complement strand
GCACCATCAGGGTCAGCCCTGCACGAACTATCGTGATGCTCAACAGGACGAACGGGCCTAACAGTGCTTCCTGACGGATGCAGGCACAGCGAAGTTCGGCAAAGGCATCGCGCAGCCGGACGAAACGGTCGCCCAACAGATTGTAGGCTTTCATCACCCGGATGCCCTGCAAGTATTCCTCCAATCGGTTTCCTGCATTTATCTTCGCTTGGATTTGCCTGCCGCTCAGCTTCCGCTGCGCCTTTGTGCTTGCCCACAGGACGAGCAAGGCAAACGGTAAGGCGGCAAACATACTGATCGCCATCCTCCAATCTATCCATATCAATGAAGCAAAAGCCAGCACGGGCATAACCACTGCGCCCATCAATTGGGGCAGATGGTGAGAGATTCCCGTTTCTGCCATCATGAAATCCGTAATAAGCATGGAGGACAAGTCGCTGGGGTCACGTCTCGACAGAAAGCCTAATGAAAGTTTTCGCAGGTGTTCCGCCAGCGACAAGCGTCCCGAAGCACTCATTTCGTATGCTCCACGGAAATTGGCACGGTAAGATGCCCGTTCCGCTAAAGCCATGATCAGCATATACACAACCATAACGCCGAATATCCACCACAAGCGGGTCGTGTCGAGCGGCTGTCCGCTTCCGTCAAACGCATTGAAAATAATGTGTATCGCCTCTATGGAAAGGCAAAACGGCACGATATTAACCAAGTTGGCAAGCATGGTGCAACCCACTGGCTTATAAAGCCGTTCGGTATGTCCTATTGTAATGTTTTTGATTGCGTTCATATATAGTTCTCCTTTCATTTATGTGCTATAATATGTATTCCTTTTGACGGATTGTTTTAATTTTTGTTCAACGTCCAATGGTATGCGCTCGTATAGGCATACCACATATTCTTATATACGCCCTCGGTCACGGACAGTTGTTCATGCTTTCCGCATTGTACGATGCGCCCTTCTTTCATGACGACAATCTGATGCGCGGAGATAATGGACGAAAGGCGGTGGGCTATCACGATGACCGTCTTGTCCTTTATCAGCGATTGCAAAGCCATCTGCATTTTATACTCGTTTTCAGGATCAGCGAAGGCAGTCGCTTCGTCCAACACCAGTATCGGCGCATTCTTCAATATGGCACGAGCCACACATATCCGTTGGGCTTCGCCGCCGGACAAGAACACACCTTTGTCGCCTATCCGTGTTTCGTAGCCTTGTGGCAGACGTTCTATGAAGTCGTGGCATTGGGCAGCTTTTGCGGCGGCTATCACCTTTTCTTTCGTAGCATCAGGAGAGCCGACAGCAATGTTCTCATAAAGCGTGTCGTAAAAAAGGAAAGTGTCTTGAAACACGAATGAAACCATGTCCATCAGTTTTGCGGTAGCTATCTGACGTATATCCACACCACCTATGCAGATTTTCCCTTGCCCCACATCCCAGAACCGGGGTATCAGGTTGGCAACCGTTGTTTTTCCACTTCCAGACGGACCAACAAGGGCGGTTATTTTTCCCTGCGGAGCTATGAAACTGACATCGCGTAGGGCTTCCGTCCGTATTCCCTGTTCCGTGTTTTCGTAGGAAAATGACACATGACGGAACTCCACATCGTAAGCGGTCGGCACTTGCGGATGTTCCGGTTCTGGCACAGGCTTCTTTTCCAATATGCGGTCAATACGGTTTACCCCTTCGTTGATGTCGCGTGTGTTACCTCCCAAAAAGGTCAGTTTGTAAACGGGGGAAGCCATACCCGGCCCCATGATGATAAAGAACAGCCACACCACTGCCAATGAGAGTGATCGCGGACTGGCTTGCAACAGCAGGATGCCCATCGGAAGGATGAATGTCACCATCGAATTGAGCAAGACGGTAAATGCTATCATCCCGTTCTGATAAGTGTCACAGCACTTCAAGGCGAATGTCTTGTATGCCTGTATCTCCGCATTGAACTGGCGGAAAGAGCGGACACTTTGCCCGAAAATCTTGACGACAGGCATTCCACACACATATTGCACAGCGGATGCGCTCATCTTTTCCTGTGCATCATAATAGATGGACATGAACTCCCTTGCCCGTTTCCCCATGAAGTTGGAGAATTGCAAGAAAAGGCTAAGCACCACGACCGCCAGACAGACCACAGTCAGCCACACATCCAAAGAGAAAAAGATGACCAGCATCACCGCCACCGTAGCCACAACATTGACCAAATCCGGGATGGTGTGGGCGATGAAGCCCTCAATCTTCTCGATGTTCTGGTCCATCGTTTTCTTGATGGCTCCCGTAGAAGTGTTGTTCAAATATCCCAAAGGCAATTTGCCAATATGTTCGGACAAACGGACACGCAACCCATATAAAATACGGAATGCCGCTACATGCGAAGACATCAGAGCAGCATAGAGCAATATCAGTCCACCGACAAGCCCTCCAAACGCTATCCATCCCCAACGCATCATGCCTGCTCCGTCCGAAGCGGCTGGATTTACGCCATGAGATAACAACTCTTTCAAGATTTCATAAACAGCCCAATAAGGCACAAGCATACATACTGCGCTGCCAGCCGACAGCAGACCTGCCAATATAAGCAGACCTTTCCTTTGCCCCGCTATCTCGAACAGTCGGGACAAACCTTCTTTCTTTTTTGACTTCTCCATTGTTATTACGTTATTTTGAAATGATTTTATACCCAAGCAACGAACTGAACTTGTAGCATAGCCGCGTCATCCTCCCCAATATCTGCCCGAAGAAGAATCCCCAACGCGGGCGAA
>CAYZTO010000167.1:0-1137 GCA_964481365.1 uncultured Parabacteroides sp. | reverse complement strand
GAATGCGCTTCGATAAACCGCCGCACGGCACGGTCGAAATACCATCCGCGCACCACGCATCCCACTTCGCTCAGCTTCGCCCCGTCGAATTGGGAGTAATCGTATTCCAGAATGTCCGCCAGCCGTTCCGCTGCCTTGTCATACAAGATGGGATTGTTCCGGCGGCTTTCTTTGGCTCTCATGTATAGCGGAATAAGCAGTGTTTCCGCCACAATGCTCTTAAACTCGTGTTTCATCTTTATTCTATTTTAATAGTGAACGATATTCAGATTTGTTCATAAAAAGGGAGGAAACCTCCGTGAAGATTTCCTCCCTGCCTGCCGTCCTGACGTGGCCGATTGTCTGTATGTGCGTTGCCTGTTCTCATATCTTGATAATTGCCATCCAACCTTGAATTTCAAACAGAATGTAATCGTGCAAAATAGCCTCCATTTCCTGCCGAGACACGGAATGCATCAGCAGTTCCTCGAACATCGTGAACATCCATACAGTATGCAGATGGATGATGAAGTCGGACACTGCCGTATTGATTTCTGGATGCTTCCGCTGCATGGACGCGAACCACGCCTTGACCAATTCTGTAGAACGGTAGGTATAATTCTCGCGGAAGCGTTCCAATGAAGAACCTTGCGCACGGAACAACAGGATTCCCATCAGTGTGCTGTACTTGTCAATCAACGAAACATATTCGTCTATGCAGGATTTCAGGTATTTTTCTGACCGCATCATCATTATATCCTCGCCCCGTATGCCGTGGTGTTCTTGCAGCATGGCTTCCAAAGCACACAAGACAGGACGGACTACCTCACGGAACAGTTCGTCTTTGTTCGTGAAATAGTTATAGATATTTCCGACGCCAATACCTGACAACTCCGCTATTTCTCGCATGGAAGTCTTGGAATAGCCTTTTTGCCCGAACTGCCGTCTAGCAATCGTCAATATCCGACCCCGTATGTCTTCTTTAAGCACTTGCATTTATAACGAACAATGTCTGTTTTTAATCTTTGCAAAGATACAGGGCTTAAAATTGTCAAGCAATACCTATTTTTTAGGGATTTTACTTTACCATTGTACTTCTTGATGTTATGTACGAGAACTACGCCAGTCGCTGTCAAATGCTTCCATGAAACTGCCAAC
>CAYZTO010000166.1:1880-4033 GCA_964481365.1 uncultured Parabacteroides sp. | reverse complement strand
CATTAAACGATGCCAAACAGAAAGTGCATCCAAAAAAGTTACTAAAATTAGCCAAAACTATTGATTATAGCTTTAATATATAGTATAATCTATCTATAAACGACAAATTTAGTTGCATAGGTGAATGAATGTCAACATCTTTATCTTTGAATAATGGAATTAAACAGTTACAACTAAGTCAATCTGCATTATATGGCATCATTCAGCAGAACACCAAGACCACAAAAATCAATAACAGGCGCTATCTCGGCAATAAGTATAAGCTGCTCGATTTTATAAAGAGTACCGTTCAAGCGCATTGTCACGGCATCAACACCGTAGCGGATATATTTGCAGGCACAGGTTCGGTCGCCTCTGCCTTTGCAGACAAAAAACTTATAACAAACGACATTCTTTACTTCAACTATATTTGCCATGTGGCGTGGTTCGGCTCGCAACAATATAGCTCCGAAAAAATTGAAACTCTTATTTGCTATTACAACTATGTCAAGCCCGCAGAAGATAACTATATGTCAGAAAATTTCTCTGACACGTTCTTCTCCGCCGATGATTGCCGCAAAATCGGCTTTATCCGTGAGGATATAGAAAATCGTTATAGAGCCGATGAGATTAATGAAAGAGAGCGCGCCATACTGATCACCTCCCTTTTGTATGCGATGGATAAAATCGCCAACACTTGCGGTCATTACGACGCCTACATTAAGGGTGCAACATTTGATAGAAAACTTGAACTCTGCGTTCCTCTCGCAAGCAACGACAACAACGAAAATAATCAATGCTATAACGAGGATGCCAATCAATTAGTCAAACGTATTGAGGCAGATTTAGTCTATATAGACCCGCCGTATAATTCGCGCCAGTATTGTGATGCCTATCACCTTTTGGAAAATGTTGCCAGATGGGAAAAGCCTGCCGTTTCGGGTGTAGCCCTTAAAATGGACAGGAGCAAGCTGAAAAGCGAGTATTGCACTTCAAGCGCAACAGAAGCCTTTGAAGATTTGGTAAGCAAGATAAAGGCAAAGTATATCCTTTTATCTTACAACAATATGGCCGACAAGGGCAATGGACGCTCCAACGCAAAGATAAGCGATGATGATATAATGAGAATACTTTCGCGCAAGGGTAAAGTTAAGGTATTTTCAGAAAAATACAAAGCTTTCAGCGCGGGCAAATCTGATATAAAAGATAACGAGGAAAGACTTTTCCTCTGCGAATGTTACGACTATCAGCAAAAGGAACTTATACAGTCGCCCTTGAACTATACCGGCGGCAAATATAAATTGCTCCCGCAAATATTGCCACACTTCCCGAAAGATGTAGATTTTTTCGTCGATTTATTCTGCGGCGGAGGGAATGTTGGCATCAACGTGCCTTGCAATAGAGTGCTTTTTAACGACAGCAACGATATTATCCGCTATATGTTCGGTACGTTTAAAAATATGGATAAAGCCGAAACTTTCCTGCTGATTGACTCTATAATTAAAAAATACGGATTGTCTGATTCTGAAAAGTACGGCTATGAATACTATGGCTGTACAAGTGCCGACGGGCTCTCAAAATATAATATGGAAGGTTACACCCGCCTACGCGCTGATTTCAATAAAATGAAGGATAAAGACTATGGATATTATATCACCCTGTATGTTCTCATAGTTTACTCTTTCAACAATCAGATACGTTTTAATAAGAAGGGAGAATTCAATCTGCCGCCCGGCAAGCGTGATTTTAACAAGAAAATGCGCGACAAGCTATCTGCGTTTATAGACAGATTGAAGAGCGGCGATTATAAATTTGAAAACAGCGACTTCCGTGAATTGCAGGATGAAGATTGGAATGACAAAACTTTTGTCTATGCCGACCCTCCCTACCTTATTACCTGCGCTACCTACAACGAGCAAGACGGTTGGAACGAAAAACTCGAAAGAGAATTGCTTGCATATTTAGATGAGTTAAATGAGCGAGGCATACGATTTGCTCTTTCAAACGTGCTTAAATCAAAGGGTAAAGAAAACACCATTCTTGCAGAATGGGTAAATAAGAACATCGGTAAATACAGGGTTATTTATCTTGATTACAGCTACTCCAACTCTAACTATCATACAAAAGACAGAACATCCAAGACGGATGAAGTTCTAATTGTAAACTACTAAAAG
>CAYZTO010000166.1:0-1780 GCA_964481365.1 uncultured Parabacteroides sp. | reverse complement strand
CATACAAAAGTTATTGCTGGTCACTCGGTACAACGAGTTTCCGTATGGTGGAATTTAATAGAAAGATTGAAAGGCAGCTTGAACTCATAAATGAGTTTTGGGCAAAGCCTGCTTTTGCTACACAGCAATGGTCGGAAAATGAGTCGTTGCAGAGCAGGTATTATGACTTCCTCAAAGAAAGCGGATTTATTGAAGGCGAGGCTCAACGCAAGGCAAAGGATGCAAGAGAGAAGACATCCGGACTTGTCGATTTGGGGCTTATAGATGATGAGCGCCGACTCACTGAAGCGGGCAACACTTTATTACAGATAGCAGCAAAGGCAGATTTCAACACGGACAACCTGTTACAGATTCCCGCAGACAGTTTTGTATATTTAAAGCAGCTACTAAAGCTCTATTCTCCGATAGATAGCGGATATGTCCGCCCGTATATAGTGCTGATAATGGCGCTCAACCGTTTAGGGCAGTTGTCTTATGACGAGTTTACATACCTACTCCCCTTAGCGATAAATAAGAGCAAAACCGAAAAAATTTTTGCAAGCATTGAAAGCATTCGCAAAGGCAACGGTTCTATAGACGACACTATAATCAAAGTGCTTATGGATATGCCTAATTATCGGGAAGCTCTTAATATTCTGCTTAATAGTGAGATTACAGAGCAAGTCATTACCGACATCGGCATGAACCGCAAAAGCCGTAATTATGATAAGCCGTATTTTAAGCTATATAAGGCGTTGGCGGCTATTGCCGTTACACATTCCGATGACGACACGGTAAAGCTTTTTAATGCAGTCAAGGGTATCAGCGGTAAAAGTTCTGTACTTTGGAAACAGTACTTATTTAATACTACAAATACAAAAAAGGTTGAAAAAGAAGGCTTTGCAACTATTAACGCAAATGCAGAGATATTTAATTGCGCTACTGAGGCAGAGTTCAGAACACAATTCTTCAAACTGCTGCACCTGTTTAAGGCAAAGAGTACGCTCTCTGACTATTTTGACCTCAACAGGCGTTATTTCAAAACGACAGATACGGTGTTGTTCCAAGACGGTAAAGTAAAGTTTGATATAATACCGAACTGCTTTTTCAAAATTGCGGGCGAAAAACTCTCCGAACTTGCCTTCGCGGTAGACAGCAATTTACCTAATAATATCGCGTTGAGTTCTGTTGTTGGCGAGGAAATCACGGAAAATCAGATTTTTGCTAAGGTTGAAGAACTCTATGGGGTACAAGCCCGCAATCTGTATGACGTCCAGACCTTTGTTGACAAAGAGCGTTATGAACGCTTGAATGCAATGATTGACAGTAAGTTTACCGATGAAAATATTGTTGCACTCATGTCAGCCTTTGAAGAACGGCGTGATTCAGAAATTCAAGCCATGGTAACCAACAACGCAGATGTGCCTACAATCTTTGAATATGTGCTTGCCATCGCTTGGTATAAAATTTCGGGAAGAAAAGGTAAAGTTCTTGATTATATGAACTTATCTCTTGACGCCGACCTCTTACCCGTAACCCACGCAGCAGGCGGGCATGAGGATATAACCTATAAGTATGAGGAAACGGAAGATTATCCCGCGCATACTCTATTGCTTGAAGCAACTCTTGCAAGCAGCACAAATCAGAGGCGCATGGAGATGGAACCTGTATCAAGACACTTGGGCGATTACCTTTTATCCCACACCGATGAACAGGCATATTGCTTATTTGCTACAACTTATCTGCACATCAATGTAATATCTGACTTCCGCATGAGAAAGTCGGCGCCATACTACTCATC
>CAYZTO010000165.1:0-4089 GCA_964481365.1 uncultured Parabacteroides sp. | reverse complement strand
ACAAAATACCTGAGCAAGTAACTATCTGCCCTTTCGGCACAAGCTCCACGGAACGCGCGAAACATCTGTGCGTTCCGTTTTTTATGGAGATTTGGAGCAAAAAGAAAGCAGGTTGATTGACTTTTACAGACTCGTATCTTAAGATATTAAACTAGGATGTTTTAGGATGTTAGGGTGGGGGTTATGAGATTTATCGGAAGCAAAGTAAAAATGCTGAAAAACATTGAGTCTGTCATATCTGAGAATACAGATGGCAACGAGAGTATCTTTTGCGATATTTTCTCAGGTTCGGCTTCAGTAGCCAGATATTTCAAGCCACGCTATGAAATCATTTCGAATGATACTCTACATTTTTCATACGTGATACAGAAAGCTACCATAGAAAACAACTCCGTGCCAGATTTTTCTAAGCTCAGGAACATCGGCATCCGCGACCCATTCGGTTTTTTAGAAGAGACACGGATACAAATATTGAATTACAACGACGACCATTATTTCATAACAAAAAATTATACTCCACACAACGGTTGCGAAAGGATGTACCTTTCAAACAAGAACGCAGCTAGGATTGATTTCGTCCGCAACACAATCGAAGCATGGAAGAGAGAAGGACTACTCCATGAACTGGAATACTACTACATCCTCGCCGGACTTTTAGAGGGTGTGCCGTCTGTCTCAAATACCACCGGCACTTACGGCGCATACCTGAAATACTGGGACAAAAGGGCGTTCAAGAATTTGGAACTTGCACGGCTGGATGTTTTTAACAATCGTAGGAACAATATATGCTACAACAGAGATGCCAACGAATTGATCGACGAACTGAGAGGCGATATTTTATATCTTGATCCACCATATAATTCTAGGCAGTACGCTCCAAACTATCATCTGCTAGAAACAATCTCAAAATATGATTACCCAGTGATACACGGCATAACAGGAATGCGTCCATGTAATAACGTCAAATCGCCTTTTTGTGTAAAAGGTGAGGTAGCTGGAGCCTTTGAAGACTTGGTAAGTAAGGCTGCTTTTACCAATATCGTAATGAGCTATAGTACGGACGGGCTTATGTCTGTCGACGAGATTGAAAAAATCTTGAAAAGACATGGGATTGAGGAGAGTTACAAAATGTATTCAATCCCTTATAGGCAGTACATGAGCAAAAAAACCATGCATAAGGAACATTTATATGAATATATTTTTTACATAAAAAAGAATATCCCAAAGAAGTCATATTTTAATTTTTTAATGGCGTTCGACATCGATAGTGCTGCCATTGCTGACACAAAAAAATATATCAAAAGCCCAGTGAATTATATTGGCGGCAAATATAAGTTACTCCAGCAAATTTTGCCGAAATTTCCAAGCTACATAGATACTTTTGTAGATTTGTTTGCAGGAGGCTGCAACGTTGCAATTAACGTTAATGCCAATAAAATCATTTGTAACGACATAAATATAAAAATAATTGAGATGTTTCAAGCATTCAAAGATACCAGTCTTTCTGAAATATTGCGTCTGATAAAAGGGCGAATAGCCGAATATTGCCTTTCAAAAGAAAATGAAGAAGGATACAAACAATTTAGAGACTTTTATAACGCAACACAGAATCCTATAGATTTATACACGCTTACTTGTTATTCATTTAATTATCAATTCCGTTTTAACAATAATCTTGAATACAATAATCCCTTTGGGCGAAACAGAAGTCGTTTCTCTGAAAAGATGGAGCATAATTTAATAGCCTTTGTCTCCAGACTTCAAAAGTCCAATATCAAGTTTTCAAGCAAGGACTTCACGCAGATAGCACTAGACAGATTACGCTCTGACGACTTGATCTACTGCGACCCTCCTTACCTGATAACGACTGGGACGTATAACGACGGCAACAGAGGATTTAAGGACTGGAAACTGGCTCAGGAGACCGCGCTGTATGATTATCTGGACGCAGCAAACAGACTCGGCATAAAATTTGCTTTGTCGAACGTTATCGAGCACAAGGGGAAAATAAACAGACTTCTCTCTGCATGGGCGGGCAAATATAAAATTATTGATTTGTCCATGAATTACTCGAACTCAAGCTATAATACTAAAAGAGGTGAGAGTCGGGAAGTTTTGATAATAAACTACTAACCCCAAACAATAATGATTTCTATAATTCATACGAATAACAAAAAGTTTCGTGCATTCGGTTGGGTGCAAGATCCAAGCAACTTACGAAGTCTTTGCGATGTTGTTGCCTTATTTGATCCTTGCTCTGCGAAGCACAAGGAAATGGTAAACAGCGTTATCCCGAAACTTGTCACAAAACATGACGGGCGAGATCTGTTCTGTGAAGTATTGCAGCACAGACCGCTGAAACTAAAATATGCGCACCTGGTCGGCACGTCGTTTACCCCGAGAAGCGCGTCAAGGTGTAACGGCATCATACAAGCGGCAGTCAAAGGGCAAAGGCGAGATTTTATCGGGGACTGGCCAGCCGATAATTTTGTGCGTTGGGCGCATTGCTTTGGCTTCATTCGATATGACTACGCAGATGACAGTTTTGAGATAACGGAGAGTGGCTTGGAACTTGCGCAAGCCCGTGCGGAGGGAGAAGCATTATCCGGTAAAGAAAAAGATTTGCTCATAAACGCTGTTTTGGCCTATCCTCCGGCAGTAAGGGTATTAAACTTGCTGTCAGAAACTGAAGATACACACCTAACGAAATTTGAAATAGGACGTCAGTTGGGCTTTATTGGCGAGGATGGATTTACCAGTATGCCACAGAAAGTATTTATACGCTCATTAGCGAACGCAGAGGCAACTGAGCGCAGCGACATGAAAGCAAACTGGGAAGGCTCGTCTGACAAATATGCAAGGACGATTGCGAGCTGGCTTGAAGACCTCGGGCTTGTCATGCGCGTCCCTAAAGAAATCACTGTGCGGTCAGGCAAAAAAAGCTATACCGATACAATAGCGCATTCATATATTATCACAGCCGGAGGGATCACAGCCTTACAAAAGTCAAAAGGGAAAAGCAGGCATAAACGTATCCCCCAAAATGTATGCTGGGAGATGCTAGCGACCAAGGGTTCTGATAGGGAATACTTGCGTACGCGCCGTGCGCTTATCTTGAAATATTTAGCAGAGAAAAAAGAAGCTTCAACCGATGAAATAATTAATTTTCTTGAATCCTATAGCTTGACAGAGAATTGCAATACTGTTACCGACGATATTCGGGGGTTACAGAATATCGGCATTACGATATTGGAGAAAGGCGATAAATATTTATTTAATGACGCAATCAACGATTTTGTCATACCTATGCCACAGTCGCTTGTAAAATCCGATTTTACAGAGACCAAAGAGCGGATCAGAGAAAAACTATTGTGTCTGCCACATGACTATTTATCGCTCATTGACCTTGCATACGATAGCAAACAGAACCGCCTATTTGAGATGAAGACATTAGACTTGCTGATAGAAGAGTGTGGGTATCAAGGGTTACATTTAGGCGGAAGCCGTAAGCCTGACGGGATAATTTACACGAAATCGGAAAGAGATAATTATGGCGTAATAATAGATACCAAAGCATATTCACAAGGTTATAATCTTCCTATCTCACAGGCAGATGAAATGGAACGTTACATTGGAGAAAACCAAAAGCGGGATGCCAAGATAAACCCCAATAAATGGTGGGAACATTTCCCCGAAGGTGTGGGGGATTTCTATTTTATGTTTGTTTCAGGACATTTTATCGGTGATATTAAGTCTAAAATTGAGCGGATAAGCAGAAACAAGGGGATTAACGGCACTGCGATAGCGGCAGCAAACCTTTTGCTGTGCGCCGAGGCTTATAAAGCCGGAGAGCTTACTCACAAGGCAATTAAAACAAATTTATTTAATAACGGAGAATTTGAACCGGCATAGAGTATAAGCACGTAGATGGCTTTAGATTTAACTCAATACGCGTATGTCGAGGGTGTCCCCGCTGTCGGCTTATTGCCGATATTATCCTAATCCTAAAGCTCAGTTCGTCGGCACAACGCCGTCGGCGGGGACAGCCTCACTATAAAGCTAAGTTGAGAGGTTAAAATGGCTATATTA
>CAYZTO010000164.1:0-4122 GCA_964481365.1 uncultured Parabacteroides sp. | reverse complement strand
TGGCATTCCTCGGGATAAAATTGCGCTGGAACGACAAAAGGCGTTGTAAATGGAAGTGGACAAACTGCTCCAACGCCACAGGGAATGCGGTGTGTCCGTACAAATCTTTGTCTGTTAAATGCTTATCTTTGTAACGGTTTAACCTGGATGACGATGAGCAAGATACTGAAAGTCGTGAACGTCAATGACTATGGTCGCTACCTTGGATACGCCGAACGGCATCCGCTGGTCTGCGTTATTGACTATGCCGAGGTGTCACCCATCCGCCACAGCCTGAACAATTACGGCGTGTATGGGCTGATCCTGCGGGACGATGCCGAAGTGGAACTCGACTACGGTTGCGGCAAATACGATTACAACAAAGGCACGTTGCTCTGTGTGGCTCCGGGGCAGGTGGGCGGTAAGGAGGATAACGGTGAGCAGGTGGAGATTACGGGCTGGATGCTGCTGTTCCACCCCGACCTGCTGCATGGATTTCCGTTGGAAAGGCGCATCCGGGAGTATTCTTTCTTCGATTATCGTGTGAACGAAGCCTTGCATATGACCGATGAGGAACACGACATCCTTGTCTCGCTCTTCCGCCATATACGCGAAGAGTTGGACAAAGACGCAGACGAAGTTCAGAATGTCATCATCGTGGGTTATATTGAACTGATGCTCAACTTCTGCCAGCGTTTCTACAACCGCCAGTTCGTCACCCGAAAGATAGAGAATTCCGACATCCTCGTCCGCTTCGACCATCTGCTTCACGATTATTTCGAAGACAGACTCCAACAGACTTTCGGCCTGCCCACGGTGCAGTATTGCGCCGACAAATTGTGTATGTCTCCCAATTATTTCGGCGATGTCATCAAAAAGACCACTGGCGACACGGCGGGCAACCACATCCGTCGCTTCATCATCCGGCTCGCCAAGAACGGGCTGGCTGCCGGAGAGACCGTGTCGCAGGTGTCGGACCGCCTCGGCTTTGAATATTCCCAGCATTTCAGCCGGATGTTCAAGAAACAGGAAGGCATTACTCCGTCGGAATATTGTCGGAGGCTACATCCTTGACAAACAAGCGTTCAGCATTCTTCCATAAAAACAAGTCCGTATATCCGGCAAGCTCCTTATCCGAGGTGAGGGTCTGTTTTAGCCTTTTCAGGTTGGCTACCAGCACGCTGTCGGGCAAGTATGGGTAATCCGAACCATAGAGGACGTGGTCAGGCGTGGTGATGGTGAGCAGCGCGCGCAGGACTTCGAGGGTCGGACTGCCCGCCAGGTCGTAATAGAGACGGGACAGGTTGCCTTCCCAATCAATCGGTTGCATGTAGCCTTGTGTCACCATCGCCGAAAGGATAGACTTCATGCGCGGTAGAGCCAGCGGCAAGAACGAACCGCAATGAGGCACGACGACTTTCAGGTTAGGGTAGCGGGTCAGTACGTTCCTTGACAACATGTTCACCACGGCACGGGTGGTTTCCGCCGGATATTCGTACATCGCCAACGGCGTGGTGGCGATGAGTTTTTCCGGGTAAGGCGTGGGACGGTGCGGGTGGATGATGATGACGGCATGGCGTTCGTTCAGCACTTCCATCAGTGGTTCCAACTCCGTGTCGCCCAAATACTGTCCACGGCTGTTGGTTGCCAATTTCACACCGTCTGCCTTCAACGTGTCAAGCGCATAGATCGCCTCACGGATGGCGGCGTTCACATCGGGTAGAGGCAGGGTGGCGCAGAACTTGAACCTGCCGGGATATCGCTGTCTCACTTCTGCCGAGACCTCGTTCACCCTGCGGATACAGTGGACGCTTTCCTCCACATCATCGTCATAGTATGGTTGCGGCGCAGGCAGCGTCAGCACGGCGGTGCGGATGCCCGCGCTGTCCATGAAAGCGATGTGCCGTTCCGCATTCCACGTGGGCAATGGGAACGTCTCTTCCAATTCCGCCCCATGCGCTTTCAGCACGTCTATGTATTCGGATACAACGATGTGGCTGTGCACATCTATCGTCTGCTGGGCTTCCACCGGAAATGCGAAGGCCGTCAGCAGTGAGCCTGTAATCAACAGTTGCTTCATTCCGTGCTCCTTTCCGGATTTTCCTAATGAGTGTGTTGTTCCTTATGTGTCCCTTTCATCGTTGTCGTTTGTCTCTCTTCATAATCATATTATCGGCATCTCCCACGAGCCGCGTGTGTCCACGCCCGTCTCTTCTGCGGCGGTTTCCATCCGGCGGATTTCTTCTGCGGAGAGCGAGATGCGTGTTGCCGCTACCGCATCCGTCACTTGCGTCACTTTGGTCACTCCGATTATTGGTGTGGTGCCTTTTGCAATGGCCCATGCCAATGCAACTTGTGCTGGTGAAACCGCGTGCCTCTCTCCGATGCTGCGCATGACACTCACCAATTGTTCTATTTGGGGTAGCAAGGGGTTGTAGGTTTCACCGCGCTGGCTGCCTGCGGGAAGTGGATGTTGCGCATCGTATTTCCCGCTCAATGCACCCTGTTCCAGCACCATGTATGCCCAGAATTCGATGCCGTTCTCCTTGCAATAGTCCAGGATGCCGACTTTCTCCGACGAACGATAGAGGAGGCTGTAATGATTCTGTACGGCAGACACATGGATGCCCTCCGTCGAAAGTATTTCTTCCGCCCGCTTGATTTGTGACAAATTGTGGTTGGACACACCCACACGGCGCACCTTGCCGCTCTTGACCAAGGGTATCAGGAAAGGTGTCCATCGTTCCACGTCTGCCGGATTGTGAATCCAATACATGTCGATGTAGTCCGTTCCGAAGCGGGAGAGGCTGCTTTCGCACATGGCGGCGACAGGGTCGGCTGCTGTCTCGTCGGCTATCTGTGGGGTGAATTTGGTGGAGATGAGCACGGCCTCGCGCTTGCGCTCTTTGGTGAACGACGACAGGATAATCTCCGATGCTCCCATCCCATATACTACGGCCGAATCCCAAAGGTTCAATCCGTTCTCCATTGCCTCGTCGAATACGGCACGAAGTTCTTTTTCGCCAACGTTGTTGCCGAACACTTGGTCGCCACCGGCTATTCCTTTGCCCCACGACCATGTTCCCAATGCGATTAAAGGTTGTTTTTCCATCGCTGTCCTCCTTTCGTTCTCGTTGGATGAGTTACGTTATTCCATGAAGTTATTTATCCTATTTGCAGGGTTGAGCGGTGTCTGGTCTGACAAGACCAATGATTTGACCATGTGCAGCGTACCCTGTTTGTATTTCTGAAAGTGTTCTGAGGCGATATGCTTTTCATACGCCTCTTCGCTTGCATAAGTTTCAAGAATCGTTATTTTACAGGGATTGTCCTTTTCGCTGACAGCATACATGGTCAGTACACCCGGTTCGGTGCGCAGGGAGATTTCGCCCACCTCAGTCGCATATTTCCTGTACTCGTCAAGGAACTGCGGATAGACTTCGATTTTCGACAGACGCACGATACCGTCGCCGGCCATCTCCTCCTTAGCACACATGCCCGGCTGTTTGTCCAGGTTAAGGCATTTGCCGATTATCTCTCCGGTTGCGATGTAGGAATAGGTCGGGAATTCGAATAATACAGGCTTCAAACGCGTATAGTCGAGTTTACCATTGTTGTCGAGAACTTCAGGAGCGGCGTATGTGTTGGCTATGGAGCAGACGAAGTTGTCGAACCCGTCAGTCTCATACATGTCTATCACATCGCACTCCATCGTCAGGGGAGAGGCATCAATTACGGGTGTGCCGTTTTCGCCCCAATGGTATGCAAATACTTCCGACTTATCAACCGAAGCACCGCTCACGCTGCCCACATAATCGGCTTCCGGCAGCATTTCCCGGCTTACAAGATTTACGGACAGCTTCCTGGATGCCCTTATCCCTTGGTTGGTATGGTGGCTTTTACTCATACTGACAAGTATCCGGTCGTGGCCGATAATACCCGTATGTCCCACGACAAGCCAGTTTACTTTCCCGTCCACTTCTGCGCCGATGACTGTCATCGGCTTCGGATATAGGGCAAGCACATTTCCTATATTCTGCTTTTCCGTTTCTTTGATGTTGGCTTGATGCATTTCTTTTTTCGTTGTGTCGCATGATTGCAGTCCGAGCAGGAGCAATGCGGTTAGTAATAGATGTCGTGCCA
>CAYZTO010000163.1:0-4235 GCA_964481365.1 uncultured Parabacteroides sp. | reverse complement strand
AAATTATCATCGTGGCTATTGTCATATTTGCCTGAAAGGTTACCTTTGTAAGCGATGATGAAAAACAGTATATGATGCCATGATAGAGAACATTACCGAATTTTACGAGCGCATTGGGCGCAGCGACCTGGCAAAGGAAGCCTACATGAAAGAGAAACCGTATTTTACAGTGATGGAAAGCCAATGCCGCATAGGGCATGTGGCGTTCAGCTACCGCGACTTCTACAAGGTCGCGCTGGTGGTGGAAACAGGTAAACTATACTATGCCGACAAGTGGATTATGATAGACCGTCCCGCCCTGCTGTTCTCCAACCCGATGGTCCCTTATGCATGGGAAGCCACAGGCAACGCACGCGGTGCAGGATGCTTCTGCATATTCAACGAAGCATTCATAGAGGCAAGCCAGAAGATGGGTACGCTTGCCGACACACCGCTCTTTAACCAGTCGATGGAACGCATCTACTTCATGAACGACGACGTGCTAAAAAGTGTGGAGGACATCTTCGAGAAGATGCGCGAGGAATCAAAGACGGACTATTCGCAGAAGCTCGACATACTGCGTTGCTACGTCCACCTTACGGTGCATGAGGCGATGAAAGCTGCCCCCACCAGCACCTACGTGCCACACAAGAATGCCGCCCAACGTATAGCCGAACTGTTTCTCACGTTGCTCGACCGCCAGTTCCCTATCGAGTGGCCT
Organism: uncultured Parabacteroides sp.; assembly: GCA_964481365.1. GTDB lineage: Bacteria > Bacteroidota > Bacteroidia > Bacteroidales > Tannerellaceae > Parabacteroides. The sequence continues at coordinate 3,535 of CAYZTO010000163.1, read as the reverse complement.
AAGAAGATACTCAGCCTGAAGTCCGCGACAGACTTCGCCGACCGCCTCTCCATCCACGTGAACCACCTGAACCGGGTGGTAAAGGCAACGACCGGGCGCACCACGTCCGACCTCATCAATGCCCGCATAGCACAGGAGGGCGTGCAGCTGTTGAGGCACAGCAAGCTCAGTATAAGCGAGATTGCCTACTGCCTCGGCTTCGAGGAGCTTTCGTCGTTCAGCAACTTCATGAAGAAGCGTACGGGTACCTCCCCCACAGAGCTACGCAGCGTGGCAGGGTGAGCCATTCGCGGGGTATCAACATAATAATAACAGTATAATGATTAAAGATTACGAACAATGAAGAAAAGAATGATTGGCAATCTCGAGGTATCCGAGATAGGCACGGGATGCATGGGGTTCTCGCACGGATACGGAAAAGTCCCCGAAGAAGCATACAGCATCGAAGCTATCCGCAAAGCCTACGAAGCAGGGTGTACCTTCTTCGACACGGCTGAAGTATATGGAGATGTGGTGTTCTTCCCTGGGCACAACGAACTGCTGGTAGGCAAGGCAATCGAACCTTTCCGCAAGGATGTGGTACTGGCTACCAAGATGCACCTCCACCCCGAAGAACTGGCAGACGGCACGAGCGTTTACGAAGCGACACGCCGCCACTTGGAGAAATCCATGCAGCACTTGCATACAGACCACATCGACCTCTACTACTTGCACCGCATCAATGTTCAGGTGTCGTTCGAAGAGGTGGCGGATGCTATGGGACGGCTCATAAAGGAAGGTGTAATCCGTGCATGGGGGATGTCTCAAGTAGATGTAGACGTATTGTCCAAGGCACATGCTATAACACCCGTCGCCGCTGTGCAGAATATCTATTCGATGCTTGAACGTGACTGCGAGAAAGAGATATTCCCCTATTGCCTGGAGCATAACATAGGTGTGGTGCCGTTCTCCCCGATAGCCAGCGGTTTCCTTTCCGGAAAGATAAAGGCAGACACTCAATTTGAAGAGGTGGACGATGTACGCAATTGGGTTCCACAGCTGAGCCGTGAGAATATCATCGCCAACCAACCGGTGCTCGACATCCTTGCCGAATACTCGGAGAAGAAGAATGCCACCAACGCCCAGATCTCCCTCGCGTGGATGCTGCACAAATACCCTAACGTCGTGCCCATTCCCGGTTCGAAGAATCAGGAACGCATCTTGGAAAACCTTGGCGCTGCCAACGTGGAACTGACCGACGAAGAGTTCCGTGCTCTGGAGACTGCACTCGACGCCTGCACCATACACGGGCACCGTGGTCATGTGGAGACGGAGCAAACGACATTCGGGAACTACTGGAAGAAACAACCCTCAAAATAAGCAATAACAAACAACTATGGATACTGTCAGATTAGCAAACGGCGTGGAAATGCCTGTATTAGGTTATGGTGTATATCAGGTAACACCTGAAGAATGTGAACGTTGTGTGTCGGATGCCCTCAGCGTAGGCTACCGCATGGTGGACACGGCACAGGCTTACGCCAACGAGGAAGGCGTGGGTAATGCTGTGAAGAAAAGCGGCATCCCCCGCAACGAATTGTTTATCGTCACGAAGGTGTGGATATCCAATGCAGGAGAGAAGAAGGCTGCAGCTTCCATCGATGAATCTCTGCGCAAGTTGCAGACCGACTACATCGACCTTCTGCTCATCCACCAACCGTTCAACGACTATTACGGGACATACCGTGCAATGGAAGAAGCCTATCGTGCCGGAAAGGTACGCGCCATCGGAGTATCGAACTTCTACCCCGACCGCCTCATCGACCTTGCCGAATTCTGCGACATCAAACCGATGGTGAACCAAGTGGAGACCCACGTGTTCGACCAGCAGGTGGAGGCGCAACGCATCATGAAGGGATACGGCACTCAGATTATGTCGTGGGGACCCTTTGCCGAAGGACGCAACGACTTCTTCTCGAACCCTGTCCTCAAGTCCATCGGAGGGAAGTACGGCAAATCTGTGGCACAGACCGCCCTGCGTTTCCTCATTCAGAGAGGCGTGGTCGTTATACCTAAATCCACCCACAAGGAGCGCATGGTTCAAAACCTCGACGTGTTCGACTTCACCCTTTCGCCCGAAGACATGGATGCCATAGGCAAACTGGACACTGGCAAGAGCCTGTTCTTCTCGCACTACGACCCACAGGTAGTTAAGTGGCTTGCAGGTTTAGGCAAATAAATGACGAGATTGATGTAACAAGAACCTTAGTGGCACTGCCCGTCTTCCTGACGTTGCAGTGCTTCTTGTTTAAGGAGAAAGCAGCATGGGAAGATATACCCGCTATTGAACTGTGGTGATAAGCATCGGCAAGGCAAAGAATAAATAGTTTGATTTGAATAACCTTTTGTTTGATATAAGAAAGTACGGCAGACTTGGGTGGCTTTTCTTTGCATCCGTAAAACTATTAAAACACGCATTGTTTATGAAGAAGACTATCTTATTAGCAGCAGCCTTGATGCTGACCCTCTCGGGTGCCGTGGCGCAATCTCAAAACGACGGGCTGCCCGGTTATCCGCAGACTGAAGCCTACGTCGTAACCCCGGTAGACACCACCAGCGGCGTGACCGTCCGCAAAGTATCATTCTTGCGCAGCAACAACATCGTATTGGTAGGCAATTTATTCCTGCCGGAAGGTTTTGACAAGACGAAGAAATACCCCGCAATCCTAAGCATCCATCCTGCAGGAAGTGTAAAGGAGCAATCTGCCGGATTGTATGCCTACCGCTTAGCAGAAAATGGATTCGTCACCCTTGCCTTCGATGCCACCTATGCAGGAGAGAGCGGTGGAACACCGCATTGGTCGGAAGCACCATACGAACGGGTTGAAGACATCCGCTATGCCGTGGATTATCTCGTAACGCTGCCCTTTGTGGATGAACACCGCATCGGCGCACTCGGTATTTGTGCCGGAGGAGGATACGTCATCGCTATCGCCCAGACGGAACGCCGCATCCGTGCCGTTGCCGGTGTAAGTGCGGCAGACATAGGCGCGGCAAACCGCGAGAGTTGGCTTCGCGGCCGTAGCGTGGAAGACCAGATTAAACTGTTGGAAGATGTGTCCGCACAGCGTACCCGCGAAGCCCGTGGCGAAGAATTGATGAAGGTATATATGTGTCCTGAACCAACCGCCGAGACTGCCCCGTCGTTCCGCGAAGGTTATGAATATTACCGAACCACCCGTGCATGGCATCCGCGTGCAGACAACTTCTACCTGCGCCGCAGTCAGGCTACCAAGATGGCATTCTCCGCCATCGAGAATATTTACCTGCTGACACAGCCCGTATTGCTCGTGGTGGGTGAGAATGCGGACTCCGGATGGCAGACCGAGCGCATCTTCAATGCCCTGCCGGGTGATGACAAAGAGGTTTTCTCCATTCCGGGCTATTCACACATCGACCTCTACGACAAAGAGGGAGCGGTCAATCCTGCTGTAGAGAAACTGACAGAGTTTTTCAAACGGGCATTGCCGGAATGACATCGGCTGATAGAAGGCGA
>CAYZTO010000162.1:0-4334 GCA_964481365.1 uncultured Parabacteroides sp. | reverse complement strand
GGAATTCGCGAACTCCGACCCGGAAAATGATTTTTCAGCTTGGAAGCTGCGTTATCTTTTGCTCGCATCGAAAAGTTGCTTCTTCTCGTCGCTCGACAGGCTCTCGTAGCCGGAACGCTTCAGTTTTTCAAGAATCGCATCGATGGCATCTTCCCTTTGCTTCTTCCGCGCGTTGTATTCGTAGTCCGACGCACGCTTGCCATACGTCACCCGCATTTTCGGCTTCCTCTTGCCGATATTCACGAAGAAATCCAGAAACCGGTTCAAGGGGCGCGTCAGGTCTTTCCCGGCACGGTTGTAGCGGACAGCGAAAAGCACTCCGAAAAGCGTCCCCCCGATGTGCGCCCAATGCCCGCCGGCGTTGTAGGATGTTATCGAAAGAAGGTCGATGAAAAGCGAGAACAAGGCAAGGTACAAGAGTTTTATCCTCCCGAAAAACAACAAATTGACGTAGCCGTTCTTCCATATCAGTGCAATGGCGAAAACTATAGCCATCACCGACGCAGACGCGCCCATCAACGTGCTGAACGGGGCTACACCCCGGAAATAAGGGAAGAAATTGTATGCCGCCATGAAGAACAACGCGCCGGCGACCCCGCCAAGCAGGTAAACACCGAGCAGCTGCCGCTCGCTAAGGAAACTGAGGAACATCTTGCCGAACCAGTAAAGCCACAACATGTTGAAAAGGATGTGGAGCACGTCGTAGTGGACGAACATATAAGTGACGATGCTCCAAGGCTGCGCCAGGAACCTCTCCGGCGAAGCGGGGAATTCCAAGTATCGCAACGCGCCATCTATGTTGGAATTGAACAGCGTGCATACGATTCCGATAATCCGAATCAAAAGGAAAATCCCGACATTGACATAGATAAGGCGCGTCAGGACAGGCCCCCGGCGGAATGTTTCGCGCAAGTTAGAAATAAAATCGTCCATTGCCCATGTTTTTTGTCCGCCAATAACGGATTAGCAAATACCCGAAAAGCATTCCACCGAGATGTGCGAAGTGCGCAACGCTGTCGCCACTGAAATTCGACACGCCCATCACCAATTCCACCAATCCGTAAAGAATCACGAAGTATTTTGCTTTGATAGGTATTGGGATGAACATCATGTACAAGGGGACATTGGGGAAAAGCATCCCGAAAGCGAGAAGTATGCCGAACACTGCCCCCGAAGCGCCGATTGTCACGAAAAGGTTGTAAAACTCGGGCTTGCCCAATATTCTGCCCCCGCCTATATTGACTAAGTCTTGCGAAGCCGCCATTACATCGCGAAGGTCGAGCATCCATGTCAGCTCTTGGACAATCCCGGCTCCCACGCCGGTTACGATGTAAAAAATCAGGAAACGTTTCTGCCCCCACAGGTTCTCCAGCACACGGCCGAACATATACACGGCAAACATGTTGAAGAATATATGCGAGAAGTTGGCGTGCATGAACATATAGGTCACCAACTGGTACAGATGGAAGTCGGGAGCCGCCACGAAATGCAACCCCAACCAGTCCGTGAGGTTTATGCCCACGCGGGGCAAGGCTAAACTGGCAAGCCAGCACAAGAAATTGATGATTATAAGATTTTTAGTCACTACGGGAATCTGGTCCAAGAATCCCCCTCCGATTTGATTCGTCATTCGTTCGTATCTTCGTTTTTCTGTTATGCGGGCAAAGGTAAGGAAATTTAGCGAAGCGCTGCCTGTTCGCGCAAAGGATTGCGGTTTTTTCGCCCGGGAATTCTGCCAAGGATTACAGCAGCCCGTCGCGGGTTACTCTGGTTACGGCTTCCCGGATGGAAGACAGCCCGAAATATTCGGGGTTCAGGCTCTTTGGATTGGTTATTATTATTTCGGCTGCGTCGTCGGCGGCTTTCGCCAAAGAAAAGTCCGGTACACGGCACAGGAAAAACATATCCAGCGTGTGGACTTCAAATCCGCTGTAAACATAAATGTTGGGAATGGAAAATAAATAGTGGCATCCGGACAACTCAAGCCCGGTTTCTTCTTTCACTTCGCGGCGTGCGGCATCTTCGCCCGATTCGTACATATCGACAAAGCCTCCCGGCAAATCGAGTGTACCTTTCGCCGGTTCTTTTTTCCGCCGGACTAACAGCAACTCCCCGGAATCATTGCAAATGAAACATGCGACGGCGGAAGAGGGATTGAAATAATAAACGAAGCCGCAGGAACGGCATTCTTTCGACTTGAAGTTGTGCGGTACAAATTGGTCGGACCCGCAACGGGGACAATAATGGAATTGTTCTAACGGATGCACAGTGTTTGTTCTCTGATAATAGAAATAGCTTGCACGATTAAAAAAGCTGCGAGTTACAAACAGACCCTTCTCTTCAGGATGCCCATTTGTAACCCGCAATTAGGAATAAAACGTCTCAGGCGTCAGGGGAAACTGTCGGTTCTTTTATTTCCCAACCCAGTGCGCTTGCTCCCAAAACGGCAGCATCGCTTTCTTTCAGCTGGGAGAACAAGAGTTTCGTCTTGCCTTCAAATACCTTAAGCATATTCGCGTCCATTGCCCGTTTTATAGGATTCATTATCAAATCCCCGGACTTCGCCAGACCGCCAAACAAGATAATCGCCTCCGGACTTGAGAATGCCACGAAATTGGCAAAGGCTTCGCCGAGGATTGCCCCAGTAAACTCAAAGATTTCCAGCGCCAGCGGGTCATTCTTTATCGCAGCGTCGTAAACGTCTTTCGACGTGATTTCATCCGGGTCAAGTTCGCGGAGCAGACTTGCATCCTTGCGGATTTCCAAATATTCGCGAGCCGTGCGTGCAACTCCGGTTGCCGAAGCGTATGCTTCCAGGCAGCCATTGCGTCCACAACCGCAAGCACGTCCGTTGTTGCGGCGTACAATAACGTGCCCGAGCTCTCCTGCGAAACCGTCATGCCCGTAAACCAGATTCCCGCCGATAACAATACCGCTGCCTACGCCTGTCCCTAAAGTAATCACAATGAAATCTTTCATTCCGCGAGCAGCACCGTAAGTCATTTCGCCGATTGCTGCTGCGTTAGCATCGTTGGTCAAGGCAACTGGAATGCCACCAACTTTCTCACTAATCAATTGTGCCAAAGGAATCTTTCCTTTCCACGGCAAGTTAGGTGCGAACTCAATACATCCGTTAAAGAAGTTTCCGTTGGGTGCGCCAACGCCGATACCTTTGATTTTCTCTGTGCCACCGGCTTGGTCGATAATACTCTTCAGACCATCGCCCAACGCAGTCACATAATCGTCAATATCTGTATATTTGCCAGTCTTTATGGAGCCACTATACAGGATAGTGCCTCTGGCATCTACAACTCCGAAAACAGTATTGGTACCACCTATATCAATACCTACTACATAAGGTTTATCCATGATTTTTATATTATGGGATTAAAGAATTAATCTTGTATTTTTTGTTTTGAATCGCCAACAAATATAGGTTGTTTCAAACAAGTTACAATGTTTTTTTGCGAAAAAATAGCGATTTGCTCGAATTTCCCTCCCATAATTTCAATTTATATGCTACACAACATAATTCATGAGCACATATTGAGCAAATAGCGTATCATATTGCGCAAACCACATTAATACCCGATTTAAAAACTGATGCTTTTCTGCTTTAGGCTTCCGCGATGAGAAAACTTTCCTATCTTTGCCTCCCTGAACTCAAAAAAGCTTTATGGAATTCCTCATTGATTTTATTCTTCACATCGACCAGCACATGGTTGAGATGGTCCGAGACTATCACGCATGGACTTACGCTATCCTGTTCATCATTATTTTCTGTGAAACCGGTTTGGTCGTCACTCCTTTCTTGCCCGGCGACTCGCTCCTGTTCGTGGCCGGAGCCATTGCCGCGCAACCGGATATGCCCATATCTGTCCATATCCTTGCGCTCATCGTTTTTACGGCAGCCGTCTTGGGAGACTCCAACAACTATGCAATCGGGCATTTCTTTGGGCAGAAACTGTTCAGCAACCCGCATTCCAAAATATTCAAACAAAGTTATCTGGATAAAACACACGATTTCTACAGGAAATATGGTGGAAAGACTATAATCCTCGCCCGTTTCGTCCCGATTGTCCGTACTTTCGCCCCGTTTGTGGCGGGTATGGGCAAAATGCACTACTACTATTTCATGGTATACAACGTCACAGGCGGGGCTGCATGGGTAGTCATTTTCTGCTATGCAGGCTTTTTCTTTGGAGACCTGCCGGTTGTCCAACGCAATCTGAAATTGCTGATTGTCGCCATTGTTGTCATTTCCATTCTTCCTGCAGTAATCGAAGTGATACGCGAGAAAAGGAAACTGAAGAAACAAAACACATAGGGCGTTT
>CAYZTO010000161.1:0-4362 GCA_964481365.1 uncultured Parabacteroides sp. | reverse complement strand
GCTTTTAATAGCTTTGCGAAACAACTCAAAAAGTTATGGCAACAAAATCATACAAGAAGACGGAAAATCCGGAAATGAAAGCTGAAGAACCGGTGGTGGCTTATCAGCAAACAAATCCTATGTATATGCAACAACGGGAAGTAATCCATAAAAAAGAAGAAGGACTTGGTTTATCTATGCTTCCCTTTGTAATGAGAGAACTGGTAGAACTGGTAATGAAGAAAAAGATATTGCCTTTAGAGGATGCGCTGCACTATATTTATTCTTCCCGGTTATATAAATCTTTGTTGGACGAAAATACTAAGTTGTGGTATTCAAGTACATTATCTCTTTATGACACTTTGGAAAAGGAAAAGAGCGAGGACAGAAAACGGCAAATCGATGATACGAAAATCTTGCTCTTCAAAATGTTCTGTATGGAAAATTTCAGGGAAGCAAAAAAACAGAGCGCAGAAGAAGTTTTGTTATTGTTTTCCAATCATGGAGTTTTCGAATTTATAGATAGAAATTTTGAAATGCTCCATACGCAAGATTCAGAGTATATCTTAGATACTATAGCAACTTACATCAAGAAGAAATGAAGCTATATCACGGTTCGACAGTTTGCGTAAAACGCCCTAACGTACTGAGGGGACGTAAAACAACAGATTTCGGAAAGGGGTTTTATACAACCACAAGTTTCGAACAGGCGAAGAAATGGGCAATACTCAAAAGGGATAGGGAACATGGCAAAAGGGCAGTTGTCTCAGTTTATGAAGTTCCTGATAATATCCTTGATGGGAAACTTACTGTCTTCCGGTTTACCGGTGCAACTAAAGAATGGTTGGAGTTTGTCGCAAATAACAGGAGAGGACGCAAAACAAAAAAATATGACCTGATAATGGGTCCCGTTGCCAATGACCAGTTATATGCTACAATCCGGCTTTATGAACAGGGTGTTGTTTCAGCTGATGCAGCCATTGAAATGCTAAAGACACATAAGTTGTTTGACCAGCTTTCCTTCCATACGGCAAGGGCTGTTTCATTATTGAAATTTGTAGAAGTTGCAGAAGTGTAACGGATGTAACGGAACTATCTTTCTAAACAAGGCAGGATTCTTGAAACTTTATAATCCAATAAAATATCTATGGCAACAAAATCATACAAGAAGACGGAAAATCCGGAAATGAAAGCTGAAGAACCGGTTGTGGATTATCAGCAAGCACAATATACACTGACGGATAGCGGGCAAAAGCTTATCATGCGCTCCGAAACGGATAAGATATTTGATAAATCTTTGGGGCAAGACAGTTTTGAAGAGCGTTACCGGAAAGCGAAAGAGTTTGCTTACAAGCATTTTGACCCTGAATATATCCAATCGCTCGAAGCCCGCAACTTTTTAGTGGATGAACCGTTTCCCCTCCGAAATTATACCGATGAAGAATGGGAAAAAGAACTGGAGCGGGCGGAAAAAGAGGGAGATGCTACAGATGAAGAAGTCGCAAACATGTATTCGATATGGGAAAACGGCGAATAGTCTGGGGGAAAGTGGCTTTGCGGGCTTATTATGACCAAGCTTTATGGTACAGAACAAACAAAGGAGAACAATTCGTCCAAAGTTTTGTCAGAAATATACAAGAAACTATAGATAGTATAGCCGCTATGCCTACGATTGGTATTCCGGCACCACCAAAAAGCAAAAAGCAGTATCGTTCGTTCCCTTCCCATCCGAAATGTAGAATCTACTATTGGTATGACGAGAAAGAATTGCATATTACCGGCTTACGTTTCATGTCAATGCAATAACTTCCCCTCCCACTCAACCTTTCCGAATCCGGAATACGATAATGAACATAACACGTAAGAAACATGGCACAACAAAAAGAGTTTTTCCCTTTGCGTCCTGATGCGTTCCCGAAGATTTACGCATACGAGGACACGAATCCACAATATCGCGGCCTGCTGAAAGTAGGTTACACCACAAAAGATGTGCAGCACCGCGTAGCACAACAATATCCTACCCGCCGTCCCGGTAAAATCCCCTACCGGATTGTATTGGAAGAAAGTGCAATGCGTCAAGACGGCTCTTCATTCACAGACCATGAGGTGCATCGTTTCCTCCGCAGGCATGGGTTCGGGAATCCGGAGGGAGAATGGTTCCGCTGTACGGCAAAAGATGTGCGTGCTGCTGTGATAGCTCTCCGGATGCGCAAGGAAAATGAAGAACAACGGACGGAAACTTTCGCCATGCGCCCCGAACAACAGGCTGCGGTGGAAAAAACTGCCGCTTATTTCAAGGCTTACCGAAGAGAAAACAATAAAACTCCCCATTTCCTGTGGAATTGCAAGATGCGTTTCGGGAAAACTTTCGCCGCTTACCAGTTGGCAAAGAGAATGGGATGGAAACGTTTGCTCGTGATGACGTTCAAGCCTGCCGTGCAAAGCGCTTGGGAAGAAGATTTAAAGACACACGTCGATTTTGAAGGATGGAAATTCATCTCTCCCCATACAGATGCAATTCCAAAGGATGCAAATAAGGACAAACCGATAGTTTGCTTCGGTTCTTTCCAGGATTTCTTGGGGAAAAACAAACAAACGGGAGGTATCAAGACGAGGAATGAATGGGTGCATTCGATAAATTGGGATTGCGTGATTCTGGATGAGTACCATTACGGTGCATGGCGTGAAAAAGCCAAAGATTTATTCGAAAACGAAGACAAGAAAGAAGCTGAATTCGCCCAAGGTGAAGGCATGGACTATTTCGACGAGGAAATTATCCCCATAACTACCGATGCTTACCTGTATCTCTCAGGTACACCATTCCGTGCCATCAATTCCGGGGAATTCATAGAAGAACAAATCTACAATTGGACGTATTCGGACGAACAGAGGGCAAAAAATGAATGGAAAGGAGACAACAATCCTTACGCATCCCTACCCCGCATGGTTATGATGACCTACCAACTCCCCGATTCCATACGTTCCGTGGCTTTAGCAGGTGAATTCAATGAATTTGACCTGAATGTTTTCTTTTCAGCAGAGGGCGACGGTTACGAAGCCGAATTCATTTACAAAGAAGAAGTCCAGAAATGGCTCGATTTGATACGCGGCGCTTATTCAGAAAACATAATTTCCGATTTGAAGCTGCGCAACGAGCGTCCACCAATGCCTTTTTCACACGCGCCCCTGCTCCGCACGCTTACACACACGTTCTGGTTCCTTCCGTCCGTATCTTCGTGCTACGCAATGCGGAATTTACTGGAAGAAAGGCAAAACAATTTCTACCGGGACTACCGCGTCGTCGTAGCTGCCGGGAAAGAAGCGGGCATAGGTGTGGATGCACTCGTTCCGGTGTTGAAAGCAATGGGAAATCCACTGGAAACAAAGACCATCACGCTATCTTGCGGGAAATTAACCACCGGCGTGACCGTAAAACCGTGGACGGGCATATTCATGTTGCGAAATTCGTCCAGCCCGGAGACTTATTTCCAGGCAGCTTTCCGCGTACAGAATCCGTGGACAGTTATCAACCCGGACAACAAGTCGCCCAACAAGACAGAGATATTAAAAGAAGAATGCTATGTGTTCGATTTCGCTCCGGACAGGGCTTTGCGCCAAATAGCTGACTACAGTTGCCGCCTGAACGTGGAAGAATCCAACCCGGAAAAGAAAGTAGAGGAATTTATCCATTTCCTGCCCGTGTTGGCTTACGACGGAAGCCACATGAAACGTATAGACGCCGCCGGAATCCTCGACATCGCCATGAGCGGGACGAGTGCGACGCTGCTTGCCCGCCGCTGGGAAAGCGCATTGCTGGTAAATGTGGACAACAATACGCTCCGCCGCCTGATGAACAATAAAGACGCGATGGAAGCCCTGATGAAAATAGAGGGATTCCGGAATTTGAACCGTGATATCGAGACCATCATCAATAAATCGGAAAGCGTGAAGAAAATTCTGAAAGAAGCGAACGACCAAGAGATACCGAAAGCGAAGAAAAAAGAATTGAGCGACGAAGAAAAGGAATACAAAAGCCTTAGAAAAAAGATACAAGAGAAACTAATCAAATTCGCGACCCGCATTCCTGTGTTCATGTACCTTACGGACTATAGGGAACGCAGTTTAAAAGACGTCATCACGCAATTGGAGCCGGGTTTGTTCCGCAAAGTCACCGGCCTTGGCATAAAAGACTTTGAACTTCTGGTTTCACTTGGCGTCTTCAACAGCGCTTTGATGAACGACGCGATTTATAAATTCAAACGATACGAAGACAGCAGTCTGGTTTACATCGGAATCAACAGGCACGAGGGCGAAAGAGTAGGTTTGTTCGACACAGTGCTGAGCCACGAAGATTACAAAAAGACATTCGTCGATGTTCCTGTG
>CAYZTO010000160.1:0-4383 GCA_964481365.1 uncultured Parabacteroides sp. | reverse complement strand
TTTTATACGACTAACAGCCATACGCTACCTTTTGACCGAGTTTCGCAGAGGTCTCTTTCTATCTTTTCGGGTAACGATTCGCCTTGCAAACCAAAGCCTCCCTCTAAAGAAAGCGAAACTCATTATGATTGTACATCTTTTATCCTGATATTTATGTATAGACAACACCAATCAACAAGATACTACAATAAATGTATATACACTTTTGCTGCAACAATTTTTGTAGTTGCATTTTATGTATTATATTTGTGCATCGAATCAAAAATAGAGCGTTATGGAAACTCCGTTTATATTTGGAAAGATTGCTACCGAAAAGAATTTTACCGACCGTGAGAAGGAAACTGCCGATTTGGTTCAGAACTTTACGTCGTTAATTAACACGATTATTATATCTCCTCGCCGTTGGGGTAAGAGTTCGCTTGTAAATAAGGCCGCAAAGTTTGCGATGGCGCAGGAAAGTAACCTCCGAATCTGTCATATCGACCTTTTCAATGTGCGTAGCGAAGAGCATTTTTATTCGCTGCTCGCCCAGAAGGTCATTGCAGCCACTTCCACAAAATGGGAGGAGGCAATCGAGAGTGCGAAGAGTTTCTTTTCGCGCCTTGTTCCCAAGATTTCAATCGGTACAGACCCCACTAATGAGGTTTCAATCGACTTTGATTGGGAAGAGGTAAAGCGCAATCCTGATGAAGTACTAGATCTTGCCGAAAAGATTGCCAGGAAAAAGGGGCTGAAAATCGTAATTTGCGTAGATGAATTCCAAAATATCGCGGAATTTACCGACCCAAACTATTTCCAGAAAAAGTTGCGTTCACTTTGGCAGCTGCACCAAAATGTGTCCTATTGTCTCTATGGCAGTAAGCGCCACATGATGATGGATGTGTTTACCGACTCATCCAAACCATTCTACAAATTCGGTAATCTGATGTTTCTCAATAAGATCGAGACGTCTTGCCTCGTAGAATTTTTCAAGAGTCGTTTTGCTGATACCGGCAAGAACATCGACGATGAAGCGAGCCATTTGATTGCAAAGCTCGTAGATAACCATCCATACTACGCACAGCAGCTGGCACAGCTTTCATGGCTCAGAACAACAAAGGGTGTATGTACCGTTGAGATCGTTCGTGAGGCACACACAGCATTGGTGGAACAGTTAAGCCTGTTGTTTGTAACAATCACCGAAACATTGACCACACAGCAACTGAACTATCTCAAAGCCCTCATTGCCGGAGAAAAGGCCATTAGCTCGACTGAAGTGATGCATCGTTATCAAATCTCTTCAACAACCTCAATATCCCGTTCAAAGGCCGCCCTTATCAAGAATGATATATTGGACAATAAAGCTGGTGAAATCTCGTTCCAAGACCCGATTTATGCCTATTGGTTGAAGACTGAATATTTCGCAAAATAAATTTAAACAGGCTCTTAAAATCAGATGTTTTAGAGGCATCAAAGATTTAAATCAAGATTTTGTTAGCCTCCCGTTTACCATAAAAGCAGAAAGTCCCTATAGTTGGAGCGGTGTTTCCGGAAAATCCTGTAATTTTGGATTTCCTAATAAGGGACAAACACATGAACAAGTCGAGATGCTTCATCATATTCATCTGCCTTTTGGTACATTTATTAGCTCCGGCGCAAAAAGTAGGATTGGTGCTGAGTGGGGGAGGTGCGAAAGGGGCGGCGCACATTGGCGTGATTAAAGCGTTAGAGGAAAATAACGTGCCCATAGATTATGTTACGGGGACATCAATAGGTGCTATCATAGGTAGCTTGTATGCAATAGGATACACTCCCGATGAAATGCTTGAACTCATACTTTCAAAGGATTTCTTCTATTGGCAGACCGGACAAGTCGAGGCGGATTATATGTACTATTTCCATAAGCCGGACCCCACACCGGAGTTTTTCAAAATATCCGTAGACATGTCGGATTCCCTGCATATTAAAACTAATATTCTTCCACAAAGTGTAATCGACCCAATCCAGATGAATCAAGCGTTCATGGGATTATATGCCCAGGCTTCAGCCAAGGCTGGATGGAATTTCGATAACCTTTTTGTTCCTTTCCGTTGCGTGGGTTCGGATGTTTACAACAAAAAAGCAATAGTATTCAAAGACGGTGATTTGGGTGATGCGGTGAGGGTTTCGATGACGTTCCCTCTTTTTTTTAAGCCTATTTGGAAGAATAAAGTTCCTTTGTTTGATGGAGGGATTTACGACAATTTCCCTGTAAATCCCATGCGCGAGACTTTCCATCCGGACTTCATAATTGGCTCAAACCTTTCAAGCGGGAAGAAAGTGCCGTCGAACAACTGGTATAATCAAATCGAAACCATGATTATGCAAGAATCACAAATGGAAGTCCCGGAAGAAGAAGGAATAACACTGCGCTTTAGTTTTGACAATGTTTCCTTGCTCGACTTTGACAGGGCGAAAGAATTGATGGATATAGGTTACCGCCGCACCATGCAGCTCATGGATTCAATCAAACAGCGTGTGCCGAGGGAAGCGGACAAAGAAGAACTCGCCCGGCGGCGCAAAAACTATCGGGAAAGCCTTCCTCCCCTCGAATTCCGCAATATCTATGTGACGGGAGTTTCCGAATCCCAAAAGAAATACATTGAATCACAATTGCACCGGGACATCACCGGGACATTCTCGATGGAGGAGTTCAAACGTGCTTACTTCAAAATGTTGGCTTATTCAAAGATTAAAGAAATAATTCCTCATGCAGTTTATAACCGGAAAAACGAGACGTTTGACCTTTACCTTCAAGTTGAGATGACGGAAGAAATAGAAGTGGACTTTGGGGGGAATATCTCATCTCATCAGGCGAACCAATTATATCTCGGTTTGGGTTATAAATATCTGGGGCGGTTCGCTGCTGATACAAAAGCCGGATTCCATGTAGGCAACTCGTTCAGTGGAGTGTTGCTCGACGGGAGGGTATATCTGCAAACCCGCATCCCGACGTATGTCCGTTGGCAGGGTGTTTTTTCATACAAGAGGTATTCTGAGAGCCAATCTCTTTTCTACGAGGATGTGGTGCCTGCATTTATCAAGCAAAGGGAGCTTTATATGAGGCTGATGCTCGGTTTCCCTTTTCTGAACAGTGCCAAGGCTGAGATATGTTTTGCATACGGGAGACTCAGCGACCATTACCTGCAAAATGTCAATACCTCGCTTGTTGATGCCGCGTTCGACCACAGCCGCTACGACCTTTTCAGCGGTTCTTTGCGAATCGAGCAGAATTCATTGGATGCCAAGCTTTACCCTGTTTCCGGGGAAAAATTCACGCTGAATGCACAATATGTAACCGGGAAAAACCGCTATACTCCGGCTGATGAACTTCTGAGGGACTTATTCAATCCGGAGATAAACAGCTGGTTGCAGATAAAGGCACATTGGCAGAAATACTTCAGCATTGGCAAGCATTTCAGTTGGGGATATTTGAGTGAGATTGTGGTTTCGAGCAAAAACCTGATGGATAATTATACTGCTTCAATCCTGCAAGCACCAGCGTTCACACCTACGCCACACAGCAATATTATATTCAACGAAGCATTCCGCGCCAACCAATACATAGCGTTGGGTATTTCACCTATATGGCGGTTCAGCCGTTTCCTGCATTTCCGTTTTGACATGTACGGCTTTGCCCCGCTTTATGAAATACAGAAACGCTCAGTAGTAATCAACAACACTACCCTTAATGCTGCACGCTACGGCAAGTTCCTCCATTCTTGCGAATATATGGGCGAGGCTGCTTTGGTGTTGAATCTGCCGGTAGCCAGCATCAGTTTGTATGCCAATGGCTACAGTTCTCCAAAGAATAACTTCAATGTGGGGATTAATATCGGTTATTTGATATTTAACCCGAAGATGCTCGATTAATGGCAAAGGCATAAAAAAAAAGCTTTCCACGTCTTTTATCACGTTGAAAGCCTTTGCTTCTACTCCTTCCTTTGTATCTCATTCCTACCGTATGCACGATAGCAAGAGATGATTTTTGATTAATACTTTCTCTTCACTGTCAAGCAGGCTGTTGCAAAGGCTAATTCTTTGCTCCAGCACTTAATCTCTCCTTTAACCTGCGGATTTCAGCATTTAACCGCTGGCACATGAATCCATTCCCCATCGCTTTGTAGCGGTCTGCCTGATAGCGTAACATAGCTAAAGTGCGCAAACTTTTTTCATTTTCTACTAACACCATATTCTATCGTTTTTATGCTTCCCGCGTTCGGGAAGCCGGTTAATAAATAAAATCTAAACAACCTTTTTGTCTCCATTCAGCAGCAAAGGTATGTATTTTCTTTAGAAATATGTTTTACAACATAAAGAAAAACCTTTGACTTTACCATTATTAACTCTAAATGCACCAATAGG
>CAYZTO010000159.1:0-4385 GCA_964481365.1 uncultured Parabacteroides sp. | reverse complement strand
TCGTATGTCTTGCAATTGTGCCATGTGATTAAGTACTTCGGTGCATTTGTCGATAAACACCCAGACAAGGAAGCAAATAGAAGTATGAAAAAGGTTTTCCTGGTCGGACAAAGAGCGGTGATTCAGAGAGGAGAAAGTGGTCCATACATACTGAATTGCAGAATAGCTCCTAAGATTGATAAATATGTTGGAAGCTATGCTACAATAACTAAAGTTACACCGAATAAATGGAAAGATGCTGACGCATACCCCAATTTTGCTGAAGTAGAAATTGAAAAATAAATATATGGCTGAACAGGAATTGGCAAATGTGATATGGGATATCAAAGAGATTATCCGAAATCTATATGACGATGCAGAGGTGGAAGATGTAATTCTTCCGTTTACTCTTTTGCGTCGTCTCGACTGCGTTCTCGATGAACACCGGGATGTCATCATGAAAGAAATGGATATTATTAAGGACAAACCCGTCCTTATGCAGGATATCAAATTAAAGAGTCTGCTTAAACAGCATAAGCTGACATTCTTTAACAAGTCCGGGTTGTCTTTGGAGCGTTTGTTGGGTGCACCGGACCAGATAGGTGCATCCTTTCAAACTTATCTTGACGGGTTCACTGACAACGTGAAAGATATACTTGCCAACTTCGTCCATACCGATACGTCAAGCGAAACGCTCGACCTTTCTCCTATATACAGCAGATTAGAGCGTCACGACAAACTGTTCTCAGTTGTCCAGCTTTTCGTGCAACGTGCAGACCTGCATCCCGATGTGGTAAGCAATGCCATGATGGGAACTGTGTTTGAAATTGTTATCCGCCGTTCGAAGGAATCCAGCAATACCAAAGCAGGTCAGTTCTATACTCCGCGTGAAATTGTCCGCTTATTGGTGTCTCTTACAATGTGCGGTAAAGAGAACGAGCTGTATGAACCTGGACGGGCATTTTCCATATACGATCCTTGTTGCGGAACCGGTGGTATGTTGACGGCAGGACGTGAATATTTGCAAGAAATTTCCGGGCGCAGAGATTTAAAAGTGTATTTGTATGGACAGGAGTTGAACGAAAAAACCTATGCCATTTGCAAATCAGACCTCTTGATGAAAGGCGAAGACCAGAATCTTGACCGCCAGTTGTTTCGTGGTGATACCTTGGGAGATGATAAATTAGAGGGAAGCACCTTCAATTTTATGCTTGCCAACCCGCCTTTTGGAGTGGACTGGGGCAAAGATGAGCATGTAAAGAAACGTGTGTTGGATGATAATTGTCCCGGAGGGCGTTTTGAAGCCGGATTGCCAAGCAGCAATGATGGTTCCTTGCTCTTCCTTCAACACATGATTTCCAAGATGGATAATCAAAGAGGTTCTCGCATTGGCATTGTGCTTAATGGTTCTCCCTTGTTCAATGGCGAGGCCGGCAGCGGTTGGAGTAACATTCGTAAAATGTTGCTTGATCGTAATTTGCTTGACTGCATCGTGGCATTACCCAAGAATCTGTTCTATGGCACAGATATTACAACCTACCTTTGGATTCTTGACAACAAACGTCCGGCAGAGCGTCTCAATAAGGTTCTGTTTATCAACGCAGCCCATACTGAATACACTAAATTGCTGCAAAAGAATTTAGGTAAGAAACGTTTTGAAATCTCAGAAGACGGAGCAAAAGATATTCTGAAAATGTATAAGGAATATACAGAAGCCACCCGCGATATTGTGTATGAAAAAACGGGTGAAACAGAGCAGCTTCAGGTAGCACGTCTGCTGGATTACGACGATTTCCGTTATACCACTGTAGCAACTCGTCGTCCATTGCGCCTATGGTATGAAAACATCAGCGGGAAATATGCTGCGCTTTGTGAAGACCAGGACTTTGATGCTGATGCGAAGAAGAATGCCATCCTGAAAACGGTAAGCGAGATAGATGGGATTGATGAAAAACGCTCTGATTGTGAATTCTTTGCTTATCTGAAAGCCAGGAAAACAAAATACACCGCAGCAGAATTAAAATTGTTGCGTACCATGTTCGGTACTATCAGCGAAGAGGCGCCGGAAGTACACGAGAAGCCATTGGACACAAGGAGCGATTTGGTGGCGGATACTAATCTGAACGACACCGAGAAAATTCCTCAAAAGCAGGATATAGACGAATATTTTGCCCGGGAGGTACTGCCATACGCTCCCGATGCGTGGATGGATCGCACCAAAGACAAACTCGGTGTGGAGTTTCCGTTCACACGTATATTCTATAAGTACCGTCCACTTCGTTCTGCCGAGACTATTTTGGCAGAATTGGGATCGTTGGATGATAGTATCAATATCTAAACGCTAAATGGCATGAAGTACGAAGAATATAAAGATAGTGGAATGGATTGGCGAGATGCCAAGTCATTGGGAGGTAATGCCCATAAAAAGAACTGGTTCATTTGAAAATGGCCTAACCTATTCCCCAGCAGATATTTGCGATGAGACTGGAGTCCTTGTATTAAGGTCTTCAAATATTCAAAACGATAAATTATACTTCGAGGATAATGTTTATGTGGCAAAATGCCCTTTATCTCTTCTGGTTCATTCTGGGGATATTATTATATGTTCGAGAAATGGTAGTGCTTCATTAGTTGGTAAATGTGCAATGGTTGAAGGAAATATAAATGCCACATATGGAGCGTTTATGATGAGGTACAGACCTATTTGTAAATCAAATAAAGTTTTTTCGTATTACTTGTTACAAACAGCTTTAAAATGTTATAAAGGTCTTTACTCAACTACAACTATCAACCAACTAACAAAAGGAGTAATTGGACAAATTTATGTAAGTTACCCTCCTTTGTCCGAGCAGCAGGCCATTGCCGCATATTTGGATGAGAAGTGCGGAGAGATAAACCGTGCCATCGATGTGCAGAAAAAGAAGATTGATCTTTTGAAAGAGCTGAAACAAACCATTATTACCGATGCTGTTACCAAAGGGCTTGACCCCAATGCACCGATGAAAGATAGCGGCGTGGAATGGATTGGCGAGGTGCCGGAGCATTGGGAGGTAAAACGAACTCGCTTTTTATGTAAAATTCAAACTGGAGATAAAGATACTGTAAACCGTATAGATGATGGTAAATATCCATTCTATGTGCGTTCTCCAAAAGTAGAACGAATAGATTCTTATTCTTTTGATGGAGAAGCTGTACTAATGGCTGGAGATGGCGTTGGAGCTGGAAAGGTATTTCATTATGCAAATGGTAAATTTGATTACCATCAAAGAGTATATAATCTACATGATTTTAAAGATGTTAGTGGGTTGTATTATTTTTATTACATATCTAACAAATTTAAATATATAATAGAAGAAGGTGCTGCAAAAAATACTGTTGACTCAGTACGATTAAATATGATTCAAGATTTCTGGGTTACAATACCTCCACTTTCCGAGCAACAAACCATCGTTGCCCATATAGAAAAAGAATGTGCCAAGATTGACGCCAAAATCACGAAGGCCAATCGTCGCATCGAATTGTTAGAAGAACTGAAACAAAGCATTATTACCGAAGCCGTAACAGGCAAAATTAAAGTATGTTGAACCAATAAAAATTTACAATATGAATCCGCTGAATGAAACTGTATTTGAAGAGCATATAGCTGAATATCTTGCGGCAAGCCCTCTATACAACCAACGTAAAAGTTCACAGTTTGACATTGACAATCTTGTGGACCGGGAGATGTTGGAGCATTTTCTGCAAGCGCAAACCAAAGTTTGGCAAAGGCTTCAAAATCATTTCCCCGGCAGAGAAACAGAAACAGTTGTAGCCGAGATAAATAAATTTCTGAACAGAGGGGACAGTTTGCTTACATTGTTCAACAAGGGTATCACGATCAAAGGTACAAAAATCAGATTCATGATGCCCAAACCGGTGTTGGAGAATGAGGATTCGAGTAACTAGCAACTGTATTTAAGCAACCGCTTCAGCGTAGTCCGTCAGATGCGATACAGTACGGCCGCAGACGATTGTGGCAACGAATTGGACCTGTGCATCCTGCTCAATGGTCTGCCCCTTATGAGCTTTGAGCTAAAAAATGAAGGCACAGGGCAAAACTACGGACACGGCATCTATCAATACCGTTACAATCGTTCACCGGTAAACCGTATGCTTCGCAATTGCCTGGTGCATTTTGTGATGGACAACAGTTTTGTGTTTATGACGACCAAGCTCAATGGCGAGCACACTCGTTTTTTGCCATTCAACAGAGAGAGCATAAACCCTGTCGTTGAAGGTGAATATCCTACCGCCTATATGTGGCAAGAGATATTGCAGGCGGATTCCCTGCTTGACATCATAGAGCATTTCGTCAAACGATATAACGACGAGGATGGCCGGCCGGTTGTCATCTTTCCCCGTTTCCA
>CAYZTO010000158.1:0-4459 GCA_964481365.1 uncultured Parabacteroides sp. | reverse complement strand
TTCTTGATAATGCAGTTACGTGAACTTAGTATTATTGTTTGAAATTTTAAATGTGACATAACAATGGCAGGAAGAAAAGTATCAGCTATAAGAATCAAGGACTTGAGGTACGCGGAGGTGCTTTCGGCAGCCCCCACCCTCGCAACGGTGGCCGACCAGTTCAAGGCGGCAACCAAGATAGAAAACTCGCACCAGGACACGTTCACCTACGAGGAGGACGAGCCCACCGTGACGCAGTACAAGAACGACCTGACGAAGAAAACGTACCGCTCGGACGTCGAAGCCGGTGAAAAACGCATCAGCTTCACCATCGGGCAATACGACTTCGACCTGAAGGCAGCCCTGCAGGGAGGCACTTCCGGGGATTCGGGCCAGTCCTACGTAAGCGGGGACAGCTCGGAACTGCGCTACAAGGCGTTCTACGCCCTGACGCAGGACAATGTCCTCATCGTTTTCCCGCGTGCCAACATCGTGGCGAGCAATTCCTCTACCGACAACGCGATAGGCATCGCAGTGTCGGCAATCCCCGAAGAGGTTTCAGGCATCACTTCCGATGAATATTGGTTTGACGCGAACGACTTGGATCTGGAAGGGGAATAAACAAAACATCATGGCTTTGGGGACGGGCGGATGCTCCATGCCGCCACGCCCCCATGCCGGACAGCAAAGGCTTATGAACAAAGGTGCAAGAATGGTGTGTGACGCGCTTCTGGGGCTCGACTTCAAAACGGTCGTGGTTGCCGGCAAGCCGTACACAGTCTCCCCTCCGACCATCCGCAGGATTGCCGGGGCAGCCCGCCACCTCTCGTGCTTCGGCGGGGAGAAAACCTTTTCAGACGTGATACGTTCCCTCTCCTCCCTTGAGGAATCGGCAAAAGCCCTGTCGTGGCTCATACAAGGCGACGGGCTGTTGTGGGAAGAGCTTGCCGGAGGGGGCATCGAAGAAGTGGCCGCCGCTTTGGAGGCTGGTTTCTCCCTCGTGTCGGTGGCGGGTTTTCTGAGGCTGTCGGCTTCAGCAAGGAACGTGGCAGGGCTGGCAGCAAAACCGAAACAGCAGGTAACGCCTGCCTCCTCGGGCAGGTAGCGTCGTTCATGGAAAACCTGCACCTCTCTTACGATGAAGTGCTTGACAGGATTCCATACCGCAACCTGGTGCTCATGCAAAAGGACAAGCTGCATGTCGTGTACGGCGACAAGGTCGAAGAAACCGGCGCACGCGGCATGATGAACCGCAAGAACGTGATAAGGAAATGACACATGGAAATAAGAGGCGATCCTTCAAGGTTGGATGAACTGGAGAAAGAATTGGAAGATGCCTATTTTGACAAATTGATTGAAATAGGACGCGATTCCATCCGTGTGGCTTATAACGCAAGAGGGGCGGACGGATATCCGAAGGAATACCGTAACCATACATGGAACTTGCGAAACGCGCCCGGATTCTGCGTTGTGCGTGACGGGAAGACAATAGCACTTGAAGTATATGATAAGGACAACCGACCGGAGGCCGTCCAGAAAACCACCTACTACCTCCAGTTTCATGAGAAGAAAGAAGACGGCCTATATCTTGCCGATGGCATGGAATATGCCAGTTTCGTACAATCCAAGGGGTATGATGTGTTGGAATCTGCAAGGCTTTATGCCCAAAGAATGATAAACAAGAAGTTATACAAATAAAAATCCTAGTGTATCTTAAATAGTATTAACACCAATATTGTTTTTCATCCTTTTTCCTTTGAGAATAATAGTAATATTACTATCTTCGCAGTGTTGAAATAATAAACAGTGCTCTATGAAAGTAGTAAAAGTCAGTAAAATCCTTCGAGATTTGAAAAAAGACGGATGGATTTTAGTTCGCCAGAAAGGAAGCCACAGACAGTTCCACCATCCGATAAAAAAGGGGACAACAACCGTAAACGGTAGTGAAAATGATGACGTCTGGGGGACATTGCTGAAAAGCATTGAAGAACAATCGGGGTTGGTGTTCTAACACCTCCCGATTTCTCTACAAGAATAGAAGCCTGTTTTTATTTCAATAATTAGATATAAATCAAAATAGTCGAGGATATGGAAAAAGTAATAATGAACACTGCCCGCACGGAGAAGGGATATAGCTGCGCATGCGACCTGTTACCGGGGTGGGTCGTCGCTTATTCCGGGAATTTTGAAGATTTCAAACAGTATGTGCGGGAAAGCATAGACTTCTATGTGGAAGGGGCAAAGGAAGACGGGAAGGACTACCCGGCTGTGTTTGATGGTGAATATGACATCACCTATAAGTTCGACGTACAGTCTTTGCTTGAATACTATAGAGGAATATTCTCATTCGCAGCCCTCCAGCAAATCACGGGCATAAACCAGCGTCAGCTTTGCCATTATGCATCCGGGAGGTCAAAGCCCAGACCCCAACAAGCGAAAAAAATCGCCGACGGGCTGCACAAACTTGCCAAGGAATTACAATCGGTCACTGTTTAATATTTCAACATCATGGTTCTATGACCGGAGAACCAAAATGAGGCGGAGGAAAGAAAAATTCTTCCGCTTTTTCAATAATAGCCCTAATATCCTTCATAACAGAGATTTTATAATTTGCCAACCTGTCACAATCAAACAAAGGTTTCCAGCCTAAAGACGTAACGCATTTGTTAGTAATTCTAAAAAGTATTACCAAAGGGCAACCCTGCCTAACGCTCCCATATCCAATTTTGCGTCAATACCCATAGCTTTAAATATACGTGCTATAGTGGCAAAAGTTACATTCTTACCGCTCTCTATCTTTGATATTTGGGAGCGTTTTACTCCTATCATTTCTCCTAATTGGGCTTGTGTAAGGTTCTTGCCCTCCCGCGCTTTCTTTATAGCCTCTCCTATAAGATAGGCCTTAAGCTCGGCTTCGTATTCCTCTCTGGCGGGAGTTCCAGCCTTACCTATAAACTCGTCTTTGATTTCCTCAAAGGTATAAAAGTCTTTCTCCTGAGCCATATCCTTATTGTTTAGTATTAAAATATCTTGTTTTAACCTCTTCTGCTTTACTTATCTCTTTGGATGGTGTCTTTTGCGTTTTCTTTATAAAGCCGTTTGTGGCAATAACTAAAGTGTCCGCTTCTGTGTCCCAAAACGCCAAAAGGCGGTAAGCTATCCCATTGTAGAGAGTGCGAAACTCCCATATATCCGTATTCTCCAATTTCTTAAATAGCTCCTTGTCTATCTATCTCCCCGTAGGCCACCTTATCAATATTATAAAGCACTTTCCGCCTTGCCTTTTCGGGAAGAGTAGAAAGGAAAACTCTTGCTTCCTTGGAGTATATAATTTTAAATTTTATGTTAGTTCCCATCGGTAAAGGCATTACGCTGCAAATATACAAAAGAGTTCCTTAAAAGGAAACATTTATTTCTATTTCTCTCTACTTTAGATAAAATTCCCACCATCGACTTGCCGTTTTAGTGGCTGCTCACTCCCGCCTTACAGACTGGATGGGTATCGGATTACCCCTACCACATACCCCCTTCCGGTCGTCTTTGGGCGGATATTTCACAATCCGGACGATGTAAATTATCCGTTCCCACCAACCCCGCATATTCCGGATTTTACCCTGTAATTTAGTCGAAATTATTCAGGATACAGGCATGGCAGGGATATTTGCAAACGTAGACAGCGACATAAGCAAGCTCAGGCTGCTGAAATCGGAGATAGAAGGCATAAAGAAGGCTTTGAAAGGCATCAATGTGAAAGTGGACATTGACATCGCCAAGGGGATGGAGGCCCAGCTGAAGTCACTTACAACGCAATACGACGCATTGGTTCAGAAAGTGTCGGAGGCGGAAGGGAAGATTATGGCATCCGTAAACCAGATAAACAGCGCTTCCGAGAAAATCATCAAAGCGCAGGAACAGCTGGCGCAAGCCGCCGGTTCGGTGAATGGACAAAGCACCACGAACAAGTCCAACAATGCTGCCACGCAAGCGGAGACGGCAAACGTGGAAGCGCAGGCAAAGGCTTACGACGAACTCGCGTCCGGGATAAATGCCGTCATGGGGACACGCTCGCAAAACGTGCAGCGCATGCTTGAGGAACAGAACGCCATACGCCTGATAAACGAGGAGCTGAAGCAGCTGCAGAAACTGCAAGGCTCGTCCTCGTCACCCGGCGTCCAAGCCCGGATTGCCCAACTCAATGATTCCCTCCTGACGCACAAGACCGCGCTTGCCGGGATAAAGCAGGAGCTTAACAACCTCGCCAAGCTGGACAATGCCGCAGGCACTTCGATGGACGGGCTCTCCCAGTCCCTTTCCCGCATGCGGGTCGCCTACAGGAGTCTGACGGAGGAAGAGCGCAACACACCTTTCGGGCAACAACTGCTTGCCTCCATCCGACAAGCCGACGCGAAAATAAAAGAACTCGACGCTTCCATAGGCAACCACCAGCGCAACGTGGGCAACTATGCCAGCGGATGGGACG
>CAYZTO010000157.1:0-4561 GCA_964481365.1 uncultured Parabacteroides sp. | reverse complement strand
GCGTAGTGTAAACTGTAAATCATTAAAACATAAGAGCTATGACAACACAACGTGAGTGGAAACCTATCAAACAATACTCCGAAATCCTTTTCGAGATGTTTGAAGGGATTGCCAAGATTACCATCAACCGCGAAAGATATCGCAACGCATTTACACCTACCACCGTCTCGGAGATGAGCGATGCCCTCTATGAATGCCGCGAGCGTTCGGACATCCGGATAGTCGTCCTCACCGGAGCAGGAGACAAAGCATTCTGTTCGGGTGGTGACATGCACGTGAAAGGCAAGGGCGGCTACGTCGGAAAGGATGGTGTCCCGAGGTTGAATGTCCTCGATGTGCAGAAACAGATTCGTTCCCTTCCCAAGCCTGTCATCGCTATGGTGAACGGCTATGCTATCGGCGGGGGGCACGTGCTCCACGTGGTATGCGACCTTACCATCGCTTCGGAAACAGCCCGCTTCGGGCAGACAGGCCCGCGTGTCGGCAGTTTCGATGCCGGTTTCGGTTCTTCTTACCTTGCTCGATGCGTGGGGCAGAAGAAAGCGCGCGAGATTTGGTTCCTCTGCCGACAGTACACAGCCCAGGAAGCATATGAAATGGGCTTGGTCAATAAGGTGGTTCCTCCTGAGAGGCTGGAAGACGAGGTTGTCGAGTGGGCGCAAACCATGATGCAACACAGCCCCCTGGCATTGCGCCTCATCAAGGCAGGACTGAATGCGGAATTAGACGGGCAAGCCGGCATCCAAGAGTTAGCCGGAGATGCGACTATGCTTTATTACTTCACCGACGAAGCCCAGGAAGGTGGCAGAGCGTTCTTGGAGAAGCGCAAACCACGTTTCGGCGATTCCCCTGTCCTTCCGTAATAATGCTACCGGTATGAATACCCTTACTTTCCCCAAGAATACCCTGCGGTTTACCCACCGGCCGCACGTGTTCCATTTCAAACGTCCGGCAGGAACTTCACGCGGGACGTACATGGAACGCCACTTTTGGTTGATTACTGTTACCGACCCACGGACGGGCCGTTGCGGAGTGGGCGAATGTGCCCCGCTCCCTTCTTTGAGTTGCGACGACCTTCCGGAATATGAAGACATCCTCGATGCAGCCTGCCAACAGGTGGAAGCATCAGGCTGCATAGATTGCGAGGGCTTGCGCCCCTACCCGTCCATCCTTTTCGGATTGGAAACGGCATTCCGCCACCTTGTATCAGGTTCTCTCGCTTTAGCGGATACACCGTTTTCGCGCGGCGAAGCCGGAATCCCCATCAACGGACTCATCTGGATGGGAAGTTACGACTATATGTACGAGCAGATTCAGCAGAAAATAGCCGAGGGTTTCCGCTGCATCAAGCTGAAAATAGGCGCCATCAACTTTGAAGAGGAGTTGGCGTTGCTGCGTTATATCCGTGAGCGGGTTCCAGCATCCTCGGTACAGCTCCGGGTAGATGCCAACGGCGCATTCTCCCCCAAAGATGCCGGGGAAAAGCTCGCCCTCCTCGCCGCCCTTGACATCCATTCAATCGAACAACCAATCCGCGCCGGACAGTGGGACGAAATGTCCCGGCTGTGTGCCAATTCACCGCTGCCTATCGCACTCGACGAGGAACTTATCGGTGTGAACGACCCGCGCGAGAAGCAACGTATGCTCGATACCATCCGTCCCGCATATATTATCCTGAAACCTTCGCTCCACGGGGGTATCTGCGGCTCGTCGGAATGGATTCGCCTGGCAGAAGAGCGCGGGATTGGCTGGTGGGTGACCTCTGCGCTTGAATCGAATGTCGGGTTGAACGCCATCGCACAGTGGTGCGCCACGCTCCATAACCCGATGCCGCAGGGTCTGGGCACAGGCTCCCTTTACGTTGATAATTTCCACATCCCGCTCGAGGTCAGGGGAGATTGCTTATGGTTCGACCCTTCGAAGATTGAAGATGGGATATAACGACAAGATGTATTTCCTCCTGGAGGGCAAGCGTTACGACCGCTCCAACATCGGCGAACTTGCGGACTTAGCCCTCAGCAGGGGCGCTTTCTATCAAGACCTTGCGGATTTCGTGCAAGAATGGTTCGCCGAGAGTCCGACCGTCATGGTCCATACATCCGGCTCGACCGGAACGCCGAAACCTTTTGCAGCAAAGAAGGAACAGATGCTCAACAGCGCCCGTCTCACCTGCGATGTCTTGGGTTTGCAGCCCGGCGACCGTGCCCTGCTCTGTATGCCGCTGCGTTACATTGCCGGGAAGATGGTTGTCGTCCGTGCACTGGTGCGTGGTTTGGAGTTAGTCCTACGTGAACCAGACGGGCATCCCTTTGGCGAGGAGCTTCCGCCTATCCGCTTTGCCGCACTTGTGCCTTTGCAAGTTTTCAATACGCTGCAAACGCCGGTCGAGGCGAAACGGCTTTCGCGCACAGGCATCCTGATTATAGGCGGCGGGAGTATCGACCCGTCGTTAGAGGCTGCACTACGCCCGCTTCCTGTCAAAGCCTATTCGACTTATGGCATGACCGAGACTCTCTCGCACATCGCCCTCCGGCGGTTGAACGGAACCGATGCGTCGATATGGTACCGCCCGTTCCCGACAGTCGAGCTATCGCTATCTGAAGATGCAACGCTCGTAATCCGTGCCCCGCAAGTCGCGGATGATGTCTTGGTGACTAACGACGTTGCCGAACTCCGACCCGATGGTTGCTTCCGCATACTCGGCAGACGGGACAACACCATCAACACCGGAGGCGTGAAAGTCCAGACAGAACAGCTCGAAGACGAACTCCGGCACGCCATCCGCGTGCCATTTGCCGTAACCTCGGTGCCCGATGCCAAATTCGGCGAGCGGATTGTCTTGCTCGTGGAACAGACAGACATTGAGCCTATCCGGAGTTATATCGAATCACGCATCGAGAAGTTCAAACGTCCGAAACAAATCATCATCGTAGGGAAAATACCCATGACGGAAACGGGGAAGGTGCGAAGGGAGGAGTGCCGGCAGTTGGCGAAGGAGAAAATTATTATCCCCGACTGAAATTTCACCTTTTCGTTGCTTGGTTTAGCTGAAATAGTCTGTATCTTTGGCGTACTAAAACAGATAACTATGAATAACGAAAAACAAAAAGAGATTTTATCCGAGATGGGGAAGTATTTCCTGGATATCTCAAAGCTTATCTTTGGAGGTATCATTCTTGCCAGTATAATGGCGCTGAACATTAACAAGCTGTATCTGTTTGCAATTGGAAGCTTCTTTGTTGTTACTTTCTTTTTTGCCGGATTACAGTTTCTAAATTGGTCAAACAATAAAAAACAATAGAATGGAGTTATTGATTTTCTTATCCGTATGGACTGTTCTTGTTTTGATTGCCGGCGCATGGGCAGCAATCCAATTGTATAAGCGAGAGAAGAAGCACAAACGTACATCAGAATAGAGAAAAGATATGGAATTGTTGGTATTTTTAGGATTTTGGTCTGTTGTAGCTTTGATTGCCGGCATTTGGGCGACAATTCAAATTCACAAAGAGAATAAGAAGGAAAAGAATAGGGAATCGGATTGATTCGAAGGCTGATATCCCTTCATCAAACAGGCAGACGCTGGTTTTTTTGCCACAGAGACAAAAGAATCAGCGTCTTTTCTTGTTCAATCAGCCGCGTTTGCAACGGAAATCCATACTACGACACCACTGGTTTGTCGTCATCCTCCGGAGTATCACCCTCATCTTCATCTTTGTCCGTCGTCCCCCGCAGGTTATAATACATTTTCGTTTCTTCGATATGCGAGTTCAGGTCGTAGATGAAGTTTTTCGTCGTTTCCGTCCCGTGCAGAAGGTTGGCAGCGGCAGCATGCGCAGCCATCAAGTTATAAAGTTTGACGGCATAAGCCCGTACATCCTTCGACGACTCCACTTGCCTGCTTTTGGAAATGTCTAAGCTACGTTCCGCAGACAGTTTTGCGAAGCGTTCATTCTCTTCTTCCAAAAGATTTATATGCTTTTCGATGCCGGCAGCCTCAACAGCCGCAGAGAATTGCTCCTTGCGGATGTCGCTAAGCATACCGCGTATCGTCACCGTCTCTTGGTTTTGGGGTAATTTGCCAATTCCCGTGTAAACCTTCAGCGCGTTCTGGAGTTCCCGCACTGCGGCGATTTCCGTTGCATCGCTGAGCATATTGACAGTGCGGTTCACCGCGTCGAGAATAAAAGCCGCAAGGTTGTCGCGCCTCTTGTCTATCTCGGCGAGGTCTTTCGTCGCCACGCGCGAGCGCGTTTCCCTGTTCTGTTCCTGCAATTTCGCAAGGGATTCCTTTAAGGAATCAATCATTTCCTGCGTGATGTAGAGTTCCGTGACTCCGTCCGTGTACGATTGCACTTCCGGCAGGCTCTCACCACCTCCATCATCTCCTCCTGCATCATCTCCCGCCTGCACAGCCTCTAAAAGCTCGATGAAACGGGTTATGAAATAGATAAACT
Source organism: uncultured Parabacteroides sp. (assembly GCA_964481365.1). Taxonomy (GTDB): domain Bacteria; phylum Bacteroidota; class Bacteroidia; order Bacteroidales; family Tannerellaceae; genus Parabacteroides. The sequence goes on along the minus strand of CAYZTO010000157.1, from coordinate 107 downwards.
CGGCATTGGAAAGCCGCTTCAAGCTAATCTCGTTGATTTTCAGAAAATCTAATTCAATCATAGTTTATTTGTTTAAAGATTTTTATTAATGTCGTCCTTTCTAAGAC
>CAYZTO010000156.1:0-4571 GCA_964481365.1 uncultured Parabacteroides sp. | reverse complement strand
AAAAGCATTACCTTAGCAGAAATTTGAATTAAGGACATGAAAAACTTTGCAGCCATTGATTTTGAGACAGCTAACAGGGAATTATCAAGCGTGTGCAGCGTAGGGGTGGTTGTTGTGCGTTCGGGGGAAATCATGGAACGCTTTTATTCCCTTATTCGTCCGGAACCGGAATACTATTCGTATTGGAACACCAGGGTTCACGGATTGCAATTGGAAGACACAGCCTGTTCCCCGATTTTCCCGGAAGTATGGAAGAAAGTAGAACCGCTTGTCGCCGGATTGCCCTTTGTTGCACATAACAGCCCGTTTGATGAGAGTTGTCTCCGTGCTGTTTTCCGTACCTATCAAATGGATTATCCCGATTACCGTTTCTTTTGCACTTGCCGGGCTTCCCGCCGTGTATTTGGGAAAGAGTTGCCGAACCATCAACTGCAAACTGTGGCTGCGCGTTGCGGTTATGACCTCCGGGCACACCACCATGCCTTGGCAGATGCAGAGGCTTGCGCTATGATTGCATTGCAAATAATAGAAGATTATCCGGATGAAGCTGCTGATTATAGAAGATGAAGTTGCTTTGCTTCAGATGATGTCCAAAGTATTGCATGAAGCAGGTTTTGTGGTGGAAACCGCAAAGACTTGTGCGGAAGCGAGGGAAAAAGTCGATTTGTACGAGTATGATTGCGTGCTGCTCGACCTCATGCTCCCCGATGGCGACGGTTTTTCTATTCTCCGTAAGTTGTCTGAATCAGGAAGGGCATCGCGGGTTATCATTACTTCAGCAAAGGGGTCTGTTGAAGATAAGGTGAAAGGTCTTGACTTGGGTGCTGACGATTATTTGTCCAAGCCTTTCCATCTCTCGGAATTGGTAGCGAGGGTACGCAGCCTTATAAGGAGAGGGAACAAAGGGTCAAAGGATATTGAGGTCGGGAATGTATGTCTGAACCCGGACGACCGCACGGCTTCTGTCTCGGGAAAACAGCTGAACCTTTTGCATAAAGAATACCACATCTTATATTATTTCCTTACCCGTCCGGAGAGGGTAATTGATAAACAGTCGCTTGCCGAAGCTGTGTGGGGAGACCACGCCGACCAGTCGGATAATTTCAATTATGTATATCAGCAGGTGGCAAATTTGAAGCGGAAACTCCGCGATGCTGGGGCGGATATACAAATACAAGCTGTTTATGGGTTTGGGTATAAACTGACAATGAAATAAAGGCATGAAACTGATTGTCCGGATAATGAACCGTATGTTGGCTGTCCTGATGGCTGCACTCCTTGCATGGTGCCTGTTGTTTTACTATGCAATGGTGGGGGAAATCATAGATGAAGTGGATGATTCACTCGAACTGCAGACCGAAATGCTGATAATCCGTTATCTGGCAGGTGATGAAATACCGCCACAGGAAGTAGGCACGAATAACTCGTATGCAATTATTCCCGTTACTGAAGATTATGTCGCTACTTATCCTGCCATGTCTTTTGAGAGCAAGGATATCTGGATACCGCAGAAGTATGAAACTGAACCTGCACGCATCATGAAAACTATCTTCAGGGATAACAATGGGAATCCCATGTTGCTTGAAGTTTCCACGCCTACGTTCGACCTTGATGAATTGCAATCAGTCATTCTTATATGGAGTATTGTCCTTTATGTCATGTTACTTGCCATTGTCCTTGTCATAAACTGGGGTGTAATACAGTCGAGCATGCGTCCTTTATATGCGATGCTTGGTTGGCTTGACCGTTTCGACCTCAAGCAAAACAATCTCCCTATGCAAATCGAAACGAATACGACGGAATTCAAGCGTCTTATTGATGCCATGAACCGCCAAATGTCCCGTACACTCGAAATGTACGACCGCCAGCGCAGTTTTGTCGATAATGCAGCCCACGAAATGCAGACACCACTTGCAGTATGCCTTAACCGTCTGGAAGAACTTCAGCAGCGGAGCGATTTGAATGAGGAGCAAATGGTTGGCATTGCCAGAGTCAAAGAACCTCTCCGCCGCCTCAACCGTTTGCATCGTGATATGCTTCAGCTGTCGCGTATCAACAATGGGGCTTATACGGAATGTGAGGATATTGTGTTTTATCCTATTCTTGAAACCATGCAAGAGGATTACAAGGATATATTTGCCCACAAGGAAATATCTTGTTACCTCAGAGGCAATAAATCACTGCATGTGCAAATGAATCGCACATTAGCGGAACTTCTGCTTGGGAACCTTTTTCGCAATGCGTGGATTCATACGCCGGTAGGGGGTGAAATAGAAGTGGATTTGCGTGCGTCGGAATTGCTTTTTTCAAATACAGGGGAACAACCCCTTGATACGGAACGCATATTCCAGCGTTTTTATCATTCGGCAAATACCCCGCAATCATCCGGTCTGGGACTTTCTATCTGTGAAAGTGTGTGCAAGCAGTATGGTTTCAGGTTGAATTATACTTTTTCCGGAGGCAGGCACTGTTTTATCCTTAGTCTATCCTGAGTCCGAAGGTTTGTACCAGCTTTAGGAAGTTCGGGTTTATCTCCGCCATGTGCTCGAATTTCTCTTTCGATGTGTATGCCAAGCGTTTTTCGTTAGTGACCAATATCCTTGTCTTCATTTGAATCTTTCCATTGTGCAATTGTGTACGCAAGTATGTAAGGATATCGTTTACCGCGTTAGCCAGTTCGTCTTGTTGTCCCGGGTTATGGACTGCCACATCAAAGGAATAGTCATCCTGTAGCGTGGGCATACAGTTCAGCATGGTGTTTTTCAGGTAAACCTTTTTGTCTAAATTGTTTGCGAATGCCAACCAACAGGCTGTCAGTTCTTCTTGGGTGAAAGGTGAGGATTGGGCAATGTCCATCGGTTGTGCAACAGCTGCCTCTTGTCCATTTTGTGAGTTCTGCTTGGACATCATACGGCGGAATGACGTATTCACAGGAGGTTTTGCCTGGCGTTTGGGTGTTGTAGCCGGAGGTTCTTGCTTTGCCTGTATGGAAGCAGGTTGTGCTGCAAGTTCTTTTGTTTGCTCCGGTTGTTTTTTTATGGTTGGTACGGATATGGGTTGGTTCGCAGGCTGCTGCTGGGTCTGCGGGATGTTTATCGGTTCAATGTCCGCTTTTTTTTTATCCGTACTTTCCCTGTTATTGAGCTGGCAGAGTTGGATAAGCAACAATTCGACCAGAAGGCGTTTGTTCCGGCTTGTCCGGTAATTCAAATCGCACGTGTTGGAAAGTTCTATTGCCCGGAAGAGCAACTGGTCGGGGCAGCGTTGTGCCATTTCCTTGTAGCGTTCGCGGATGGATGCCCCTACTTCAAAGAGTTGCAATGTGGATTCGTCCTTGCATACAAGCAAATCCCTGAAATGGCTTGTCAGACCGGTCACTATGTTTTGCCCGTCGAAGCCTTTGTTCAGAATTTCATTGAAAAGGAGCAGGGCAGCGCGAATGTTCCCCGACAAGATGCAGTCTGTCAGCCTGAAATAGTATTCGTAATCGAGTACATTCAGGTTATCGATTACGGCTTGGTATGTAATGTTACCGTTTGTATAGCTTGCCGCCTGGTCGAATATCGAAAGCGCGTCGCGCATTCCGCCGTCTGCCTTTTGTGCTATTATATTCAATGCTTCCGGCTCGGCAAGTATATTTTCTTGTGAAGCCACATATTGAAGATGTTCCACGATGTCGGCGATGGTGATTCGCCCGAAATCATAAACCTGGCAACGGGAAAGGATTGTAGGAAGCACTTTATGTTTTTCTGTCGTGGCAAGGATGAAAAGCGCGTGGTGCGGCGGTTCTTCCAGTGTTTTCAGAAAAGCATTGAAGGCTGCGGAGCTGAGCATGTGTACCTCATCGATGATGAACACTTTGTATTTCCCGATAGGAGGCGGTATGCGGACTTGGTCTATTAACGAGCGGATGTCATCTACCGAATTGTTTGATGCGGCATCCAATTCGTGGATGTTGTAAGAGCGTTGTTCGTTGAATGCACAGCATGATTCGCATTCATTGCACGCTTCGCCGTCTTCGGTAGGGTTCAGGCAATTTATTGTCTTGGCAAATATTCTTGCGCATGAAGTTTTGCCCACACCCCTTGGACCGCAGAACAAGTAAGCGTGTGCCAGCTTGTGGCTTCCGATGGCATGTTTGAGTGTGGTAGTCAAAGTTTTCTGCCCTACGACATCGCGGAATGTGGAAGGGCGGTATTTGCGTGCCGAAACAATGTAGTTGTCCATGATGCTCTTATTGATTTACAATGAAACAAAGGTAAAGAAAAAAGCGGAGCATATTGTTTATCCGTAAGTATTGTAACAGGCGGATTGTATGATTTTTTATTTCTTGCAAGTACTCGTTATTCGCGCAAGATGGGTATTTGCATCCATCCGGGCACCTGTCCTTCGCGATGGAAGAGTATTTTCAAGACTGCGGGAAGTCATTCATCGCGATGGATGACAGTTTTCACCCTTGCAAGAAGTCATTCATCGCAATAAATGAGAGTTTTCATCATTGCAAGCACTCATCCATCGTAATTAATGACAACTTTCGCAACAGAAAATATCATCAATGCGCATTAATTAAC
>CAYZTO010000155.1:0-4628 GCA_964481365.1 uncultured Parabacteroides sp. | reverse complement strand
CCACTTGGCGTCAAGTCGCACTGTCTACTATTTTTTCTTAGCCTTTCGGCATATTTTTCCCTAGATAAGCGGCGAACGCTTCGCGGTACGCATCCGTGACGCGGATAACTTCATTGCCGATATAAACACAATTATTCCGGTCGATGGCGCGAATCTTGTCGAGGGCGACGATATACGAGCGGTGTATGCGCATGAAGCGGTCGGAAGGCAGCATTCCTTCCATAGCTTTCATGGTGAGGTGGGTGATGACGGGGCGTTTTTCATTTTCCAGATAAATATTGACGTAATCTTTCAGCCCGCTGACGTAGAGGATGTGCGAAAAGTCTATTTGGCGCAGCATCGAATCCACGCGGATAAACATAGTGGTGGCGGCAGGCTCGGCAGCCTCGCGGTCGAACCATTGGCGGGCTTTCTCGATGGCGGCAAGGAACTTCTGGTAGCGGATAGGCTTCAGGAGGAAATCCAGCGCGTTCACTTCGTAGCTGTCGTAGGCATATTGCTTGAAGGCTGTGGTAAAAATGATGCGCGTGGCGGGCGGCACTTGGCGGGAAAGGTTCATGCCGTCGAGGTCGGGCATCTGTATGTCGAGGAACAGGATATCGACGGGCAGAGTGTCGAGGCTTTCGAGTGCCTTTACGGGGTCGGTGAAAGAAGCGACGCAGGTTAGTCCCTCCGTGCGGCCCACAAAGTTTTCAATCATCTTGACGGCGAGCGGCTCGTCATCCACAATCATACATTTCAGTTCTTTCATGGCTTAATCGTGATAATGGTTCTATATTCAGTTTCTGTTTGTTGCTGGCTGTAGGAATGCCTTCCGGGATATGCCAGTTCGAGGCGGCGGCTGAGGTTCTCAATCCCTATCCCCGACCCCACGCGGTCGGTCGCCGACTTGGGATGCAGGCTGTTCGACAGTTCAAAACGGAGCCAGCCCTCGTCCCACGTGAGTGAAAGGTGGATAAACGACGGGCGGCGGTTGTTAATCCCGTGCTTGAACGCATTTTCAATGGGCGAAATGAACACCAGCGGGATTACGCGCACCGAAGGGACAGGCTCCGGGAAAGCGGTGCGGATATCCACAGCCTCGTCATACCGTAGGCGCATCAGGTGGATGTAATTACGCATGAATTCCACCTCATCGGCAAGGGGGACATCCTTCTGGCGCGAATCATAAAGGGCATAACGGAGCAAGTCGCTCAATTGGCTCAGGCTTTCCTGCGCCTTGTCCGCATCGACGTACACAAGGCTGCCGATGTTGTTCAGGGTATTAAAGAGGAAGTGGGGATTGAGCTGGTTCTTCAGCCAAATCAGCTCCGCTTCGGCATTCTTGCGGGATTCTTCCTGCCGTTTCAGTTCCGTTTCGTTCCATTGGAGCACGTAGCGCATGCCGGTCGCACACGCTACGATAATAAACATCATCAAAGATGTCCCGGCTATAATCCCGCCGAGGTTGGAACGGGTATATTCATCCAGTTTATAAACCGGGAGAAAGAACCACAGGTTTATTGCTATGATAAAAAGGATATTGACAACGACAAAACCTTTGAAAAAATTCCGCTTCAAAAGGAAGTAAGGGGTTATCAGGTAAAAGTTGGAGAAATAAAGCAAAACCAGCGGCAGCTGTAGCTTGAAATTTATCTTGAATGTCTCCAATATCCCCTCCCAACCTTTTCCATAAATGATGCTGAGGACGTGGGGGAACAGGCAAATCATCAACCAAAGCGCAACTTGCGCGATTTGCAAAGCCCGTGAGCTGTTTTTCGGTGTATCCATACGGCAAAGGTAATCTTTATATCCATTAACCCGACCTATTGCAATATCATCGTCCCGATGCTTTCTTCTTTTGAGCGGACATTCATCAAATCGTCGTTACGGATGCTCTTCTTCGACTTCTTCACATCCACTTTCCCGCCGAAAGTATAGCTTATGCTGACGCCTATAAACTGAGTGTTAATCCTGGTGAGCGTGTAATTGCGGAAATCATGGCCGGCAGATTTCGATTCCACTTTCAGACTGCTGAAATTGAGCGGCGTCATGCCTGCGAGCGTCACGTTAAGCCTATCTTTGAGAAAGCTTTTCGAAAGGCTAAGCATCCCGGTATTAAATCCCGTACTCCAACCTTGCAGGTTATACGACTTGGTGGATGCCATTATGTTCGCACTCATGCGCACGTCCCAAGGCAATGTTTGCTGGTAGCCTACCATGATACTCCCCTGCCAACCATGATTCTTCTGTTGGAGAACCGAACTCCGCACATCCACGTAGGCTATGCTTCCGTTGAGCATGAAACGTGTCTTCCCTGATGCGTTCCAATTCACAAAGGCATTCAACCCGGTCTGGCGGTTGCGGGTTATGTTCCCGTAGGTAGTGTTGAGGATATTACTGTCATCGTAAAAACTGTATTGCTCTATTCCGTTGTCGCACAATGACTGGCGCAGCGTCAGATTGAGCACCCATTTCGGGGTGTAGAGGTTGTACACGAGGCTGATGTTGTGGGCTTCTTCTGCATCGAGGTTCGTATTTCCGTAACTGATTTCCGTAGGGTCGGTACGGTCTACGAACGGGTTCAACATCGTGATGCCCGGACGGCTGATGCGCATATTATAAGCCGCGCCTATGTTCTGCGATTCGCTAATCTTATACGACAGGTTCGCGGAAGGCACAAAGTTGCCGTAATCCAGGCTGAAATCTTCGCTTTGCCCCAAACGTGCTACTACATCCTGCCACGTATGTTCGTAGCGCAAGCCTGCCGTGAGGGAGACGTGCCCCATTGTTCCCCGGTATTCGGCATAACCGGCGAGGATATTATTCCGATGGTTGTAATCCAGGCTGCTTGCCTCGTTCCATATCTGATTCCCATCGATTAGGTCATAATAGTCCGAGCGGGAGGTATTCTTCCGGAGAATATATTTCGCGCCCATGTCCAATTTATGATTCTGGGCGAGCGGCGTAGAGAAATCCACCTGCCAGGTATGCTCCATAGTGTTATTTTTAGCCCGCGAGTAGCGGTCGGTGAGGTCGAGGTATGTATCGGTCTGTTCCGTCTCGAACAAAGAATAGTTTTTGCTCCTTTCCGGGGAAGAATTGATGAGGTAAGACATTGTCAGCATCCGGTCTTTATTATTGGCAAAGGTATGCTGGTAATCCACGCTTCCGTTGATGGAAAAATTCTTGATGTTGTTGTCGAATAGCGTATTGTAGCCCAGCGAAGCCAATCGCGTTCCCGACGTCCCGTCATAATCCATGCCGAAACCCATCACTCCGGCTGAAACCGAAAGGAGGTTCAGCGAATCTATGTCATAACTCATATTAATATTACCCATTTGGATGTGGAAGGCATTGTCCATCGTACTGTTCGTTGCCAAGAGGGTTTCACCTTGCTCTGAATACTGCGTCCGCTCTGTTTCCGATATAGATTCCATCGGAAATGATTCCATCACGTTCGCATTGACCGACATACTGAACTTTTCTTTTTGCATACTGAAGAAAAGCCCCCCGCCGGCACCGCGATTCGATGCCAATCCGCGAACCGTAACATTATAATTATTCAACAACTGCTTAGCAGCCGCACTCTTACGGTCGGTTATCAGGTTCAATACGCCCCCTACTCCTTCCGCATCGTAACGTGCCCCCGGATTAGTGATTACTTCGATATCCTTTATGCTGCTTGCCGGCATATTCTTGAATATTTGCGACGGGTTGCTGCTCATCATCACATTCGGTTTCCCATCCACATAAACCTTGAAGCTGCTGCTGCCGTTTACGGTGATATTATCGCTGCCGTCCACCGTTACCATCGGGACTTTACGCAACATATCGAGGACGGAGTTCGACTTCGCATCGATGTCGCTCTCCACACTGTAACTCAACTTATCCACCTCCATTTTTACCAACGGACGTTGTGCAACTATCTCTACACCTGCCAGCTGCGTCACGTCGTCAGTCACAAAGATGGTATCAAGCAGGAAACTTGTCTGCCCTTTCCTGACGGTGAAGGGAACATCCACACTCTTGCGCCCCACCGAACTGAAAAGCACATGGTAATCACCTGCATCTTTCAACGTTTGCTCGAAATTCCCGTCCATGTCGGTCGCACCCATTGAGACTGCATCCGAATTGTTCCCGGCAGGATAAATCCGAATAGTGGCAAACGGCTCGCCCATGTGTGTGATTGAATCTGCCACTACTCCCTTAATCTTAATCTCGTCAGCCATCAGGCTGCTGGTAAAAAACAGGCTTGCGAAAAGCACAGAAACACTGCGTAAGGAATACTTTTTCATCTTGCTATAATTTTATCGGTTCATACTTTTTTCTTTACCGCAAAACTACATCAGAAGGGAAGGTAGCAGCAATGTATTTTCGACGAAAGGGGGTGTGGGGTTCGACGAAAGAGGGATGTTAAGAGGGTATCAAAGACGCAGAAGACATAGATTTTATGGATAAACGTGGATTTCTTATATAAATAAAAAATCTGCATCCCAATTATCCGCCTGACCAAGGTTTGAAACATATTCCGACAAAGGTGCTTCTTTCAGAGCCTTTCTCATATACGTCAGATTTGTCTATCTTTGCCGCCCTATAAAACTATTGGTAGAAGTTATTAAGAAAACAAGTATTGATTTTAACGACTA
>CAYZTO010000154.1:0-4664 GCA_964481365.1 uncultured Parabacteroides sp. | reverse complement strand
GAAACATTGCAGACAGCTTCACTTGACGCCAAGTCGCGTTGGATGCAAGCTATTCAAAAGCAGTTTTTATAAAGAGAAGTTTTATAAATCCATTTAGTATGTTTCATTTATTGATAGAAAAAGATTGGAGGATTCTATGAAAAAAGTAATGTCTTTTAGTTTATCCCGTATGCGCATCGAAGAAGACTTCGGTTTCATGCGCCTCACCAACGGTGAAATACCCAAACTTACATCTGCCGGCGACGACGGCGGGGGCGACGAGAGTCTCCCTGACATTCAATCGCTGGAGCAACGCTCGGTTTCGCCCGTCTTGCAAGAACGAATCAACACGTTCCAAGCGGCATTGGAGGAGTTCGACAATGCGTTGAAGGACAGTGCGTCCGTCCCTGCGTCGGCTTTGGTCATCGAGGGGGATGAGCGTCGCGATGCGGCATGGCGCGGCCTCCGCAACTATGCCAAGGCAATGACGGCGCACCCCGAAGCGGACGTGGCGGCTGTGGCTGAGGAAATCATCGCCATCCTCGACAAATACGGCGACCCCACGGCACTGTCGTACAACGAGGAAAGCGGCATCATCCACAATGCGGTGCAGGACATCGAGGCTCTTTCGGACGAGAAGCGTACTTCGGTGGCGATAGACGTTTGGTCCAACGCCTTGAAGACGGAAAACACGAATTTCAACGATGCGCTGAAGCTCCGTGGCGAGCAGAAAGGGGCACGCACCACGGGCATCGTGAAGCAAACCCGGCAGGAAACGGACGATGCCTACCGCGCGCTGATTTCGACGGTGAATGCGCTGGTCGAAATAGAAGGCGAAGAAAATTATGCCGCCTTCATCGACTCGATGAACGTACACATTGCAAGCCAAAAGGCTACGCTGAAGCTGCGCTCGACGGTGAACAGCAAAGCGGGCGACGACGACGAAGACGATGAACCGGACGACAAGCCGGTGGTGCAGTAGGCAATCAAAGGGGAGGCATCCTTCCCCGGCACAGTAATGAAAAATGGACAAACGCAGGCGCAAACGGGCGGCAATCCCCCGGAAGCCTGCGTTTTTTCGTACAAACATACGCCGAGGGGGTTTCTTCCACCATGTTTTTTTATTAAGTTTGTCCCTCAGATAAAACATTTCATAAATCCATTCAACAGTGAAAAAAACAGCCATTTTATTATCCGCCGCAACCATAGTGCTGGCGGCATCTTGCTCTACATCTCCCACGAAAGACACAAATAAAAGGGATTTGCTGGCGTATGTAGACCCGTTCATCGGGACAGGTTTCCACGGGCACACGTTCCCGGGCGTGACGCGGCCTTACGCGATGGTTCAACTCAGCCCCGACACGCACATCATGGGATGGGACGCAAGCAGCGGCTACCACGCCGACGACAACCAGATTTACGCTTTCAGCCATACCCACCTCTCCGGCACCGGCATTGGCGACATGGGCGACGTAGCCATCCTCCCCTACTGCGGGGAAGATTCCATAAAACCCGTAGCCACGTTCTCCAAAAGCAAGGAACACGCCTCCCCGGGATATTATTCCGTAAGGCTCGACAATTTCGGAATCAACGTGGAGCTTACCTCGACCGAGCGCGTGGGTTTCCACAAGTACCAGTACGACAACCCGCGCGAGCGCAGGGTGATGCTCGACCTTGGGCACGTGCTCCAGCCCGATTGGGGGCACAGGGTCACGGGCAACACCTATTGGTTCGTGAACGACTCGACAGTGGAAGGCACATTCCGCACGCGCGGATGGGCGCACCACCACGAAATCTCGTACCACATCGTATTCTCCGAAAAAATCGAGAAAGTTTACCAGTATATCGACGGGAAGCTGCGCTCCGACTCCCTTTTCCTGAAGATAGACACCGACAAGGACCTGAAGTTCCACTACAAGTTCAAGGATTCCGCACGGGCACTTATGGTAAAAGTCGCAATCTCGCCCGTAAGTCCCGAAGGCGCAGCCCGGAACATGGAACAGGAACTCCCCGGATGGGATTTCGAGGAGACACGGCAGGCTTCGGAGAGGATTTGGAACAACGAGCTGAACAAAATACAGATAGAGACATTCGACCCTGTGGTGATGAAGAATTTTTACACCGCACTCTACCACGCTTCCCTCTCGCCGTATGTGTACCAGGATGTGGACGGGCAATACGTGGGGCTTGACAAACAGGTGCATACCGCAAAGGCGGGCTACACGAACTACACCGCTTTCTCGCTGTGGGACACATTCCGGGCTTTGCACCCGCTGCTGACGATTATACGTCCCGACCGGGCGGAAAAGATGGGGTTGTCGCTTGTACAGGCTTACCGGGAGGGGACAATTCTTCCGAAGTGGCCTATCGTGAACAGCTACACGGGCTGCATGCCGGCGTACCATTCGGTAGCAGTGCTTGCCGACCTTGTTGCCAAAGGGCTGACGGGCGGGGACGACCTCAACGTCTGGGCTGAAGCCGGGGCGCGCTCTTCGGTTTACCGTGCCGACCTTGCCGAGAAGTTCAAGGGCACGCGCGAAATGGATTTAATCACGAAACACCTGCTGTACAAGGACGAGTTCGGTTTCGTTCCCGCCGATTCCCTGCCGGAGTCAGTATCATGGGGCGTTGAAATGGCATACGACGACTGGTGCATCGCCCAGATAGCAAAAGCAGCGGGAAACCAGGAACTGGCGGACGAGTATATGGTGAAAGCGGGCTACTACAAACGTTACCTCGACCCCGAAACCAAATTCATGCGGCCGGTAATGAGCGACGGCTCGTTCCGGACACCTTTCAATCCGCGTTATTCGTCGCACATGAAGAGTGACTACACCGAAGGGAACGCCTTCCAATGGAGTTTCTTCGTCCCTCACGACATGGACAACTTCATTGCTGAAATAGGTGGCAAAAAAGAACTGGAAACACGCCTCGACACACTTTTCACCACCTCATCGCAGGTAGACGGGGCTGAGGCTTCGGGCGACATCACCGGATTGATAGGGCAATACGCCCACGGGAATGAGCCGAGCCACCACATGGCGTACCTCTACAACTGGACGGATTCGCCGTGGAAAGGACAAGAGTACCTCGATTTCATAATGCGCAATTTCTACACGGACAATCCGGACGGCATCATCGGGAACGAGGACTGCGGGCAGATGTCGGCATGGTACGTGATGAGCGCAATGGGATTTTACCAAGTCTGCCCTGGCAACCCGGTATATACCATAGGACGGCCGTTGGTTGGAAAGGTGTCAATCAAAGTCCCCGGAGGTACATTCAAGATTGTGGTGAAGAACAATTCCCCGGCAAACAAATACGTGAAGTCGATGAAACTCAACGGAGAACTCCTTACAGAACCTTTCTTCTCGCATTCCGACTTGATGAAGGGGGGAACATTGGAAATCGAAATGAGTGCAAAGCACCCGTGAAAAAACAATCCCCGCGCCTCAAGGGAAAGAAGGAACCAAGCCTCCAACAATCCCGGAAGCGCGGGGAAACATTTATTCAAGAAGTTAATCACGCACTTTATAAATCTGCTTACCTATCTTGACGATGTAGATGCCTTTAGAGAGGTTAGGTGAAAAATAACAGGAATAATATTGATTCTCTTTCTGCAATTGCTGCATACTGCTTCAATGACCAACAACAGACCATGTTTTGATTTTATATCGAACTCACGTTAAGTGAAATTCACAACGTTTCCTAATCTCGCGTACTATGCTCCGATTATTTATCTTTTTTGTCGGTTAATACAGAGATTTGTAACGATACATTTTCCACGTCGTCAAAAATAATCGTCTGGAAACCTAATTGTTTCGCCGTTTCAATATTAACGGAGTTGTCGTCAATGAACAGCGTATTTTCGGCAATCAGATTATACCGTTCAAGCAAAATCCTGTATATTTCCGGATCGGGCTTGATAACTTTTTCTTCACCAGACACGACAATACCATCGAACAATTGGAAAAAATTATACTTTGAGTAAACCAATTGGATTGTTTCAGCCGACCAATTTGTCAAGCCGTAGATGCCATATCCTTCCTCTTTTAGCCGTTTCAGCAATTCCACGCTCCGAGGGAACTCGCCTTTTAACATACACTCCCATTTGTCTTTGTACATCCGTATGGGTTCCGCATATTGTGGGTGCTGCTCCTGTAACAACCTTATCCCCTCTTCAAATGAACGTCCCTTGTCTTGCTCAGCATTCCAATTGTCAGTACATATATGGGAAAGGAAATATTCCATCTCTTTTTCGTCCTTAAAATAAGTACGGTAGAAATATCTCGGATTCCAATCCATTAAGACCCCTCCGAAATCGAATACAACGTCTTTAACCATTACCATTACTTTTAAAGTGATTCAAACTAATTGATTAAATGAGAAACAGCGTACTAATAGTTGAATTTATTATATTATGGGCTACCAAACTCATTCATAACAAAATGCCATGTACGCTGTGTTGGACAAACATACAAAAAAATTGAAATACTTCCTCATTTATCAGTAGCAAAACGTGATTTCATTTCTACCTCCAGAGCCATTTGATTGTCATAAAGGACGCAGTCTACGCCAATGGATTGACAATCAATTGATACAAGAAATCCACCACTTGTTGCAGCACAGCGATATGAGTATAAAACAGATTTCCGCCCATCTTTGCTTTGCCAATGAATCGTTTT
>CAYZTO010000153.1:0-4731 GCA_964481365.1 uncultured Parabacteroides sp. | reverse complement strand
GGATTCGTTATTTTTTTGATTTAATAGTTTCTAAGAATCGATTCTCTGACGAATAAAAAGCAAAGGGGAGTGTCGAAGCGACGAGGTGTTCGTTCTAGCAGTTAGGCTAAGTAACCGCGCGCAATTGCAAAGAAAGGAAGGTAGTGTCCGGGTATCATCCTGTGAGATACAGGTAATGCCCGGACGAATTTGAGTTGGTTTACTCTTGGAGAATCCACATCAGTTTGTTGTAATCATCCGTACCATCATACTGACGGTCAATGGCCGCCTGTACATTATCCCGATTATAATCCAATTCATCCTGCGGATACATCCAGCGGACAGGCAGCTTGGTGGCATCCGTATTCATATTAGACTCCGGATTCACCGGCAACACGGGATATCCTGTACGCCGGTTGTCATAGAAGCAATCATTCTCCGGATGCTGCAAGAAGGAACCCAAATACTTCTGTAAGAGAATCATCTCCAGATCATGCTCGAAATCCCCATTCAACTGGATAACATCCTGTTCCAGGTAGTTGGCAATATACGCCTCGGTTATCGGGTGGTTATGGTGGTACGCCGCATCATCCAGCGTGTAATCCGCGATGAACTCCATGCTTGCCTGGATGCCCTTCTTGTAATACTCGTCCGCACTACCCGACGCAATCCATCCCCGAAGGGCGGCCTCTGCCAAGATAAAGTTCTGTTCCATATAGCTGACATACATCAACGGCTCACCGGCGGCAGTCAGGTAACGTTCATTCGGGCCACAATCTTTCCCCTCACCATGCAGGGTATTGTTTTCGCTCTGTATGGCGGACGGGTCAATGCCCATATAAGCATCCCAATCTTCGGCCGTCAATCCTTGCGCCAATGCATAAGGTGCAGCCTCGGCATAGTAGAACAGGCGATAGTCATTATACTCCTTCAATGGGTCGATAACCGTAGACGATACCATGAAGTACTGCATGTGGTCGTTCTGGTAAAGCGGATATTGTTGTGAGCCGGTATCGCTGAAAACCAGTTGCAGGTTATCTGTATTGGATGTCATCAGATTGTCCGATGTAGCCAACTGGGCAAAACGCTCGGAGACCTGCAAATCCGTATCGCCAATCTTCTTGGAGAGGTTCATCAATACTTTCAATTCAAAAGCGACACACACCTTCCGCCACTTCTCTGGATCCCCGCCCAAGACAGGGTCTCCGTCAAAGGAAGCTCCCGATGCAAATAATGCCTGCGCTTCTTCCAAATCTTCAAGTACCTGGAGCATCACTTCTTTCTGCGTATCGTACACGGGCCTTATATTCCCTTCCTCGGCCTGATTCGACTCGCTGTAAGGAATGTCCCCTACTTGCATGGAGAGATAGAACAGATGGTGTGCTTTGAAGAACTTCGCCAATCCCCGATAGGAGTTCTGCACTTCTTCGGTTGAACTTTCCGCTTCCAGGAGCATCTTCTGGCAGTTTGTCAAATCCGTATAGGTGCCAAAATCCGTGCGACCCAACAAATTGTACTGGTCATTCTCCGCGCTGCCTTCCGCCCATGCTATTTGCTTGTTGAGCATATTGTCATAGATCGAGTATTTCCCACCACCAAAATCCATCATGCCGATAATCAGTTCCGTTGCTAACATGCCCGGCGTAACGGTTGTTGTGGCATTCTGGTCCGTATTGTAATCATCAAACTTGGAAGTACATGAAACCAGTCCCGCCCCTGCGGTTCCTATTGCTATAATGGCAATTATAATCTGTTTAAATGTTTGTTTAAATTTCATTGTTCGTTCAGTTTAAAAATCCACTTTAACGTTAAATCCTAAAAAACGCTGAGATGGGGAACTTAAATTATCCTCATTTACATCCGGGTCTGCATACTTTAATTCTTTTGCCCAGAGCAGCAAGTTCTGTCCAATAAAAGATACTGATGCTCCTTTAAGGTGTGCCCATTCACGCACTTGTTCGGGCAAACGATAAGTCAATGAGAGCTCTCTTATCTTAAAGAACGTGGCAGAACGGTAGTTTTGAGAAGCCGCATTACCCGACCATGGCTCGTATGTCTGGATGAAACTCTGGTAAGACACCGCTATATCATTTGGTGCAAATACCCGGGTGTCGCTAATGATGTTCCCGTCCGTATCGTACTCAACCGAGCCGGAAACGACCTTTACTCCCGGCGCGACAAAAGTGATATTCCCGTTTACAACTTCCTCGTAACGTTCGGGGGTGTCACTATCGGGATGTGAGCCGCTGTTCCACATGGCTTGCTCTGTCTGGTTATAGACTGTTCCTCCGACACGTCCGTCGAAAGCTACATACAATGACCAGTCTTTATAGCTCAATGTCGTGTTTATGCCCCATAACCAATCCGGGTATTCATAACCCGCAAACGACTGGTATTCACTACGGCGGGGCAGACCGTTATATAGGATAAGGTTACCTTCGGGGTCTCGTTCCCAATCATAGACCGCAATCCAGTCCCAGCGTAAACCGTCTTGCACCCATTGGTTTTGTGTTGAGTATGTCGGGTCTACCTGTGCGTAGTAATATCGGTCGCGTGCCCAGTTCATATTTACGCTCCAACTCCAATCCGAAGTTTTTACCAATTCTGCTCCGATTGCAAGCTCGAATCCCTGCCTGAGTTGCTCTTCTTCATAGTTAAGAAGCGTTGAAGAGAAGCCTGAAGCCGCACTGATTGTTGCCGCACGTGTCAGGTTATATTTCAGCGTATTGTAAAAAGCGAAGTCGACATGTAGGCGGTTGTTCCACAGGTTGACTTCCGTTCCTATCTCGTAAGAGCGTGCAGTCACCGGCTTCAGCGTGGCACTGCGCAATGATGTGGGATAAGAAGCGGAATTTAGCCCGTCCCATACATTATTGCTTACGCTATATGCCTGCACTGTCTCGAAGATATCCAAGTCGGTCTTTGTTACGGTCCATGACCCGCGCAACTTCCAGAAGTTAAACAAATCCGGCAAGTCTATGAATTCCGACATAATCAGGCTGGCCGAGACCGACGGATAGAAATAGGAGCGGGTTTCTGCAGGCAGCGTGGAAGACCAGTCGTTACGTCCCGTCACGTCCATATACAGCAGATTGCGCCAGGCCAAAGACAGCGAACCGTACAAAGAGTTCACGCGTTTGCTCTCGTATGAAGAAGATGCCGACACAGGGTCTACCGAAGCATTCAGTGAATAATAACCGGGAATGGACAGTCCATTGTTGGTACTTGCCGTCAGGTCATCGTCATAGTAATAATAAATCGTTCCTCCGAAGAAACCACTTATGTCAAAGTCTCCCCATGTGTACTTTCCCGATAACAAAAAATCGCTATTCACACTGTATCCCGTTTCCTTGCTCATGGAATATGAGCCGTTCTTATTTCCGGCATTGATGGTTCCTATCGGGTTCCTTGTCTGCGTCCGGTTGGCATAGAAATCCACTCCTGTCCTGTTTGAAATGTTGAGCCAAGGGGTAATGTCATATTTCACGTATCCATAGGTATTCAACTTGTCATAATCACTTTGGTTCGTACATTCATAAGCCAGAAAATAAGGGTTGTCATAATATCCTTCGTATAACCAGTTTTGCTTGGAATGTTCCTGGCCCTGCACCCAATAGTTGCGGTAATCACGAACGTCATAGTTCGCGCCCGTCCAGACAATCAGGTTATAGATGTAGCCACCTCCGCCATATCCGGAGCCGCGGTCGTTTGTGAAGAACCGTTTGTTCCAAATAGCGCCTCCTTCGATACTCAGGTTGCCGAACTTCGCATTACCGCTTAAAGTATAGGTAAGTTTATTCAGCTTTTCATTCGGGTATTGCCCTTTGTTGAATACATGGTTCAACGAGGTACGGAATCCGCCGTTCTTGCCATTCCAAGCAATGCTCACGTTATTGTTGGTGGACATTCCCTGCTCCAAGAAATTACGAAAGTTATTCTTCCCCTTCGATACCAACGGTTGTTCTTCCCAAGTATAGGTGTATGGATTATATTGTACCGCCGTTCTTCCGATGTCGAGCTTGTCGCCCCATACGTAATCATAAGAATCGTACACTCCTCCGGTGCCTGAGCTATAGCTGTGTTGTGCTTCCGGAATGGCAAGATACCCGGCATTGAACATCGTGCTGCTGTTGACCGATACATCCAGCCCTTCTTCTCCCCCTTTCTTGGTCGTAATCATAATCACGCCGGAACCTCCACGGGCTCCGTAAAGCGCCGAGGCGGTTGCACCCTTCAACACGTCGATGGATTCGACGTCATCTGAAGCGATGTCCCTCAGGGAGATGTTGCTGTACGGTACGCCATCTACGACAATCAGCGGTGATTCGCCTCGCACCAATATGGTTGGAGCTGTATTGAATTCCGTGCTATTCTGTACATTCATACCGGCTACCTTTCCGGTTAATGACGTCGCAAGGTCAACGGTCTTTACAGTACGGAGTGCTTCACCGTCCACTTTCTGCACAGCATATCCCAGCGCTTTTTCCTCGCGCTTTAGTCCTAATGCCGTAACGACCACTTCACCTAACATTTCGGAGTCTTCTTCCATCTTGATATTGAAGTGTGTTTGATTCCCCACGACAATCTCTTGTGTCTTATAGCCCGTATAAGAAATTTGAAGTGTAGCACCCGGTTGTACTTGCAACGAAAAGTTCCCGTCAATATCCGTTATGGTACCGTTCGTCGTTCCCTTTTCCACAACATTGGCTCCTATAACAGTCATACCCGTGTTATCCACTACGGTTCCTGTAA
>CAYZTO010000152.1:0-5187 GCA_964481365.1 uncultured Parabacteroides sp. | reverse complement strand
TGGATGAGAAAAAAGGCAGGAAAACCGCCGTAAATGAGTCTTCCTGCCTGCGCTTTGTCTATTTGCCGTAGGTATTCCACGAAACAACCTCGTCGAACGGCTTCCTCCTCTTGGTATGCTGCGGACACGTCGGGTAGCCTATCAGTATGTCGAGCAGCACGCGCTTGTCCGACGGGATTCCCAACAGGTTGCGCACCTTTTCTTCGTTAAACCATCCGAGGATACAGCTCCCGAGTCCCTCGTCTTCGGCTGCGAGTGCGATGTGAGCCGCCGCGATGCCCACGTCGATGTGTGCGAAGTTCTTGTCTTTTATCCACGACCCGATTCCTGCGGTAAAGTTTGGTTTCTCTTCCACGATGACGATGTGCACCGGGGCTTGCTTCGTGAAATGATTAATCCCGATGAGCTTGCTTGCCTCTGCGTCGGCAAGCCGATTCTTGAGTTCAGGCTCATCCACCACAATGAAGTGCCACGGCTGCGAATTGCACGCCGACGGAGACATTCGGGCGGCATCGAGAATGCGGCAAATCTTCTCGCGCTCTACTTGGCGCGTGGTGTCGTATGCCCTGTCGCTTTGCCGTTGGGCTGCCAATTCATGAAAATCCATAACCTGATACCTCAACGGTACTGCATTAGTTTGCTGATGTACTTTCCTACGATGTCGAACTCTATGTTCACGACCGTACCGGGTACGATTTCGCAGAAATTCGTGTGTTCGTGGGTGTAGGGGATGATTGCTACCCTGAAGCTGTCGGGTTGCGAGTTGCACACAGTGAGGCTTACGCCGTTCACACATACAGAGCCTTTCTCGACAGTGAGGTATCCTTGGCGGGCAAGCTCTTCGTCGGGGGCGTATTGGAAAGTGTAATACCAGCTTCCGTCTGCTTCTTCCACTTCTGTGCAGGTGGCGGTCTGGTCTACGTGCCCTTGCACGATGTGCCCGTCGAGGCGCCCGTTCATCATCATGCTCCGCTCAAGGTTTACGAGCGAACCGGGCTTGAGCGCACCGAGGTTGGAGCGTTCGAGGGTCTCTTTCACGGCGGTTACAGTGTATGTCTTGTCTGTTTTTCCCACGACCGTGAGGCAAACACCATTGTGCGACACGCTCTGGTCAGTTTTCAGTTCATCAACGAAGGAACATTCCATTGTGATGTGGAGGTTCCCCTTGTCATTTTCTATCGCCACCACTTTGGCGGCTTCTTCAACGATACCGGAAAACATAATCTCTTGAGTTTTTAGTTAATGCTTCAAATATGGGCAAAGGTAGCCATTTTGCTTAAATAGAAAACGCTTTTTATATTACCTTTGCCAGCCGAAAATCATAAGGAAAAATGGCAGGAACAGTTAAAAATACGGGACGGAGTACACGGAAACACCCCGAATACATATCCGACATGGGGCGGTTGCAGCCGCAGGCAAAAGATTGCGAGGAAGCTGTCCTCGGAGCTTTGATGTTGGAGAAGGATGCCTACTCTATGGTCAGTGAAATCCTGAAGCCGGAGTGTTTCTACGAGAAAGCGCACCAGATGATATTCGCTGCGATAACGGATTTGGCTATCAGCCAGCGGCCGATAGATATGCTGACGGTCGTGGAGCAGCTGAAGAAGCGCGGTGAATTGGAAGCCGTCGGTGGTCCGCTCTACATTTCGCAGCTTACCAGCATGGTGGCGAGCAGCGCGCACATCGAATACCATGCCCGCATCATTGCGCAGAAGTATCTGGCACGTGAGCTGATATCTTTCTCGGCGCAGATTCAGGCAAAGGCTTTCGACGACACTATCGACGTGGACGATTTGATGCAGGAAGCCGAAGGGAAGCTCTTCGATATATCCCAACGCAACGTGAAGAAGGACGTTGTCCAGATTAACCCTATAATTAAAGAAGCACGTGAACTTCTGGAGAAGGCTGCCAACCAGAAAGAAGGTCTCAGCGGTTTGCGTACAGGCTTCAGTGGCTTGGACAAGATAACTTCCGGATGGCAGAACTCCGACCTCGTTATTATTGCAGCGCGCCCTGCTATGGGAAAGACTGCATTTGTCCTTTCGATGGCAAAAAACATGGCGGTGAATTTCAACATTCCGGTGGCAATCTTCTCGTTGGAGATGAGCAACGTCCAATTGGTGAACCGTTTGATAGTAAATGTATGCGAAATACCAGGAGAGAAGATAAAAAGCGGCAGGCTGGAGAGTTATGAGTGGGAACAATTCGATTTTAAAATCAAAGAATTGTATGATGCGCCAATTTACATAGATGATACTCCGAGCCTTTCTGTTTTCGAGCTGCGTACAAAAGCTCGTCGTCTTGTGCGCGAGCATGGAATCAAGTGCATTGTCATCGATTACTTGCAGCTGATGAATGCCAGCGGGATGACGTTCGGCAGCCGCGAACAGGAGGTAAGCACAATCTCCCGTTCGCTGAAAGGGTTGGCAAAGGAATTGAACATTCCCATCATCGCGTTGTCTCAGTTGAACCGTGGGGTTGAAGCCCGCCAGGGAGCGGAAGGAAAGCGTCCGCAGTTGGCAGACCTTCGCGAGTCCGGGGCAATCGAACAGGATGCGGACATGGTTTGTTTCATCCACCGTCCGGAATATTACAAGATAACGGAAGACGAACGGGGAAATTCTTTGATAGGTTTGGCGGAAATAATCATCGCGAAGCACCGTAACGGCGCTGTCGGGGATGTGCGCCTGCGGTTCAAGGCTGAATTTGCCAAATTCATGAATATCGACGAGGATATTCCTGTCAGGGAGTTCCCTTCCGGCATGAACCACTCGGACAACAGCACTCCGTTACCCCCGCCTCCGGCAGCCAACGCGGATTTCCTGAGTTTGGGGAGCAGCAATGAAGTTCCATTCTAAGCAGAAGCGTCTATGGGCATGAAATATCCGTCACACCTGTTGGAAATTGCAGTAAATGAGTTCGCATCTCTTCCCGGAATAGGTAGGAAAACGGCTTTGCGCCTCGCGTTGTACATGCTCCGGCGTGACGCAGGCTACACGGAACGCTTCGCGTCGGCTTTGGTCTCGCTCCGGAGGGAAGTAAAATACTGCCGGGTATGCCACAACATCTGCGACGACGAACTTTGCCCTATATGTGCCAATCCCTCGCGCGACCATTCGATGGTTTGTGTCGTTGAAAATGTGAAAGAAGTGATGGCGATAGAGAATACCGGGCAGTTCCGGGGAGTTTACCATGTACTGGGGGGGATAATTTCACCGATGGAAGGCATAGGACCCAACGACCTCGAAATAGACAGCCTCGTTTCACGCGTTGCAGAGGGGAATGTATCAGAAGTTTTGCTTGCATTAAGCACCACGATGGAGGGGGACACAACAAATTTCTTCATTTACCGCAAATTGCAGCCATACAACGTGAAAGTAACAGTAATTGCCCGTGGCGTATCGATAGGCGACGAAATAGAATATGCCGATGAAATCACGCTTGGGCGTTCAATCGTGAACCGTGTGGATTTTGGAGACAGCATCAAGAATCTTAGCTTATGAATGCGGACGAAATCATAATCAAAACGACAGGAAACGAAGAAGAACCGGGCGGACAAGATTCCGTACTGCTCTCGGTCGTTATAGTAAATTATAATGTAAAGTATTACTTGGAACAATGCCTGCATTCGCTGCAAGCAGCCACCCAAAGCATGGAAGGGGTGGAGGTTTTCGTTGTCGATAACCATTCCTCCGACGGTTCCGTAGAATATTTGCGGCCGAAATTCCCCAATGTAGTGTTCATCGAGAATGTAGACAATCCCGGTTTTGCGAAAGCAAACAACCAGGCGTTTGAATTATGCCACGGAGAATACGTTTTGATGCTGAATCCGGATACCGTGGTGGGTGAAGGAAGCATCCGCAGGCTAATTTTCTTTATGGAAGAGCATCCGGAAGCCGGCGCACTCGGACTGAAGATGATAAATGCCCACGGAGCCTTCCTTGCAGAGAGCAAAAGGGCATTCCCCACGCCTTGGATATCGTTTTGCAAGCTGTCGGGGCTATCTCGGCTCTTTCCAGAATCCCCGAAATACGCCGGATATGCATTACCTTTCCTTCCGGCAGACGAAATACACGAAGTGGACGTACTTGCGGGGGCGTTCATGTTCATGAGGCGCGACGCGCTCGGGAAAGTGGGCGGATTGGACGAACGTTACTTCATGTATGGCGAGGACATCGACCTCTCGTACCAGATTTTGCAGGCAGGTTACAAGAATTACTATATACCGGAGCGTTTGCTGCACTACAAAGGGGAGAGCACGAAGCGCGACCTCGCCTTCCTGAAGCGTTTCTACGGGGCGATGCTGCTTTTTTACCAAAAATATTACCCCGAACAGAAGGCGCTGGGGATTTTCATCCGCTTGGGCGTTTGTTTTTTGGGCGCGTTTTCGGGGATGTCCCGTTTTTTCAGGCGCAAGAAGAAGTTGAAGCACCGCCGCCTGCTTATTATCGGCAGCGAAAGGCATTACGGCGCGGCGAAAGAGGCTTGCACGAGGCGGATGCCCAGTTTGGAGCAGGTGAAGCTCTGGAACCTCGACGAGAACCGGGCTTTGGACGCCGTGGGCAGGAACATCAAGATGCGGAGGTTTACTGACATCGCTTTCGTTTGGCGCGATATGCGTTACGAACAGATGCTGCTCTACATGGATCGCATGCCCGACAAGACAATCACTTATCATATTTATAATCCTGCCACCTGCAGGCTTGTTTCACCAAGTGAATGACCATGAAACAACTACTCGAAGACGACATTTTGCGCCTCAGGGCGTTGGAACCCGAAGATTTGGACGTCCTTTACAAGTGGGAAAACGACACATCGCTTTGGGAGGTCGGCAGCACCTTGTCGCCCTATTCCCGGTACATTTTGAAGCAATACATCGAGCGTTCCGGCGAAGACTTGTACACGCTGCGGCAGCTCCGCCTGCTCATCGAGCGGAAAGAAGACCTCCTGCCGCTGGGATTAATCGACTTGTACGATTTTGAACCCAAACACAGGCGTGCCGGGGTGGGGATTTTCGTCGAGCCGTCGATGTTGCGCCGTGGGATAGGCTACCGCGCGCTGGCGCTTTTGCACGAATACGCCTTCAGTTTCCTCTGCCTGCACCAGCTCTACGCCCATATCCCCGTCGGGAACGTGGCGAGCACCGCGCTTTTACGCAAGGCGGGCTACGAAGAGTGCGGGCTGCTG
>CAYZTO010000151.1:0-5200 GCA_964481365.1 uncultured Parabacteroides sp. | reverse complement strand
CGGGGAAAAAATCTGCGGGCTAATCTCTTTCCTCCGCCAGCCGGCGGGCGAAGCGCACCACCCATCCGTCTCCCTCTTCGGGCGAAGGGCAGAAAGTTTGGAAACCCAACTCCCGCGACGCGGCAAGGTTTGCCTCGCTGTCATCAACAAAAATTGTCTCCTCCGGCGAGAAACCGCCTTCGGCACACATTAGTTCGAAAATCCTCCTCTCGGGCTTCGTTACGCCCATCTCGTAAGAAAGGAAAAGGCGGTCGAAATATTTATCCAGTGGGAAGCCTTCGGGACTGAAGCGGGAACTCCTCGCCCACCCCATCACGAACGGATTCGTGTTGCTCAACAAAAAAACCTTGTAATCCCGGCGGAATGCGGAAATGTGTGACAATATTTCCCCGGAAACCGGAAGCATGAATGCCAGCCATGCCTCCTCGGCCTCGCTCCACGATAACCGGCGGCGGCACATTTCGCTTAAAGCCTTCAGGTATTCACCGCCTGAAATGCGACCTGTCTCAAGGTCGAGAAAGATTCCCTTCTGGTGGTATTTGTCGAGGATGATGCCTGCATCTTCCAGCCCAAGGCGGCGGAAGGCTTCCACAGCGCGTTGTTGGTCGAGCTGCACGACAACGCCCCCGAAATCGAAAACCAAGTTCTTTACCATCACTTATTTATATTCAAGAATCGATTATTTCCCCAAAGAAGGAAGCGTGCTGCCTGTACGCCCCAGTTTGATGGTAGGACGAGCCGGCTCCACGTCCGAAACTTGTGTGCGCGTGGTCTGCTGGATGTATTTAGGACCCGGAATGACGGGACTGTTCTCGAGGACGTGGCGCATACGCGAACGCTGGTCTGATGTGAACTCGTCGGCAAGCGTCCAATAGTAATCCATTATGTTGCGGGCATCAAATTCCTCCCCCGAAGTGTCCACACGGCGTATCGCCATATTCATCGACAGCTCGGCATGGCTGTACATGTCCTCAAGCCATGAAATGTAGAGCGAGCGGTCGTAGTCGGGCGTGTCATCGCAATAATCCGTCTCGGAGGCATCCTCGTCGTCGGTATCTGATGAAGAAAAGACGTGGAAGAGACCAAGGTAGTGCCCAAGCTCGTGGCACAACGTCACGGCGATGTCCGATGCACGGAAAACGTTCTCGCCCGACAGCTCGTAGATTGCAATGTTGTTGATAGAGACACCGCGCGGGTAATCGACAGTGTTGTGAGTGTAGTAATAGTCGCTCTCGACAAGCCCTTCGAGCGGATTCGTGGTGCTCGTGTATGGCAGGTGCGTGATGCCAAGCGTGAGGGAGTCAGAGAACGTGTACACGTAAATATTAATGTAGCGATTCAAATCCCAGACCAGCGCGGCAGTCTCGGGGTCGCTCTCCGAGGTGAATTCATCACAATCTATCGTGGCATTTTGCCAGTAGATGCGCTCCACACCCGGCTCGTCAAGCGCGTTGCCTTCGGGGTCTGTTTCTGCCATCACGAATTCAAGGTTGATATCGGTTCCCTCTTTTCCGGGGAACCCGCAGTCGTATGTATTCTGATAACGTTGGTTGCAGATTTCCACTATCTGAGCCAGCCAGCCTTCTTGCACATATTGGTTCGCGTCGGAAGCGTCATTGTAAAGAACGTGGAAAATGAGTGGCAGCTTGTAGTGGTACTCCCCTGCATCGGGGTCGGCGGCATCTTGGGTAAGTGAAATAGTCTGCATAAGCCCGTCGCCGGATACCGTGACCGACACGGAACGTTCCGTAGAGTTGATATTGGCTCCCACCTGGAGCGTTATAGTCGCGTTGCCCGTACCTTCCGATGGCACCGGCGTACACCAAACCTCGTCGCTCGCAACCATCCAGTCGCCGTTGGCGGAAATGTCGAGTTCTATTTCAGCACCTTCACTGCTGATATTTGAAGAGGCTTCAGGGCAGATTTGGATGTCGATAGTATTTGTAGATGAGTCATTGCACCCGAAGAGGCACAGAAAGATTAAAAAGGGAAAGATAAATCGTATTTTCATAACTGTTCTTCTAATTCGGCGCCTAAAGTACTACTTAATTTTTGAAGAGCGGGGAAAAAGACTCGCTTGCATGGGTTACAAGCAGTTAAAAAAGAAAAATGCCCCCCGCAGGAGGCATTTTCGCCTTATTATTTCAGCTTTTCAGCTTCTACATCCTCTGCATGGACAGGGATTTTCTTCCCTAAGAGGCGTGCACCGGTTTCGGTTATCAGATAATCCTCCTCGTTACGGATTCCGCTGAAATCCTTATACGTCTCCAGCTTGTCATAGTTCAGAAACTCGGTGAACTTCTTCTCGCTCCGCCATAAGTCAATAAGCTCAGGAATGAAATATATACCCGGCTCAATGGTGAGGACGAATCCCGGCTCAAGAGGTCTTCCGAGACGGAGGGACTTGCGTCCAAACTGAGTGCTTTTCGGCTTGCCGTCGTAACCGACATAAACCTCGCCGAGGTTTTCCATGTCGTGTACGTCGAGTCCCATCATGTGTCCAAGACCGCATGGCATGAACATCGCATGGGCACCGGCTTTCACGGCTTCCATCGGGTCGCCTTTGGCAAATCCGAGGTCTTTCATCCCTTGCATGATTACCGCGCACGATTGCTCATAAACATCAACGAACGGGACTCCCGGCCTCAGGGCTGCAACCGCCGTTTCATGGGCTGCCACTTGGATATCGTAAACGTCGCGCTGCCGCTGCGTGAACTTCGCGTCGGCGGGAATGGTGGACGACATGTCCCCGGCATAACCCATCTCCGTTTCAGCCCCTGCATCGAGGAGGAGCATATCCCCGCTCTTTATCATGTTGCTGTGGTCGTGGTTGTGGAGCGTCTGCCCATTGACAGTTGCGATAATCGGGAATGAGAGTTCGTAGTTTTGCCGCGCTGCTGCTTCCTGGACAGCTGCTGCAACCTCGCATTCCCGGATTCCCGGGCGTACGGTATGCATTGCAGCGAGATGCATATCCGCCGTGACGATGCAGGCTTTGTCTATCTCGGCGATTTCTTCGTCACTCTTATAATTGCGCTGATTTACCACTCCCATAATGAAGGGAACCGAGGGTTTTTCCGCACCCGGCACGACACCCAACCAATGGAACAGCTTCACTTGGTGTTCGGGGCGGTACGTAGGGAGATAATGCACCGTTTGTTTCTTTTGGAGCGCGGATTTCAGGTAAGTTTCAATCGCATTTGAGGGTCGCACCTCATAAATTCCCGCAGATTCGCTCTTCTCTTTCAACGTCGGCTGGATTCCCATCCATACTATCGCGTCGATTGTAAGCTCGTCGCCGAATATTATTTCCTTGTCGTTGTCGATGTCGATTATGGCAGACAATCCTGCGTAAGGAAGGCCGAAGAAATAAAGGAAAGTGGAATCCTGACGGAAATGATACGTATTGTCGGCATAATTCATGCCGCTCTCATCGTTGCCGATAAACAGCAACAAGCCCGAACCGACAGTCTTCTTCAATTTTGCCCGGCGGGCTATATAGGTTTCTTTTGAAAACATAAAAAGTGAGTTTTATTACGTGTTTGAATTAATTCCGAAACCAAAGGTAGGAATTAATCGGGGAAAACATCTTTGCGGGTAACAAATTTTCTTGTTGCGGGGCTATTCTGTCCTCCTCCGGTAGCAATCTTCCTGCGGATATTCCTGCTAAAGCACGACGGAATACGGTTCCCGTGATGAATAAGCCTATTGTGGGCAATCGGACTTCAGCCATCCGCCGTCGGTGAAGAGGTGCTGCCAGTCCTCCCCGCATTCGGGCGTGTACGTACTGATGCCCAGCTGTTCGGCGGCACGGCAGTTGGCAGAAGAATCGTCGATGAAGAAAGTTTCCTCCGCTTTGATGCCGGCATCGTCGAGGACGAACTGGAATATCCCGTGGTCCGGCTTCTGCATGTGCAGCTTGTAGGAAAGGTATATCCTGTCGAAGAAGTCCGAAGCCTCGTAGCCTTTGTACTTGAACCCATTTTGCTCCGCCCATTCCCAGTGGAGGCAGTTCGTGTTGCTCAAGAGGCACAAATGGTAGTTCTCTTGGAGCTTCAAAAGCCAGTCGAGCTTGTACGGGGGGATGTTCCCAAGCATCGAGACCCACGCGCGGTCGATTTCTTCGTCGGTTACCTGACGTTTCGTAAGCCTGCGGATGCCGGCACGGAACGCTGCCGTGGAAATGTTGCCCAATTCCAGCTGCTCGTACAAGTCTTTGTGCTTGTATGAATTCACCATCATGTTTTCCCAGATGTTGTAAACGCCCAACTGCCTGAACGACTCTACCCAACGGTTCCTTGTAAGGTTCACGAGGACTCCGCCGAAGTCGAAGATTATGTTTTTAATCCTTCCCATAAAAGTACCTCCTGTTTGTGTGTTTTCTATGATGATTTTCTTATAGTTTGCCGATGATGCTCCACCATTTCAGCTTCAGGACACCGAAAAGAGCCTCGCCGAAGATGGATGAATTCATCTTGGATGTCCCCAAGACGCGGTTGATGAATATTATTGGCACTTCAATTATCTTGAATCCCAGCCGGCAGGCGGAAAATTTCATCTCTATCTGGAAAGCGTACCCCTTGAAATGTATGTTGTCGAGGTTTATCTCCTCAAGGACTTCCCTACGGTAGCATTTGAACCCCGCCGTAGTGTCGCGCACCTTCATTCCGGTGATGAAACGGACGTATGCAGAAGCGAAGTACGACATCAAGACCCTGCCGAGCGGCCAGTTTACCACGTTCACCCCGTTGCAGTAGCGGGAACCAACGGCTATATCAGCCCCCCGCAGGGCGCAAGCCTCGTAAAGCCTCGGCAAATCGGCAGGATTGTGGCTGAAATCGGCATCCATCTCGAAAATGTAGCCATATCCGCGCTCTAATGCCCATTTGAAGCCGCAAATGTACGCCGTGCCAAGCCCCGATTTGCCTTGCCGCTCCACCATGTACAGCCTGTCAGGGAATTCTTCCTGCAATTTCTTCACGATTAAGGCTGTGCCGTCGGGCGACCCGTCATCAATAACCAAAATATGGAATTTTTTCTCCAAGCCGAAGACTGCACGGACGATATTCTCTATGTTTTCTTTTTCATTATATGTAGGAATGATAACGACACTGTCAGACACCATATTTCAAGAAATTTGATTTGATTCTTCCTTATATCCGGAAACAAAGGTACAAAATCGAACACAATCCACAACAAA
>CAYZTO010000150.1:0-5231 GCA_964481365.1 uncultured Parabacteroides sp. | reverse complement strand
TACCCGTATGTTTAATAATCTGTTATATATATGGCAAAGACAATTACAACAATCAGTTTGTCGCGTATGCCGAATGGCGCGCATTTTCGTTTTATGTCCACCGTCCTCCAACTTGCGCAGAATACAACAACGCTGGCGGGACGGTTCTCTACCCAGGTCTCTGCTTTTTCCGATGCAATCAATGTTGAAGACTCGTTCTTCCTTGTATCTCGGAAAAGCGCGCTGACCGACCAGATAGCCGAGCACGATTCGCTGCGCGACGATATCTACATCGGCTATAAATATGTGGTTAAAGGTTTTATGTATTTGCCCGACGGGGAGGAGCTGGAATCTGCCCGGAAGCTGTGGCAGCATATCGTGGACTACGGTATCGACACGCAAGCGCAACTCGACGTTGAAACGGGTATGTTGATGAACTTTACTGCCGATTTGGAAAAGGTTTACGCGGAGGATGTCGAGAATATCGGCGCAACGCGTTTCGTTACCGAGCTGAAAAAAGAAAATGAACTGGTGAACCAGTTGCTGCTGCAGCGCGACCAGGAAAACGCCCAGCGGACGATTTCCGGTCTGAAGAACGCACGCAAGGATACCGATGCGGCTTATCACGATTTGGTAGCCAAGACGAATGCGGTCGCAGAGCTTGAGGATAACGAGGATGTAACCAAGTTCATTGCCGAATTGAATGAGCTGATTGCCCGTATGCGCGAGGAAATCACGAACCAGCCTTCTTCGCCGTCTGGCGGTGACGATGACGACGACAAACCTGTTACCGGCGGCAGCGATGGCGATGATGGGGACGAAAACCTCCCGTCCGTGCAATAGCGCTGAAATTTCAGGTTGAAGACACCGGCGATACGGTCCCTCGGGCACTCCTGCGCCTTGCATCTCTTTCCCGGAGGGCAGGCAACGCGGATGTTGGCGGTGGTTGGTATTGCCGGTGCCGTTTTTATTGTCAGTTTACCTTATTCCGTATCTCCCCCTTCAGGAATGCTTCGAGATTCCCTACTGCGATGTCCATTAGCCTCCGGCGGGCTTCAAATGTCGCCCACGCGATATGCGGCGTGACGGTGCAGTTCTTTGCCGAGAGCAGCGGGTTCCCCGGCTTCGGGGGTTCTGATGAGAGCACGTCCACGCCTGCCGCGCGCAGCCTGCCTTCGTCCAATGCCTGTGCAAGCGCGTCTTCGTCCACGAGCGGGCCTCTCCCCGTGTTGATGATGATTGCGGAACGCTTCATCCATGCGATTGATTCGGCGTTTACGATATGCCTTGTTTCCGGGGTGAGCGGGCAATGGAGTGAAAGGATGTCGCTGTCGCGGAAGACAGTCTCTTTGTCCGTGGGCGTTATTCCCGGCGGGAGGGTGTCTGCCGTTTTCGACGTAAGCGCGATGACCTTCATGCCGAAAGCGAGCGCGACGCGTGCAACAGCCATCCCGATGTTCCCCAAACCAATAATCCCCAGTGTTTTCCCTGCCAGCTCGAAAAGCAATGTGTCGTGGAACGAAAAGTCCCTGCTGCGCGTCCATGCACCTTCGCGGCACTCTGCCGTGTAATGCTCCACGCGGTTGGCAAACGCCAGAATGTGTGCAAAGACCATCTGGACGACAGACGGGGTGCTGTATGCCGGGATGTTGGTCACGACGATTCCCATTTCTGCCGCTGCTGCCGTATCGACGACATTATAGCCCGTGGCGAGGACTCCGATGTACTTCAGCTTGGGTAACTGCGCGAGCAGGTCTCGCCGGAATGCGACTTTGTTTGTCAATACTGCGTCGGCATCTTTTACGCGCCCGAACACGTCGGTGTCTGCCGTGCGGTCATAAATGAAACACTTGCCTAACGCTTCGAGGGCGTCCCACGAAAGGTCGCCGGGGTTGAGCGTGTAGGCATCCAATACTACGATATTCATGTTGTATGATATATTAATGTATAGTCGCGGTGGAATCAGGAATGGTGGTACGGCTCGTTGTTCAGTATGGTGAAAGCCCTGTACAGCTGTTCAAGGAAGATAAGGCGCACCATCTGGTGGGAAAACGTCATTCGGCTGAGTGAAATCTTCTCCTGCGCTGCCTTGTAAACCTCGTCACTGAATCCGTATGGCCCGCCGATGGCAAATACAAGCCTCCTCGGGATTGCCTGCATCTTCTTTTCCATGTATGAGGCAAACTGGACAGACGAGAACTCGCGGCCATTCTCGTCGAGCAGGACAAGGCAGTCTCCCGGTTGCAGTTGCTTTAATATAAGCCCGCCTTCGCGTTCTTTCTGCTGGGTTTCGCTCATGTTCCGCGAATTTTTTATGTCCGGGAGGACAAGAAGTTCGAATGGCGCGTAATGCGTGAGCCGCGACTTGTATTCTTCGATTGCTTCCGCCAAGTAGCTTGCGTCGGTCTTCCCTATAAGTAAAAGCAGTATTTTCATTGCTGTATGAATCTCTGTGTAAAGTAAAAAAACGGGAAGCGAATTTACGGGAAAAAATCCATACCTTTGTCACACCTAAATTGTTAAAAAACAGACGCGATGAAACGGATAGCATTAGTAATACTTGTTTGTATGGCTGCGGTCTGTTTGCAGGCTGCCGACATTGACAACATATCTACGGCGTTTAAAGGCGGAAATGCCGCAGCCCTTTCGCAATATATGGACGATTTGGTTGATGTGGCGCTACAGGGTGGCAGCTCGAAGAAGCATTCCGCTAAGGAGGTAACGGAGCAGCTCGGTGCCTTTTTTCAAGAAAATCGGCCGTCGGCGTTCGAGGTAATCCATCACGCAGAAAAAAAAGACAATGGCTTCTTTGTAGGCAAGCTCTCGGCAGGAGGGAATGAATACAGGGTGAACGTGACTTACCGTGCCGAAGGTGACAAAGCGATTATCCAATCAATAAGAATAGAATAACGACATGAACTTAAAAGAAACAAAAGACCAATTGGTAGCGGAACTTATCCGCTTGGCATTTGCTGAGGACATAGGCGATGGTGACCATACTACGTTGTGTTGCATCCCGCCGACGGAAATGGGAAAGAGTCATCTGCTGATTAAGGAAGACGGTGTCTTGGCGGGAGTGGAGATGGCGGAGCGTATCTTCCATACGTTTGACCCGGACTTGAAAATGACTGTTTTCATACATGACGGGGCTGAGGTGAAGAAAGGTGACATCGCTTTCGAAGTGGAGGGTAAGGTGCAATCGCTTCTCCAGACGGAACGCCTGATGCTGAATGTCATGCAGCGCATGAGCGGGATTGCTACGACTACCCGGAAATATGTCAAAGAGTTGGAAGGCACAAAGACTCGTGTATTGGATACGAGGAAGACAACTCCGGGTTTGCGCATGATTGAAAAAGAGGCTGTGCGTATAGGTGGAGGCGTAAACCACCGTATAGGATTGTTTGACATGATATTGCTGAAAGATAACCATGTCGATTTTGCGGGGGGCATTGAGGCTGCCATAACACGTTGCCACCAGTATCTGAAAGAAAAGGGAAAAGACCTGAAGATAGAGATAGAGGTCCGTAACTTTGACGAATTAGGGCAAGTCTTGAAAGTAGGTGGCGTGGACAGGATAATGCTTGACAATTTCTCTCCTGCTGACACGAAGAAGGCTGTCGAAATGATTGGCGGGCGTTACGAGACGGAATCGTCGGGCGGCATTACGTTTGCAACGCTTCGCGATTATGCCGAGTGCGGCGTTGATTTCATTTCAGTCGGTGCGCTGACCCATTCGGTAAAAGGTTTGGACATGAGCTTTAAGGCTGTCCACTAAGGTGATATATTTTTTACGGGTCGTTTCTGAACTCACGACCCGTAATTGACAATTTTCTTTACTTTATCGTTTTCCAGTATGTATTTCTCCCCGCTTTCCGGGCAAATTGCCAAGCCGCTGCGGTCGAAATGAAGCCGATGCCCGTATTCGCTTACCCATCCAATCTGCCTTGACGGATTCCCTGCAACCAATGCATAAGGCGGCACATCTTTAGACACTACTGCCCCGGCTCCTATCAGCGCGTATTCCCCGATGGTATGTCCGCATATAATTGTCGCGTTGGCTCCGATGGTAGCACCTTTCTTCACGAGTGTTTGCCGGTATTGTCCTTTTCTTGGGATTGCACTGCGTGGATTCAATACATTGGTGAAGACGCAACTGGGTCCTAAGAAAACATCGTCTTCGCAGATTACCCCGGTATAAACCGAGACGTTATTTTGGATTTTCACGTTATTGCCGATGACAACTTGTGGTGAAATGACTACGTTTTGCCCGATATTGCATCGTTTGCCGATAACGCATCCTTGCATAATATGGGAGAAGTGCCAGATGCGTGTTCCTGAACCTATTTGGCAACCGTCATCAATGATTGCTGTTTCATGAGCTTGGTATTCCATCGGCTATTTATATAAAAGGAAAATGGTGGGTTTCTTTGCCAAATCGGGAATCTTGCCTGCCCATTCTTTGACAGGACGAGTCCTGATGTATTCATCGTCGCACGTAATGCATGAGGCAATGC
Source organism: uncultured Parabacteroides sp. (assembly GCA_964481365.1). GTDB lineage: Bacteria > Bacteroidota > Bacteroidia > Bacteroidales > Tannerellaceae > Parabacteroides. The sequence goes on along the minus strand of CAYZTO010000150.1, from coordinate 738 downwards.
AAAGTTTAGTGGAGGGACGGCATATACGTGTGAGTTCCTCAGCCAAGCGCCGGTTACGATAAGGTGTTTCGATGAATAGTTGCGTCTGGTTCTCTGTGTAAATGCGGCTTTCAAGTTTCTTTATGGTATTGGTGCGTTCTGTGTTGTCAATGGGCAGATAACCGTGGAAAGCAAAACTCTGCCCGTTGAATCCTGAAGCCATGATTGACAGCAAAATGGAAGAAGGTCCTACAAGCGGCACAACGGCGTAGTGTTTCTGTTGTGCGATTGCAACCACGTCTGCACCGGGGTCTGCCACAGCCGGGCATCCTGCCTCCGATATTACACCGACAGAGTGGCCGTCTTGCAACGGGGCAAGGTATCCGGCAACATTCCCGGGTGAGGTATGTTTGTTTAGCTCGTAGAACGTCAAAGAGTCTATATCTATTGAGGGTTCAGCTTTCTTCAAAAAACGCCGTGCCGTCCGTATGTTTTCAACTATGAAGTACTTGATTTGCAGGATGACATCCCGGTTATAGTCCGGCAGTACCCTGCTGATGGGGGTGTCGCCAAGCGGGACAGGAATGAGGTATAGGGCTGCGCTCATGGTTTGTTGTCAGATGTGTTGTATTTGCTGGGCAAATTTAGATATAAATCACGATTTATAGCCGGTGCGATAAGAAAAAGCCAAGCCCCCTGTCTTTATGGCGTTTTCTACTGCGTAGACAACGGGACTTGGCGTCAGTTGGGACTTTCTAC
>CAYZTO010000149.1:0-5257 GCA_964481365.1 uncultured Parabacteroides sp. | reverse complement strand
CGTCGGGAAAAAATATACGTTATGCACATAATTAATGATAAAAAATGGGATTGATTGAATTTGACAAACTTCCGGTGAACACTCTGGTGGGTGCCGATTGGAATACATTTAAAAAGATTACTGCCGGGCAAACGATTGGTCCGGAATACAAGACTAAATATATGCTCACGAAAGCGGTGTGCCGCCTGTTGAGCCTCCTCGTGCCTCTTCAGGAACGGCGTTATGCCAAGATTGCCGGTTCCCCGCTTGAAATGGACCCGATGTTTATCCTTGGGCATTGGCGCAGCGGGACGACGTTTGTCCATAACATCTTCGCGTGCGACAAGCACTTCGGTTATACGACGACATACCAAACTGTCTTTCCCCACCTGATGCTTTGGGGCCAAGCATTCTTTAAGAAGAATATGTCTTTCCTGATGCCTGACCATAGGCCTGCAGACAATATGGAATTGCGGGTGGATTTGCCGCAAGAGGAAGAATTCGCCCTCTCGAACTCCATGCCCTACACATACTACAATTTCTGGTTCTTCCCGCAGCGGATGATGGAATATTGCGACAAATACCTCCTTTTCGACACGATAGATGAAGAGGAACGGGTGATATGGAAAGAAACGTTCCTGAAGCTAATAAAGATTTCCCTTGCAAACACCGGCGGGAGCCAGTACCTGAGCAAAAACCCGCCGCACACGGGGCGCATCCGGACGTTGCTCGAAATGTTCCCCAATGCCAAGTTCCTCTACCTGAAAAGGAATCCCTATACGGTGTTCGAGAGTACGCGCAACTTCTTCACACATACGATAAAGCCGTTGATGCTCCAGCCACTCAGCGAGGACGAGATTGTGAAGAATTTCGTGGAAGTCTATCGCCGCCTGTATTATAAGTTTGAGGAAGAAAAGCACCTCATTCCGGAGGGAAACCTTGTCGAGGCGAAATTTGAAGACTTCGAGCGCGATGCTTTCGGGATGACCGAAGAAGTTTACCGCCGACTCGACATCCCTAACTTCGAAGCGTCGCGCGCTGCCATTGAAGCCTACTTGGGTAAAAAGAAGGGCTACAAGAAGAACCGCTACAAGTATGATGCCGAGACAATCCGGATTGTGGAGGAACACTGGCGTATGGCGCTCGATGATTGGGGTTATTCCTTGGCAGACGAGGAGGTGGGCAAATGAATTTGGGAAAAAGCCTTAAAAGGTTGGGCTGTATTTTGGCTGCGGCGTGCGCGTTCCTCCCGCTCCGGGCGCAAGAGGAATTAGTACCGTACGGGGATATGGACCAGTGGGTGGTACGACAAATAAAGGAATCGGCGATAATCGGGGGAAACGTAAAGACCCTCTACGAGGTTGCGCCGAGTGATACGGTAGTCGGGGCAATCCCCTACGAGAATCAGGGAGGTTCCCCGTGGGCGACATCCAATGTGCTGGCGAAAGTGGTAGGCATAGTCAAGACGAACACATCAGTTTTCCCTGAAAAGCGAGACGACGGCTGGTGCGTACGCATGGAAACCCGTATGGAGCAAGTAAAAGTTTTCGGGCTAATCAACATAGAGGTTCTGGCGGCAGGCTCTATCTTCTTCGGAACAGTGCATGAGCCTATAAAGGGTATCACCAATCCCCAGAGCATTTTGAAGAGCGGAGTGCCTTTCACGAAGAGGCCGAAAGCCATAAAATTCGATTACAAGGTAAAGGTGATGCCGGAGATGGAGCGAACACGCAGTACGGAGTTCGGCAGGAAGTCCGTGGTATCCGGACAAGACTCTGTCGCTGTTGTCCTCCTGCTGCAGAAACGTTGGGAAGACGAAAACGGGAACGTTTACTCGAAGCGTGTCGGCACAATGGTGCAGCGCTATTACGAGTCGCAGCTTGAATGGGTAAACGGCGCGACATATCCTATCCTCTATGGCGACATAACGAATCTTCCAGAATACAGGGACTATATGCGCATACAAGTGGAGGAACGCTATACGGAGAACAGCAAGGGTGAAAGCGTACCCATACAAGAGGTTGGATGGGCTGACGCCGACGAAACGCCCACGCACATGGTCTTACAGTTCGTCTCCAGCCACGGGGGAGCTTATGTCGGCTCGATTGGCAATACGTTTTGGGTCGATAATGTGAAATTCGTATATTGACAAGGATAATGGGAGCTGGGCACATGAATGAAGTTGAAGCAAGGATACAGTCGCTGCGCAAAGAGTTGGAATTGCATAATTACCGGTATTATGTACTGTCCGCGCCGACCATTTCCGACCGTGAGTTCGATGAAAAGATGAAGGAGCTTGAAGCGTTGGAGAAATCTCATCCGGAATACTTCGACGCGGATTCCCCGACGCAGAGAGTGGGTAGCGACCTGACGAAAGAATTCGAGCAAGTGGTGCATCGCTACCCGATGCTGTCTCTTGGGAACACATATTCGGAAGATGACATCCGCGATTTCTACGAGAGGACCTTGAAGGCATTGAACGAACCTTTCGAAATCGTGGCGGAACTCAAATATGACGGTACTTCCATCTCGCTGATTTATGAAAACGGCCACTTGGTGAAGGCGGTTACCCGTGGAGATGGGGTGAGGGGTGACGACGTAACGGTGAATGTCCGTACCATACGCTCTATCCCTTTGAAGTTACACGGGACGGATTTCCCGGCGGAACTGGAAATTCGGGGGGAAATACTCCTCCCGTGGGCAGAATTCGACCGTTTGAACAAGGAACGCGAAGCGCAGGAGGAGCCGCTGTTCGCAAATCCGCGTAATGCTGCATCCGGGACGCTGAAGCAACAAAATCCTGCCATAGTAGCACAGCGCAGGCTGGATGCTTACCTGTATTATGTGTTAGGCGAACATCTGCCGTCGGATACACACTATGGAAACCTTGAGGCGGCACGGTCGTGGGGATTTAAGATTCCTGATGTCATTCGTGTCTGCCATACCCTCCAAGACATCTACGATTACATCAACTATTGGGATACCGGGCGGAAGAATCTCCCTGTTGCGACTGACGGGATAGTGCTGAAGGTGAATTCACTCCGGCAACAGCGGAATCTGGGTTATACGGCAAAGAGTCCACGCTGGGCAATAGCGTACAAGTTCCATGCGGAGCGCGCGGAAACCCGTTTGAACTCTGTATCATTCCAAGTGGGGCGCACGGGTGCCGTTACGCCCGTAGCCAACCTCGAACTGGTCTTGCTGGCAGGTACAATCGTGAAACGGGCTTCGCTGCATAATGCCGACATCATTGCAGGGCTTGATTTGCATATCGGGGACCGCGTTTATGTCGAAAAAGGAGGGGAGATTATCCCTAAGATTGTCGGCGTGAACGTTGAAGCCCGGCAATCGTCTGCTGTCGGGGATGAGGTAAGGTTTATCAAGGAATGTCCGGAGTGCGGCACTCCGTTATTCCGTCCGGAAGGCGAAGCGGCACACTATTGCCCGAATGAAAGCGGTTGTCCGCCGCAAATCAAAGGGAAGATTGAACATTTCACTACTCGCAAGGCGATGAACATCAACATAGGTCCGGAGACAGTGGAAGATTTGTATAATGCGGGATTAGTGAGAAACGTGGCAGACCTCTACGACCTTAAGATGTCCGACCTCCTCACATTGGAACGTTGGGCAGAGAAAAGCGCACGTAATTTCATGGAGAGCTTGCGCGAATCGAAGAAAGTTCCTTTCGAGAGGGTGCTGTATGGTCTGGGAATCCGTTATGTGGGGGAAACCGTGGCTAAGCGGTTGGCGTTTGTGTTCCATTCGATAGACCGCCTGCGTAGCGCGACGCTTGAAGAGCTTACAGCGACAAACGAGATAGGGGAGAGGATAGCCGAGAGCGTAGCCGGTTATTTTGCCGATGCGGGGAATATGGAAATTATCGACAGGCTCAAGGCGCACGGTTTGCGGATGGAAATATCGGAAGATATACTGTCCGGGCGTTCCGAGAAATTGAAAGGACAGACAATCGTGATTAGCGGCACGTTCGCGAAGCATTCGCGCGACGAATATAAAGACATGATAGAAAAACACGGAGGGAAAAACACGGGTTCGGTTTCAAAGAAGACGAGCTTCATCCTTGCAGGGGAGAATATGGGTCCGTCGAAGCTGGAGAAGGCTGCAAAACTCGGTGTGCGGATTGTCAGCGAGGAAGAGTTCCTGAAAATGATAGGCGGGGAAGAGGCGGCGGAGCCGGCACGCCAGGATTCATGAAAACTCCGTTGCCCGGGAAGCGGGGAGCCTGTTGTCCCGCTAATTATTTGCCGGTAATCCCTGTCCGGGTTAAAGTATTTTATTTACATTTGTCCCCTGATTTCGAATATCTCAAAAACACCTATGGCTGATATTAATTTAAAAGGAATGGGAGTTGCTCTGGTTACTCCATTCAAAGAAGACGAAAGCGTGGACTTTGAAGCTCTGGGACGTTTGGTCGATTACCAGTTGCAGAACGGCACGGACTATTTCGTCGTCTTGGGCACGACGGCAGAGACCCCGACGCTTACAGAAGATGAAAAGACACTCATCATAAACCTTGTCGTAGAGAAAGTGCACGGACGGGTCCCCATCGTGCTCGGCGTAGGCGGGAATTGCACCCGCGTCCTCGTGGACAAGCTGAAGCACGGCAATTTCGAAGGCATCGACGCCGTCCTTTCCGTCGTTCCGTACTACAACAAGCCCTCGCAGGAAGGGATATACCAACATTACAAGGCAATTGCCGAGGCTACGAAGCTGCCGCTCATCCTTTACAATGTTCCGGGGCGCACGGGAGTGAACATGACGGCTGAAACCACGCTCCGCATTGCCCGCGACTTCCGCAATGTCATTGCAGTGAAAGAAGCATCCGGCAACATCACCCAGATGGACGATATTATCAAAAACAAGCCTGCCAACTTCAACGTGATTTCCGGTGACGACGGCGTGACTTTCCCGCTGATTACGCTTGGCGCGATAGGGGTGATTTCGGTGATAGGGAACGCTTTCCCGAGGGAATTCAGCCGTATGGTGCGTCTCGCGCTCGCCGGCGATTACGAAAGCGCCCGCACTATCCACCAGCGCTTCGCGGAACTGTTCAAACTCTTGTTTGTGGACGGGAATCCTGCCGGGGTGAAGAGCATGCTCAGCATGATGGGTCTCATCGGGAACAGGCTACGCTTGCCGCTCGTTCCGACACGCATCGTGACTTACGAGAAGATTCGTGATGTCTTACAACAATTGAATATCAAATGTTAATCTGAAATATATATTGAAAGTGTATCGAAGGGCAACCGGCAACAGGTTG
>CAYZTO010000148.1:0-5348 GCA_964481365.1 uncultured Parabacteroides sp. | reverse complement strand
AATTCAACCCTGAGTTGGTATTTTTCCAGTGTGAAAAATAGAAATTCAGGGTTGAGTTCGCTTTTTCCCCGCCAAAACAAGGACAGGGCGAGCCGTCAAAACAAGAAAACGGCGGCTATTTGTCCGGGTCTTCCCTCAAAAAGTACATACAAAGGAATTTCCAATTGTCGTGGATGATGGCTTTGCCACGTTCCGGGCTGACGAGGCTTTTGGTCTGGGCATCGGGCAGCATCCCGCGCGTTTCAAGCTCCTTCAGCAACCCCACGCCGCAGTGCTTCACTATGAAAAATCCCAACGCCTGGCTCTCTGCCTTTTTCTCGTTGTAAAAAGGATTCTTTTCATCCTTGATGTATTCCACGCCCCGTGTCAGCACGCGGATTCCTTCCTGCGGTGTGGCGTAAACAGCAAAATTTACATTGTCTTTGCTCCCGGATGGCTCTTCCCCAAGCTCCATGTCGAGATTGTCTTTCATGAATGCCTTGAACTCGCTCTTGCTCTTCATGTAAATGAGCAAATCGCCGCCCGACACTTCCTTGAACTTGTCATACTGCTTTTGATACTCCTCCGCACGGGAAGCCTCCCTCGGGTCCACAAATGCCTCAGCCTTTTCGCCTTCCTGCTTGAAGAATTCATAGTCGGGATGGCTGGTAGGCAACAGGCGCGACAGCCAATAAGGTGACGTATAGGCAAGGAATGAATGCCGGCTGCGGTGCGCCAAGGCATCGTGTATCGCCATGATGTCGTTCTGGTCGGTCTGGCGGTTGCGCATGAATTCTTTCACGGTTTCCGTAAGCTCTTCATTCTCTGAACAAAAGAGATAGCACGAATAGTGGAACCACGAAAGCAGTTCGCTGTACTTTTCAGCCGTGTCGTAGCGCGTTTCAGGCGAGAAAAGGCTCTGCATGCGCTCGTTTTCCGGTGCGGTTGTCCATTCTTCGCAGAAAAGCTCGTAAATCAGGCGCGAGGCAGCCTCGTTCGCAGGGTTGTCCGGATTGACGAACGTACCTCTCTTCCATCCGTGGTACTGCTGGGTGAAATGCCAAAGTATCAAGCGGATATCTTCAAGGTTCACTTCGTCGTCGTAGTAATTGTCGCCCGTCTGGAAAAATGGCAGGTAATGCCCGAAGCGGGCTTTGTAATCAGTGATAAAAGTGCGCCAAATGTTGGTCTGCGAAATGACATCTTCGAAGTAAGCAGCCAAACGGATGGCGACTTGCTCCGAATCTCCCTTGTCAAACGAAATCACTAAATCTGTCGCTTCCAGGATGTCATAAATCCGGTTGGCGATGCGCGTGTAATACGAGTCCACCGGCGTACTTTTCACGTAGGGGTGAACCCGCAACCAGTCTTTTGGGAAAATCTTTATGCTTTTCATATCTATATTTGCTTTTTATTCTTCATCATCGTCAAAATCGAAATCGAAATATGCCTCGTCATCTTCTTCGTAGAAGTCCGCACCGGTGAAATGCTCCAGTTCGCGGCGGTCTTTCTTCGTCGGACGCCCCAAACCTTTAGCCCTGTTCACAAATCCGGAAATGCGGTTCATCTCCAGCAGCTCGTATTGGTCGGGAGTCGTGACGTTTTCCATGTATTCCGGGACGAGCTTCGCCCCCATCCGGCGGTCGGACAATGCCAATACCTTGAAAGAGAATGTAACCGGAGGTTTGCGGACTTGAAGCACCTCTCCCACCTTTATCATGCGCGACGGTTTGACGCTTACGCCCCCTATCATCACCCTGCCTTTCTTGCAGGCTTCGGCAGCTATGGTGCGTGTCTTGAAAATGCGCGTCGCCCACAACCATTTGTCTATGCGTACCTCGTTCATTTCTTATTATTGTAATCGTTCATGGTCTTCTGGACACCTACTAAGCAGAAACTTTTTATAATCTCTACCGCTCGGTCTATAATCGGAGGCATCAAAGATAATTCTTCTTCCGGAAAACAGCCCAACACATAGTCAATCTGCCCGCCAACGGGGAAATCATGCCCTATGCCGAAACGCAAACGTGCATAATTCTGGGTGCCTGTCATCTGCGCTATGCTTTTCAACCCGTTATGCCCTGCATCGCTCCCTTGGGGCTTCAGGCGCAAAGTCCCGAAAGGCAGCGCGATATCATCAACCACTACCAGGAGGTTTTCCAGCCTGATGTTCTCCTTTTGCAACCAATAACGCACGGCATTGCCGCTAAGGTTCATGAATGTATTGGGCTTCAACACGACCAGCTCGCAATTTTTCACCCTGAAACGAGCCACCGCGCCGTAACGTTCCCCTGTGAACTGTGCCCCGGAATCTCCAACCAGCTTGTCCACGACACGAAAACCTATATTATGCCGCGTCCCGGCATATTCCGGACCAATATTCCCTAATCCTGTAATTAAATATTTCATTTCTAACCGTTATCATGCATTTTCACTAACGTACGGATTGTACGACTGCTTTTAAGAAGAAAAAAGGGTCTATTCTCACGAACAAACCCTTCCAATAAAAACCTTAACTATGAAAAATTATCTATTTAAACCCATTTTTTCTATCTCGTCTTATTGAGCTTTTGCTTGAGCGCCACGGGCTGCGCGTGTCAGCTGAACTGCACAAACCACAGCGTTCTTCGCATTTATCAATTCCAAACCTTCGAAATGTAATTCCCCGACTTGGATAGTCTTGCCCAAACCTAAATGGTCTACATTGATGACCAACTTTTCCGGAATCTCCGTGTAAACCGCTTTCACTTTAAGCTTGCGCATCCGTAAGGTAAGTTTACCTCCGGCTTTTACACCTTCAGCATGACCTTCCAAAGCTACCGGGACTTCCATCACTACCGGTTTTTTATCCGATACTTCCAAGAAATCCAAATGGATAATGGCATCAGTCACAGGTTGGAACTGTATTTCTTTCATTATCGCCATTGTTTTCTTGCCATCGATATTCAATTCTACGGCATATATCTCAGGTGTATAGACCAACTTGCGAACTGCACTCTGAGTAACTGTGAAATGAACGTTCTGTTCACCGCCATACAATACAGCAGGGATTTCATCCTGCCTGCGCATTGCTTTAAGTGCGCGCTTTTGGTCTGACGACCTTTCTGCGATTTCTCGCGCTTTTCCTTCTAATTGGAATGTCTTCATCTTTCTGATATGTGTTACTCTAATTAGTACTCTAATTTTCCATCACACTATTTTCAAATCCGGCGCAAAGGTAAAACGTCTTTTTGAGAAACAAAAATTTTCGACTAATTTTTTTTAGGCAAAAGATTACTTTTTCTCATCAGCCACCGCACGAGATTATGCGGAACTAACACTACCACAGGCATAAAGACCTTGTTTAACAAGCCCGGCATCAGCAAATATTTTTTTCGGAACATCGTGTCCACGCCCTTCCTGACGAGCTTTTCCGGACGCATCATGATGCCCAACCGGATTGCAAGAGCTTTCAGGTCATCGCTCAGGTTGTACAGGTTTGTGGCGACTGCCCCGGGACAGAGGACGGTCACCCCTACCCCGTAATCGGCAAGCTCTGAACGTAGCGCACGTGAAAATGCTTTCAAATATGCCTTCGTCGATGCATACTCTCCTATTCCGGGATAAGGTATCCATGCCGACATGGAAGACATATTCAGGATGTACCCGTGCCTGCGGGCTTTCATGTCTTTGGCGAAAAGGCGGCAAAGCATTGTCGGCGTGACGACATGGAGGTACAGCATTTTCTCCACTACCTCCTCACGCACTTCTACCATCTCTTCAAAGAAGAACATCCCGGCATTATTGATGAGTACCTCTATTTCTATGTTTTCCTTACAACACGTATCGTAAAGCTCACGGGCTGCGCCAGGCACGGCAAGGTCGCGGTACAAAGGCTTCGCTTCAATGCCATATTTTCGGGACAATGCGTTTCCCCGCTCTTGGATTGCCTCCTCTTCATTGCTTACAATCACAAGACTATATCCGCGCGATGCCATTTCTTCCGCATACGCATACCCGATGCCCGAACTCGCTCCGGTTATCAATGCCCACTTACTCATTTGAATTCCAATTCCTTTATCTCTTTCTCTATCGAACGGGGCAAATCTTTGACGTGCTTATGGCAGACCATGTCCACCGAATACATACGGGCGATACAATAGTTGCTGTGCCCGCAATCGCAACGCGCATGTTCGTCCTCCTTCATGCGGTTCACAAAACCGGGTTCGTTTATCAGTGCGCGTGCCATCGACACGAATTCAAACCCATCAGACAGGACTTCTTCTATTTTGTCTCTTGCCACCAAGCCTCCCAAATAAATGAGCGGAAGTTTGAGTGCAGCCCGGAACTTCAGGGCATCTTCCAGAAAATATGCTTCTTTGAACGGTACAGTGGGTATCATGTACTTCCCAACCATCCTTACGCCTAACGGAAGATAACCGAACGGCATATAGTGCGCCATTGTGCGGATTGGCATCGCACCCCGCATCACGTACATCGGGGCTTTGCTTACAAACCCTCCGCTCAGGGCAAGCGCATGGACACCGCATTCATCCTGCAACACGCGGGCGACTTCGAGGCTTTCATCTATTTCCATACCTCCTTTGAACCCGTCGCGCATATTCATTTTCACCATCACTGCCATATCCGTCCCTGCGGCTTTCATCACTTCTGCCATGCACATCTTCATGAAGCGCATTCGGTTTTCAAGGCTTCCGCCAAACTCGTCTTTCCTGTGGTTTGTGTAGGGTGAAAGGAACTGGCTGATGAGGTAACCGTGCCCTGCATGGATTTCCACTGCATCCATACCTGCTTCGCGTGCCAACCTCACGGCATCTCCATACGCCCGCGCCATCGGCGCCAACTCGGACTTGTTCATTCCACGTACTCGCGTGGGAGAATATATATTGAATCCCCCTGAAGCCGATATTGGCGTACATCCGCAAATGCTCCGGTGAGACATATTCCCGCAATGCCCCAGCTGCACTGAGGCTGCAGCCCCCTCTGAATGTATAGCGTCGGTAATCTTCCTGAGGTCAGGAATGATTTCTTTCCTCATCAGAAGCTGTTTCTCGAAAGAAAGACCGCTGCGCGTCACTGCCGCATACGCCAAATTGGTCATGCCTATGCCTCCTGCTGCAACAGAACGGTGGTAATCATACAATTGCTTGGAAGGTGCATTTCCCGGGCACATACTCTCGAATGCAGAAGCCCTGATAGTCCGATTCCGGAGCGTCAATGGTCCGATTTTACCCGGCGTAAACAATATGGATTCTTTAGTCATCTTTTTATCTTTTATCTATAAGCGCACAAAGGTAAAAAGTTTAGTTCTATTTCCCATATCCGGACTTTCTGTTTTCCACGCGGGCTGGTTTATGCAGTGCAAACTG
>CAYZTO010000147.1:3517-5382 GCA_964481365.1 uncultured Parabacteroides sp. | reverse complement strand
TCCTGCATTCCGTAACAAGGGAATCGGTTCCCTGTTGATGCAGTCGATGTTACAACTCCTCAAGCAAAAGGGCTACACGCAGATATCCTTATCCGTGAGCAAAAACAACAAGGCTGTGCGTCTTTATAAAAGGTTTGGATTCCGGGTTGTAGAAGAGCGAGAGGAAGATTATCTGATGGTTTGCCCATTGGCAGCCTGCCGAGATGATGGTCTTTCATCTTAATTGTTTGATTTGCACAAGTTATGGTTTGATTCAAACAAATGTACCCCTACTAAAGCACGCTATTTTCGTATCTGAAAGAATAACCATAAAAACAAATGCTTATGCTACGTAAAATCAGAATCACATTAGCTGTCCTGTTCTTCGCGGTAATAACCTTGCTGTTCCTCGACTTCACAGGTACGATACACACATGGTTCGGCTGGATGGCGAAGATACAGTTCCTGCCGGCAGTACTTGCCCTGAACGTGGGGGTAGTCGTGTTGCTCGTTGCACTGACGCTCCTGTTCGGGAGGGTGTATTGTTCGGTTATCTGTCCGCTTGGGGTGATGCAGGATGTCATCTCGTGGATTAGCGGACGGCGCAAGAAAAAGAAGTACCGTTTCTCCTGGTCGCCCGCCAAGAATGTCTTGCGGTATGGTGTTTTGGCTGTATTCATCCTTGCCCTGATTGGCGGGATAGGTTCGTTCGTCGCCCTGATTGCCCCCTACAGCTCATACGGCAGGATTGCAAACAACCTCTTCGCGCCGATATACCAGTGGGGAAACAATCTGCTTGCCTACTTTGCAGAGAGGATAGACAGTTATGCTTTTTATGAAACTTCGGTCTGGATGAAGAGCCTGCCGACATTCATCATCGCCGTGCTTACCTTTATTATAATATGTACGTTGGCATGGAGGAACGGCAGGACATATTGCAACACCGTTTGCCCCGTCGGGACAGTGCTCGGGTTCCTTTCCCGTTTCTCTTTATTCCGCATTGCAATCGACGAAGAAAAATGCACTTCGTGCAGCCTGTGTTCGCGCAAGTGCAAAGCCGCGTGCATCAACGGAAAAGAGCACACGGTGGATTACAGCCGTTGCGTGGCGTGCATGGATTGCGTAGAGGTATGCAACCACGGGGCGATAGGTTATCAATGGTTTAAAAAGAATGGGAAAACGGATAAGGCGGAGCCGGGAAAAAGTGTGGATGCCAAGCAGATTGACGATGCCCGCCGCTCGTTCCTTGCATCAACGGCAATTCTGGCGACGACAGCCACACTGAAGGCGCAGGAAAAGACCGTGGACGGCGGACTGGCTGTCATCGAAGACAAAAAAATCCCCGGACGCGCCACGCCGATAGTTCCACCCGGAGCATTGAGCGCCCGCGACTTCGCCCTCCACTGTACGGCGTGCCAGCTTTGTGTTTCGGTCTGCCCGAATGAGGTGCTCCGTCCGTCCACCGGCTTGATGAAATTTATGCAGCCTGAAATGTCGTACGAGCGGGGATATTGCCGTCCGGAATGTACAAAATGCAGCGAAGTTTGCCCTACGGGGGCGATTCGCCCGATAACCACGGCAGACAAAAGTGCCATGCAAATAGGCCATGCCGTGTGGGTGAAAGATAATTGCGTCCCGCTTACCGACGGTGTGGAATGCGACAACTGCGCCCGCCATTGCCCCACGAATGCCATACAAATGATACCGTCAGACCCGACGCAGGAAGATTCACCCAAAATTCCCGCCGTGAATACGGAACGTTGCATCGGATGCGGTGCCTGCGAGAACCTTTGCCCGGCACGCCCGTTCAGCGCGATTTATGTAGAAGGTCACGAGATGCACCGGGTGGTATGAAAGGCATTTGCAATGCTGAAAGTGAGACTTGG
>CAYZTO010000147.1:0-3417 GCA_964481365.1 uncultured Parabacteroides sp. | reverse complement strand
TGGCGTCAAGTGGCGATATTTACTATACAAAAAGAGCCGTTTATGGCAGATTAGCATTATTGTAGAACCAATAAACATCAAAATAAAAATGGACAAAAGGAATACAATCTCACGCCGCGACTTCTTCAAACGGATGGGAGCCGCAAGTATCGCTTCAGCAGGGTTGATGGCTTGCGGTGGAGAAAACAAACAAACAAACTCTCCCGCCACGGTGCAAGCCGGGGAAATGATTTACCGCACAAACCACAACTCGAACGACCGGGTGTCGCTGCTCGGTTATGGTATGATGCGCCTGCCCATGTTGCCCAACCCGGACGGTGGACGGGACATCGTAAACCAGGAAGCGGTCAATGAGTTGGTTGATTACGCCTTTGCCCACGGCGTGAACTATTTCGATACATCGCCCCACTACGGGCGCGGGCAGTCGGAGAATGCCACGGGTATCGCACTCTCACGCTATCCGCGCGACAAGTATTATATTGCAACGAAAATGTCCACCTTCTTGGAAGAACACGGCGAGAATGCCTACCGCGATTCGGTGGATGTGTACCACAGGTCGAGGGAGTTGCTGCGCACGGACTATCTGGATTACTACTTGATACACGGCGCGGGCATTGGCGGGATGGATGTGCTTCACCGCCGCCTGTTGGATGTCGGGTTGCTCGACTTTCTTCGCAAAGAGCGGGAAGAGGGACGCATACGCAACCTTGGTTGGTCTTTCCACGGCGAGGTTGAGGTGTTCGACTACCTGCTTTCAATCCACGACGAGGTGCATTGGGATTTCGTGCAGATACAATTGAACTATGCCGACTGGAGGCACGCCTCAGGCTGGAACACCAATGCTGAATACCTCTACGATGAACTCACGAAGCGCAACATTCCTGTCGTGGTGATGGAACCGTTGCTCGGCGGACGGCTCTCCCGCCTTCCCGACCATCTGATAGCGATGTTGAAGCAGCACGCTCCGGAACGAAGCACGGCTTCGTGGGCGTTCCGTTTTGCCGGTACGTTCCCCGGCGTGCTGACCGTACTCAGCGGGATGACTTATATGGAGCATTTGCAAGACAACGTGCTTACTTATTCGTCCTTCGAGCCTTGCACGGACGAGGAACTCGCCTTGCTGGAACGGACAGCGACTCTGTATCTTGAGCATCCCATCATCCCTTGCAACGAATGCGACTATTGCATGCCCTGCCCGTATGGAATCGACATCCCCGGAATCCTCACCCACTACAACAAGTGCCTCAACGAAGGGAATATACCGACAAGCGGGCAGGATGAGAATTACCGCCGTGCCCGCCGGGCTTTCCTCGTAGGATACGACCGGAGTGTGCCCCGCCTGCGACAGGCAAGCCGTTGCATCGGCTGTGACCAATGTACTCCCCAATGCCCGCAGGGAATCAAAGTGCCCGATGAGCTTCACCGCATCGACCGGTTTGTGGAAGAATTGAAACAAGTAACATTGTAAACGTATGGATAAAAAAGGAATCATCTCGCGCCGCGACTTTTTCAAACGTGTTGGTGCCGTAGGTATCGCTTCGGCAGGACTGGCTGCCTGCGGAGATGGGAATAACCCGTCTTCCACAAGCGGGCTGCCGGAAGACATGACTTACCGCACCCATCCGGGTAACGGCGACCGCGTGTCTCTTCTTGGTTACGGCTGTATGCGCTGGCCTATGATGCCCAATCCCGATGGCGAGGGTGAAATTGTAGACCAAGAGGCGGTGAACAGTCTGGTGGATTATGCCCTCGCCCACGGCGTGAATTATTTTGACACGGCTCCGCCTTACGTGCGTGGGTTATCGGAAACGGCAACGGGCATAGCCCTTTCACGCCATCCTCGCAACACATATTATATCGCCACGAAGATGTCCAACCATCATTTGGCACGGACTGGACTGCGGGGAAAAGCACTCTATGATGCTTCTTTGGAAATGTACCGCCATTCATTCGAAGCATTACAGACCGACTATCTGGACTATTACCTGTTGCACAATGTGGGAGGAGAAACCGGTATACCATTCTTACAGCAACGTTTCTTCGAGAGCGGTATGCTCGATTTCCTGTTGGAAGAACGCAAGGCAGGGCGCATCCGCAATCTCGGCTTCTCCTATCATGGCGATGTCAAGGTATTCGATTACTTGCTTTCCCTGCACGATGAAATCCATTGGGATTTCGTGCAGATACAGCTTAACTATGTGGACTACCGCCACGCATCAGGGAGGAACTTCAACGCCGAATATCTCTATGACGAACTGGAGAAGCGCAGCATTCCTGCCGTCATAATGGAACCGTTGCTCGGTGGACGCCTCGCTTCGTTGCTGGATTATTTGAATGCCCGCCTCAAGCAACGCCGCCCAACGGAGAGTGTGGCATCGTGGGCATTTAGATTTTCCGGCTCGTTCCCCGGTGTGCTGACCGTGCTCAGCGGCATGACTTATAAGGAACATTTGCAAGATAACCTGCGGACATATTCACCGCTCGACCCTTGTACGGAAGAGGAGCTTGCCCTATTAGAAGATACTGCCCAGGAAATGCTGCGTTATCCTTCCATTCCCTGTACCACTTGCGAATATTGCATGCCATGCCCGTATGGCATCAACATTCCTGGTATTTTCGCACACTATAACAAGTGTATAAACGAGGGGAATGTGTCTTCTTCCTCGCAAGACGAAGATTACCGCAAAGCCCGCCGTGCTTTTCTCGTAGGATATGACCGGAGCGTACCCCGCCTGCGTCAGGCAAGCCATTGCATCGGGTGCAACCAATGTGCACCGCACTGCCCGCAAAGCATCAAGATACCGGACGAACTGCATCGTATCGACCGGTTTGTAGAACAATTGAAACAAGGAACTTTATGAACAAAAATTATAAGGAAGAAATCATAAAACGGCTGCACACGGAAAATGCTCCTGTGTGAATGCCTTATACCTTATACCCTATATCCAGAATCCTGACAAAACGGGCTGGTGTCCTCTGGAAGAGAAATGCTACCATGAAGATACCATTGGTGGCATTTTTTATATAATCCGGAATTTCATCAATAGGCAAACGCCGTTTCTCAAGCGGTTGTTTATGGGTAAATATTGCCTGCGAAATCTCCTTTAAAATCACAAAAGCATGAAACAAAAAATGGTATGCATCCTTCCAGATACATACCACTTTCAAAAAATTCATGTGACTCGTATAGGATTCAAACCTATAACCTTCTGATCCGTAGTCAGATGCTCTATTCAGTTGAGCTAACGAGCCGATTTTATTTCCATCTTCATGTGACTCGTATAGGATTCAAACCTATAACCTTCTGATCCGTAGTCAGATGCTCTATTCAGTTGAGCTAACGAGCCGATTTTATTTCCATCTTCATGTGACTCGTATAGGATTCAAACCTATAACCTTCTGATCCGTAGTCAGATG
>CAYZTO010000146.1:0-5419 GCA_964481365.1 uncultured Parabacteroides sp. | reverse complement strand
TGCAAATTTGCGGGGTGGCTCTTAAAGTGTTAGATTCGCCCGCGAAATGCTTGGCGTGGCATATCCAATCCTCGCCACGGTTTTGGGAAAAGATAAATATGGGCAAAAAGGTTTCTATTGTTATTCTGAATTGGAACGGGCGTGAGCTTTTGGGGCGGTTTCTCCCTTCGGTGGTGCGGAACAGCCCTCCGGACATTGCAGATGTGGTGGTGGCAGACAACGGGTCTTCCGACGGCTCTTTAGACATGATGCGCAAGGAGTTCCCTTCCGTCCGACTTATTTGTTTTGATAAAAACTACGGTTTTGCGGAGGGTTATAACCGCGCGTTGGACAACATCGGCACGCCATACTCGGTTTTGCTGAACAGCGACGTGGAAGTGACGGAAGGTTGGCTCGATGCTCCGCTCGGTGTGTTGGACTCAGACCAGCGCATAGCCGCAGTTCAACCTAAGATACGTTCGTGGCGGAACCCGTCATTCTTTGAATATGCCGGTGCAGCCGGGGGATACATGGACAAGTACGGTTATCCGTATTGCAGGGGGCGCGTGTTCGACGTAGTGGAGGAAGACCGAGGGCAGTACGATAGCCCGGCGGAACTTTTGTGGGCAAGCGGGGCGTGCCTTTTTGTACGTACAGGGATTTACAAAGATGCCGGAGGTCTCGACAGCGGGTTTTTCGCACATCAAGAAGAGATAGACTTTTGTTGGAGGCTGCGTAGCCGTGGCTACAGGGTAGTTTGCATCCCAAGTTCGGTAGTGTACCATGTGGGAGGTGCCACTCTCGGGATGGAACATCCGCGCAAAACATTCCTGAACTTCCGGAATAACCTTTTGATGCTGTATAAAAACCTTCCGCCTGAAAGTCTGAAGCACGTGATGCGCATCCGTTTTTTTCTCGATTATCTGGCGGCGTTGCGTTTTATCCTCGGCGGGCATCCCGGCAACGCAATGGCAGTTTACAAAGCCTGCCGCGCTTTCCGTTCCCTGCGTCCGGGGTATGAGCCGAAGCGCAAAGAAAACATGGAGAAGCGTTTGCCGGATTTACCATCGGGGCTGACCGGGATATGCCTGCTTTGGAAGTTTTATGTAAAGAGAGTAAAAGTATTTTCGTCGCTTCATAAAAACGGTGCAAAGCCCTGACCACCGCTAAAGTTCCTGTAATCCTACCAGCTTTGCAGGATTATGGCGCACAAGCATATCAATATCTTCTTGTTTTAGTCCGTTCTCCAACAGGGCTTCTATGCAACGGCGCATTCCGTCTATCGGGTGCGGCATACCGACCTGTCCTAAATCGGTTGTGATGAAGCTGCGCTCTGGATTGATGCCCGCAAAAGCCGAGAACGTCTTGTCGTCCATTCGTGTGAAGTCCGGCAAGCCCGTTCCCGGTCCCCAAAGATTTGTGATGTAGCTGTATTCTATCCATGCACCGAGGTCGATGCAGCGTTTTATCTGGTCGTGAGTCATGGTCCATATTCCGGAATTGGCATGGGTCACGACGAATTTCCTTGCGCCTACTTCGCGGGCTTTTTCTGCCAGCACGATGCTTTCTTCAGGCGACGAATGTCCGGAAGCGATTATTATGTCGGCTTCGGCACACAGTTCCATGACGCGCACAACCTCAGGCAGAACTTTTCCGCTATCATCCAAAACCGGTATTCCTTCTTTTTTCCCAAGGCGGGACAGGTTTTGGTAAACAGCGTCCTGCGTAGGCAACCAGATGCACTGGCATAACCCTCCGGTGGTGTTGATGGCTTTTTCCGCAGCGAAAGGATTTACCCGCTCGCCGTGTACGCGGTTCATGCAGATGCTTCCGAAAACTTCAAAGCCGGGTTCTGCCTGCCGGATAATGTATGCGCGGTCGTGACAACTGAAATCGTTGGACTTGAACATTACCGCCCGGTATCCGGCACGCCGTGCATCGCGGATGAAAGACAGCTCGTCGGTTAATCGGGACTTGCTGTCGGGTGCGCAATGCAGGTGGATGTCGCACACGCCGTCGAGCTGCCCGTCCATCGTATAATCCTCATCTTCTTTTTTGTCCGTATTGTTTTCCGAAGCGAATGCCACGGAAGGCAAGATAGAGCTGGCAGCTACTGCGCCACCTGCAGCCATGCCACACTTTAAGAAATTGCGTCGGGAAATAGTCTGTCTGTTTACCATGTCATCATTTTCATATAGATTGCTTTATGCAAAAATAAAAATGATACATACGGAAGTGTTTTCTCAAAGGCTCAAACAGTTTTGCTAAAGAGCACAGGCGGGCAGGAAGTATTGCCGTTTTATTCAGAGGTTGAAAAAAGGTTGGTTTATCGACGGGAAAATATGGTGGAATCAAGTGTCGATTTCGTTACCGGATATGATTCCGTTCATGATGGCGTAAAAAGTCAGTCCGGGGACAGTCTTGATGCCCAGTTTGGTTGTGATGTTCTTCCGATGGGACAAAACGGTGTTGAGGCTGATGTTCAAATGGTCGGCAATCTCCTTGTTCGTTCCTCCCCGGACTATTTCCTTAAGGACATCAATTTCACGCATGGAAAGCTCCTTGCCTTCAGTTGAATCAGACAGTGTAACAGGATTTTCGACAGTAAAAACATTCTCCAAACATTCAATCAAGGTTTCCATTGAAGCCCCGACAGGAAGGAAATACGGTGAAGAAGAAGGGGCATCAGTTTTTTTGTCGGTAGTGAGGACAAGCGTCTTATTGCGGCGCAGCAGGAAATAATCAAGGTTGCAGACGTATGTCGAAGAATCGGTGATATAGAAATCGAAGTTGTCTGACGAATTTTCAAGCAAAGAGAACAACTGGAAATGCCGGATGGAAAACTGCGGAAAGAAATCAGACAAAAGGCTGTGTATGCCTATGGCTTGCAATGTGTCGGCAAGGATTATGGCAATCAGTCTGTTCTTGTTCATCAGAGCGGAACATTAATGCTGGCACAAGTTTTCCATCGCCTTTACCATAGGCGTAAGGATGCGATAGCGTATCCGGTTGTGTTGCCTTATGTCTTTCTCCAAACTGCTGATGGCAAAAATGACGGCATAGCACAAATTGTCGTCGTATTCTCCAGATATGTGTTTCACCATTATGCTTTTCAAATCGTTGAGCAAGGCTTCGATATGGTCGTCATTGATATCGGAAGAGGGGAGGAGTAATTCCTTGTCAGAATCTATATTCCCGTCAATTGAAAGTTTATGGCTTAATTCGAGGCAATAAGGGAACCATGTATGGTCATCGAGCGTTATGCGTGTGAGGAGCTTTTCCTTGAAAGAATTGAAGAAACACCCGATTAAAGAAAGCGAATGGTTTTTTCCGTTCATGGAGAGGAAAGAATTAAGATGCCGTTCGATGTTGGGAAGTTGGAATTGCTTGTAATAATGGTTGGTTTTCGTAAGGTAGTCGATGATTTGCGACAAATGGAAGGTGCGGAGTTTTTTTTCCGGGAAATACTCATCATTTAGAAACGTGTTGATGACAGTCAGCAAGAAATCTGTGTCCAATTCATGTTCCGCACAGATTTCAGAAACAGATTTGTCTCCTAATCCTAAGCGGATGCCCAGCCGGTTAAGGACAGGAATAAGCGAGGTGTGTTCTTCCACCACCTCGCTCATCTGCATATTAGAATAAACTAAAGGCATAAACCGAGAAATATTTCAAGCTAAGCTTCGTCCCACTGCCTCTTAATCAATTCGACAGCATTGGTAATGGCTGCGGCACGGTCTTCGCCTTGGCAACCGCACTCAAAACTGATGTACTTGTTGTATCCCAAAGCTTTTAATCCCTTGAAACCATCAACAAAGTTGTCTGCCTCGCCATCTTCACCCGGCATGCTGCGGCGTTTGAGGCTGGCAATATGTACGTGCTGCAAATATTCTCCCGCAGAAAGGAACGCACCCATAAAGGAAGTCTCCTCCCAACTCATGTGCCAGAAATCGCCCATGCAACGGACACCCGGATTGTTTATATCCCGGCAAAGCGAAGCAGCATCGGCAACTAAACGTAGATAGAAAGCCTCTTTGCGGTTCAGAGGTTCGAATATTACCGTTGTACCGTGTTCAGCAGCATAAGAACCCATTTCGTTAAACTGTTCACATAAGAAGTCGCGGGTTTCCTGAGTATGCGGCATTACCGGTTTTTGGTTGTTGAATGCCGGAACAATAATCACACCGACAGAACCCAGTTCCCCGGCAGCGGCGATGATTTCTTTCATTGTGTCCATGCATTGTTTTCTTACTTCCGGTTGGGTAGAAAGAATGAAACCTTTGAAGCCGGCACAGATGGCACTCACTTTGATGCTGCGACCATTCAATACTTGTTTGAACTCATCTACTCGTTTTGCCAAATCCCCTCCGCCGGGTTCAATACCGACAAAGCCTAACTTTTCCATGAAGTCGAGCTTTTCATCCAGACTTTCTCCCGGAGCAATTCCTTCTTGCAAAGAAAGATTGAGGGCAGCGGAAGACTGGTAGGGGATGCCATTAAGTTTGCTTTCTTGTGAAACTGCCGACTGTTGTGCTTGCGGGGCATTGTTGCAGGAAGCCAACAAAGAACTTCCTCCAACAAGTGCAGCACCGGATAAAGCAGATTTCAAGAAATGCCGTCTATCTAAAGCCATAATATTATGCTAATTATTTCTTGTCAATCGGTTTCCCGGGAACAGGAACGGTGAAGCCGCTCATATCCATTTTACCCAGATTCAAATCTTTAGGAATATAATCTAGAGGAGATGCTGTCATGGTGTCCCAAGTTGTTTCTGAACCTGCATAAGCAGATTCACGTCCCATTATGGCAGCCATGTTCGCAACGGCTGTTTCTGAAGCTTGCTGGATAGGCTTGTTGCTACGGATGCAGTTAATCCAATTGACATGCTCTAATGTATAAGGATCTGTTTGCTTATACTGGGTTTTCTCTGCGTCTGCGTCATATTTCCAGATAACATTGCCGGCGAGATCTTTGATTTCCATCGTAGAACTGTCCCATGAACCCTTAGTTCCCTGTATGAATTCGCTTACGTTGTTTGCACAACCATCAATCTGACGGCACATGCTATGCAGATGGATACCATTTTCCATCGTAAAATCTACGCTGAAATTGTCGTACTGGTCTCCGGTTAAGCGGCGTTGGCGGGAACCGAATCCTACAGCCTTCACCGGTTTCAATCCACTGAACCAAGTAAATACATCAATATTGTGAACGTGTTGTTCAACGATGTGGTCGCCCGACAACCATTTCCAATTCACCCAGTCTTTAATCATCCATTCGCAGTCGCTCCAACCTTGCTGGCGTTCGCGATACCATAGCATATTCTGGTTCCAATAGACGATACCGCCGGTAATTTCACCGATTAAACCTTCCATTACCTTTTTATAAGATTCAACATAACTGCGTTGATGATGACGCTGTGTGCCTGTTATCACGCATA
>CAYZTO010000145.1:0-5516 GCA_964481365.1 uncultured Parabacteroides sp. | reverse complement strand
TATATTTTACCTACTTTTGCCCTCATCTGAAACAAAGGCGAATATGGGACAATCTAAAATGATATACCGCTATCCTACTGCACTTACAATAGCAGGTTCGGACAGTTGCGGCGGGGCAGGAATACAAGCGGATTTGAAAACCTTTTCGGCAATGGGTGTTTACGGGGCTTCTGTCCTGACTGCCATAACCGCACAAAACACAACCGGCGTACATGGCATACAAGCTGTAAATCCGGAAGTATTGAAAGGACAATTGGATGCCGTATTTGAAGACCTTTATATAGATGCAGTCAAAACCGGAATGCTCCATAACCGCGAAGCAATATCTATCGTGGCTGATGCCATCAGATGTTATAAACCACGATGGCTTGTGGTGGATCCGGTCATGATTTCTACCAGCGGAAGCCGCCTGTTGCAAGATGATGCCATAGATAAATATATTTCAGAATTATTCCCCTTGGCTTCTTTAGTGACTCCCAACCTCGATGAAGCAAGCTACCTGACCGGCATCGACATTCATAACGACGAAGATATGCTGAAAGCCGGAATGCGTATGTTAGAATTGGGCTGTAATGCAGTATTAATGAAAGGAGGACACCTTTCAAGTTCCTATATGTTGGATTTACTTTGCATAAAAGGCATAGACAGACCGTACCGATTCCTGTCAGAACGCATAGAAACGGTTAATACTCACGGTACAGGCTGCACACTTTCCTCAGCCATCACTGCATCCCTTGCATCAGGGAGTGATTTATTGAAAGCCGTAGGTGAAGGAAAAACTTATGTATCCACAGCTTTGGACAGCGGGGCTGATGTATACATAGGAGCCGGTCACGGAGGCATGGACCATTTCTTTGCCCCGAAAGTATTGATGAAAATAAAACGTACCGAGAAATGAAACAATTGGTAGTTATCACCCTCCCGACTTTCTTCAATAAAGAAGCGGAACTAATCACGCTTCTCTTCAAGAACGGATTAGAAAAATTGCATCTCCGCAAACCAGAAGCACCAGTTGGCAAACTGAAAGCTCTCTTAGATGAAATTCCCCAAGAGTACCATCCATATATAACACTACATGACCATTTCGAATTATTGGAAGAATACCCTGCAGTAGGAGGTATCCATCTTAACAAACGCAATCCGGTTTCACCACGCGGATTCAAAGGAAATGTCAGCTGCTCTTGCCATTCGTTTGAGGAAATAAAATCCAACAGCCAACTGTCTTATTGTTTCCTAAGTCCTATTTTCAACAGTATATCAAAGGAAGGATACAAAAGCAACTTCTCCATAGAAGCTTTGCAGAATGCTGCCAAAGAAGGAATCTTAACTTCAAAGGTTTTTGCTTTGGGTGGCATCTGCCCTGAGACTTTGTCACTGTTAAAAGACTTGCCTTTTGGGGGCGTAGCCGTACTTGGTTATTTATGGGGAAAGAATCCGGAGGACTATCGAGATACCATAAAACGATTGAATACTTTATTAATATGTATAGGGAAAATATGATTTTAAGCAAAGACATATACCGCCTGATGTTAATCACACACCGCACAGAACGGTTATCTGAATATGAAGAAGCACGGCATGCCATCGAAGGAGGATGCCGTTGGGTCCAGCTAAGAATGAAAAACTCCCTGAACCTCGACTATGTCAGCAAGGTTGCCATGTTATGCCATGAAAACAACACGCTTCTTTGCATTGACGACGATGTGGAAATTGCTCTTGCTTCAGGAGCCGACGGCGTACACGTCGGGAAAAAGGATATGCCAGTCGCCGAAGTTTGGAAACGTGTCCGTGCAGCAAAAAGGAGTGGCTTTATCGTGGGTGCAACAGCCAATACGTTCGAAGACATACAACAAGCGGCCAAAGATGGAGCGTCTTACATTGGTTTAGGTCCCTACCGGTTCACGAACACGAAAGAAAACCTCAGTCCAATACTCGGCATTGAAGGGTACCGTTCCATTATGGCTCAATGCAAGGAGGCTAAAATTCATATTCCTGTATATGCAATCGGGGGGATAGAGCCTGCAGACATAACATCCCTTATGCAAACCGGTATTACAGGCATTGCAGTTTCGGGAACTATCGTCAGGGCAGAAAACATGACGGAAGAAACCCGGAAGATTATCAAACTGATTAATTAATAACACATTCCAAACTCTATGGCTTATTCAGACAAAGAAAACATTCTCCAACTCGTGGCTCTACTCAAAGCCCACGAAGTCCGGAATATCGTTTTATGCCCCGGAAGCAGGAACTCACCGCTGACGCACACGTTTGCAAACCATCCATTCTTTACCTGCCACGCTATAACCGATGAACGCAGCGCCGGATTCTTCGCCATTGGACTTTCGCTGAATGGTGGGAAACCTGCAGCCATCTGTTGCACATCAGGGACTGCGTTGCTAAACCTGCATCCTGCGATTGCAGAAGCATTTTACCAGAAAATACCTTTGGTAATCATCTCCGCCGACCTTCCGGCTTCCTGGATAGGGCAAATGGACGGGCAAACTCTCCCGCAGCCAGGTGTATTCGGTTCTTTGGTAAAGATTTCGGTTAATTTGCCGGAAATACACACCGACAACGACCGATGGTACTGCAACCGTTTGGTTAATGAAGCGATACTTGAGCTAAACCACCACGGGAAAGGACCTGTACATATAAATATCCCCATTTCAGAACCTCTTTTCAACTTCAACACCGAAGAACTGCCGGAAGTCCGCGTTATTGAGAGGTACCACGGGCTAAACGTGTATGATAAGGAATACGACGGACTAATCACGCGCCTCAACAATTATAATCGGCGTATGATGATTGTCGGGCAGATGAATTTGATTTACCTATTCGAGCGGAAAATCTGTAAGCAGTTGTATAAACACTTCGCATGGCTTACCGAACACACCGGAAACCGTACAATACCCGGAATACCCATCAAGAACTTCGATACAATCATTTATGCCCTTCCCGAAGGAAGTAAGGAACAGGAGCAAATGCTTCCGGAACTCGTCATCACTTACGGCGGGCACATTGTTTCCAAGAGACTGAAGCAACTCTTGCGTAAACATCCGCCTAAAGAGCATTGGCATGTCTCCTTAGACGGTAACGTGACGGATACATTTTGCGCACTTACTACAATCATCGAGATGGACCCGTTCGAGTTCCTGGAAAAAATCGCCTACCTGATGGAAAACAAGCCCACAGACTTCCCACGCCGTTGGGAAAACTTTTCCAAGCAGATAGCAGAGCCGGAATTTGCCTATTCGCAAATGTCTGCCATCAAAGCTTTGCTTAAAAACATCCCCCCTGAATCGTCGTTACACCTTGCCAACAGCTCAACCGTCCGCTACGCGCAATTATTCTCCGTCCCGAACATTGTAGAGGTCTGTAGCAACAGGGGGACAAACGGCATCGAGGGTTCACTCTCCACGGCGATAGGTTATGCTTACCTTTCGCAACGCATAAACTACGTTGCCATCGGTGATTTGAGCTTCTTCTACGACATGAACGCTCTTTGGAACTCTGCCGTCCGCCCAAATCTCCGCGTAATGCTCTTAAACAACGGGGGCGGAGAAATATTCCATACCCTGCCAGGCTTGGAAATGGGCGACAGGACACAGCGTTTCGTTGCCGGACGCCACAATGCAAAAGCAAAAGCATGGGCTACAGACAGGGGATTCCACTACATTGCCGTGCATAATGAAGATGAACTCAGGGAAGCCATGACGGAATTCACGCAGCCGCAGGAAACGGAGAAGCCACTCTTCCTCGAGGTGTTTACTGATAAATCTGAAGACGTAAAGCTGCTGAAAGAATATTTCCACGGCATAAGGGAGAAGTTTTTCCCGAAAGAAAACAAGTCGTAAGTTACCCTGCGGGGAAAGTGCCTGTCTTCGCAAGAGTTTTTGGGGAGATTGCCGGAAAACGGAGTATCGGAAAACTTGTTCGAAGACAGGTTTCACCCGTGTGCAAGCCGTCAGAAATCGCTTCGGAAAGGGATTACAGGCAGCCCGCGTGAGTTCACAAGGTTTCCGATGCAGAAATTGCGGAAGGCATATCTCACTGCAACCGGTTGGCTGACGTTTTCAGAGCGCACACATACGCGGATACGCTCCGAATCCAACCATGCGTCGGCTTTATGGAACACACCGTCGCTTCCGGCAAGCTCGAAGCCCTGTATGTCTATCCACGGGCTCAACCCCTCGCGGGCGTTTTCAAATTCAACCTCCACGGTATCGTTTTTTACTTCCATTCCTTTATAATAAGGGGAGTCCGAAACTATCCCGCCGAAGCCGTAGGTTTTGCCAAGGGCGTGGAAAGCAAGCCTCTCCCCCACTTGGCGTTTGTTTGCCGGATGGATTTGCGGTTCTTCCAATGGTGTGACCAAATCATTCGTGCAAACAATCGCGCTGTGCGGGATTAGTGACTGTGCACGGAACTGCGCCTCGCGTAGCAAGGCTCCTTCGATGCCGTCGGGCTTCCCGTCATAAGCATAGGGCGCAATTTCCACGAAATAGAACGGCAGGGAACCGTTTCCCCAGAGGGTCCGCCAATGTTCGACCATAGTCGCAAGCCGCGAGGCGTAGGTATCGGCATGACCGACGTTGCTGCAACCCTGGTACCACGCGAATCCACGGATTGTATAGTGCCTGCAAGGATATAGGAGACCGTTATACATTATCATGGGTTGCATATACTCAAGTCCTTCCTTGCTTCCGGCTTTGCCAAGGTCTTCGTCGGGGAAAGTTTCGAGGATTTCACGCGGCAACCAGCCTTCAACGCGCGAACCTCCCCATGCACAGCTTATTATCCCGACGGGAACTTGTAGGGTCCGCTGCAAAGTGAGTGCGAAATGATACGCCGTGGCGCTGAACCACTGGGCATTTTCTGTGGTAGGAAGTTTCCACGAACCTTTCGCGTACTCTTGCGGTTCGAGAGCCGACTGCTTCTCGATTGTTGCCATGCGTATGGCGGGATGGTTGGGCGCATCAGCAATCGTATTGTTGGAATCAGAAACCGGACAGTTCCAAAAACCGGTCAGGGGCATCTCCATGTTCGACTGCCCGGAGCAAAACCAAACTTCTCCCACCAATACATTTTGCAACGTGCAAGGCGAACCGTCGCCGTCGTCGATGCTTACCGTATAAGGGGTAAAACTCGCTTTGGGAGTGGCAACCGTAGCCTTCCAGCTGCCGTCAATCCCGGCTTTTGATGTTATTACAATATCGTCCGACCACGAAACTTTGATGTTTACGGTGCTTTCCGGAGTGGCTTCCCCCCAAAGGCAGACATTCGTGTCCTGTTGCAATACCATGTTGTCACTGATTAAATCGGGCAATTTGATTTCAGCCCTCGCTATGGCGGAAAAGAGGATGCCGCCAAGGATTAGAATCGGTTTATTCATACAATATTATGCGTTATGATTAGTTTGTAACTGGTTTTTATCATCCTCGCAAATCTAAATATAAATCGCGATTTATATGCCGGTGCGACAAGAAAAAGCCAATACCGCCCCTGTCTTTGCT
>CAYZTO010000144.1:0-5531 GCA_964481365.1 uncultured Parabacteroides sp. | reverse complement strand
TGCGAAGCCTTCAACCTTGAAAGCGGGTGCAAAAGTACGCCGAACAAAGGAAACCGCAAAACCAAAACGAAACTTTTTACCGGAAAAACAACATGAATACCACGAAAATAACAATAACACATATAATATATAATAAGGGCTTCTTGGGCAAAGAAATGGTTACGGGGGGAACTATCAAAAAAAGAAGAGAGAACAACCATTTCCTAAAAAACACATAAAAGCCGACCAAGCGACTTTTCCCACTTGGCCGGCTTTTACTAACCCCAAAAACTCACATTCCGCAAAAAGAAGACCTTCTCCTAATAATCTTGTTCCTTTTTCAAGTTAAAGGGTACTCGACCATATTGATTTCCCTCCACTCGAACCTTCCGGGAGTGACAAATCAATACCCTGCTTATTCTGGAATTTCTCTCCACCAGAATATGCTAAAACTCCTTCAGTCTTCATCTCTATCACTTCGATGGCCGGAGCTACATACTTTTTCTTTTTATCCAGTTTCATAGTCCCATCAATTTTTAGAAACCACAATCTTTTGTTTGTTCACTATATAAATCCCCGACAGCAACGAAACTACGCGGGTTTCCCCGGATTGCAACAAGAACTCGTGTAAGAGGAGGCCATCTATCGTATAGACCACAGCACGCACCTCACCAGAGGCCGTCAACCGTATCCCGCCCTCTCTTGTTTCTACTTGCAAAAGAGATGCCTGTTTGTCAGGGAACACAAGCTCCATCAACCTCGAAGGCGTATTGGCGTCGCTTATCAGGAAACGTAACGGCGCATTCAGTATGCCGACAGTATCCGTATAGGCCACATACGGACGGAAAGGTTGCAACGCCCCATCATTCTCAAAGGCCAAACCAGCGTCATTCAATACATAACGGTACGTCCCAACCTCTTCGGCTGTCTTATAGTTTGCCCAAAACTCCCATTGCGGCATCGCAGTCGGCGTAAGGCCGGTGGTAGCAACCAATCCTTCACTTCCCGAAAAGGTAAATTCCACGTTTTCCCCGACATTCAAGAGCGGGTACTCCTCATACCCATAATTCGGGAAAGCGATAAGATAAGGCACATTTGCCTCGATGGACGTCGCGTCCGTATTGATGGCATTCTTCTCTTCCGTGGATACCTTCAGCCAATAGAAACCGACATCGGCAGACTGTGTCTCCATCCACTCCGCATAAGGGATATATTCATTTCCCTCACCGTCCGTCACGGTCTCTACCGCAAACGGAAGGCAAAGCACACTCCATCCTCCGGCGTCGTCAGCACCCACTCCGCTGAACAACCGGGCGTACGAGACCTCACCCGAAACAGCTTCTGCAAGGGAGAAGTCACGCAAATCTGTCAAGGCAGCAGGCTGGGAAAGGATGCCGCCAGCCACATTGATGCCATTCTCCACAGTGATTCCAGAATCAGAGAAAACCAAGAGATTGGGGTTTCCGCCACTGTTGTCCACCGTGAAGTTCTCCGCCAACCGCGCCCCGATAGCACGCAAATCCAACCCCGTGGCGGACTCCACGTCCCAATCTGCCACACCTAACACGGCGGCCAACTCGGTGGAAGTCCACGAACCAGACATAAGCGACTCCTCACCCGTGTCCCATTCAACTCCCCCGCCTGCCGAATATAGTTCATAAACCTCAACTTCGTCAATGAACGTACGGGTAGTCGGGTTGTCCGAACGCTCTTCCGGCGTGGAAAAACAAAGACGCGTACTTTCCTCCACATCAGTCAACAATAATTCTACCGTCACAAATTCCCCTTTCACAATACCAGGAACTTCATATTTCTGTACCTCCTCCCCGTCTACTATGAACCGGGCAGTGGTCAATACCGTACTAAAAGACAACGTAAGTCCTGTTTTCTCAGCATTGGTATTCCATGCTGCAACCTTAAAACGCAGAAGCCCGTTTCCACTAAACCCCAAAGCCGGGCTGGTCAATTCTCCCGAATAATAATTATTACCATCCCTGCGTCCCCTAAAGACCAGACATTGACTCCCTTTTGATGCTGCACCTTGGCTGATTTGCCAACCTGGCATGTCCACACTGGACTCCGGCAAGGTCTTGGCAGTTGAAGTCCCACTAACAAGCTCATTCCATAAAGTTCCACTCCATTTCCCGTCATTTCCCCCCAAACCATCGTTTTTATCAAACGACTCATAAAACCTCCGCACCCATACGGCAGGAGTAGAAGCATCGGCTATGATATCCGCCATCGGGTCGTCCGGCTCCGGATCGGGGTCGGGTCCAACTGCTTCTCCTCCTATCGTATAGCTAACCGAAACGATTTCACTCCGGTTGCCGTCGGCATCTTGGGTATACGCCTGCAAAATTGACGAAGAAGAAATTGTTATCACCTCTTCATACCGTTGGAAAGCGTCACCCGCGACGGAAGCATTTAAGGAATAATAAATCGTCAAGCCATCCGCGGCCGTAATAGTCACCTGCTGCTCGCCTGCATAAGTACCCGCAGGCAAAGAAATCTCGGGAGGAGTGACGACCACCGGGTCGGAGTCAGATGGGGCATCGGCTTCGTCAGTCTCTTTAAAGAGATAGACCTTATATGAAGACGAGGCATAATAGCACCTAAACTGAGTGCTTGTGCCATTTAAGCCCATATAGCTTTTACGGTTTGACAAAGAAATAGCCCCGTCTTCCCCCATGGTTTCTTTAGTCCACTAGTTAGTTGTATTCCTTTCAGGCTGAAGCCTCAAATTTACGTCACTCTCACCCTTTCCTAAATATAAATACGGAGCAGAACCCAATTCATCCACCAAATAATAAGCAGAAGTCAATGCATCAATCCTTATCTCGTAAGGCAATTTTTGTTCTCCCGCGTCTGTTGCTACCTCCGTCGTAACCACACCATCTTCCGAGACTGCGATTTCCACCGCACTGCGATAATTCGTCATTTGATATCCCAGCGCATACCACACCCCCTCATCGGATTTTGCCGCGATTAAATACTTGCCCGCGACGACTTCGTCCGCGGAGCGAACCAGACTGTACGTTTTTTCTTCTGCCGAAAACAAGGCGACTGAACTTATGCCCAGAAGCATCCAAACCGTGAATAGTTTTTTCATGGCGTTCTTTAATCTTAATGTTTTGGGGCAAAAAAAGAAAAAAATCAAATCAGGTGCAAATTATTTTAAAACTATTCATCGGTTTCTTTTTAAAAAAGGCAGACTTCTGTACAAAAAGAGCCTTATCAAAAAGAAAAAACGTGCCAACCCCAAAACAAGCAGGACATGAGGAGGGACAAGTTCTTCCCCATCCTCCAAGTCATGCAATCTTGTTCATTTCTTAATAATATCCTCTCAGATTTTCCTTTAAATCTATCTTAAAAGAACACAACCTTTAAATTAAGAGCCCCGTTTCATGGATATGTATATGAATAAGCAACCGTCCGGATTGCGGATTGTCGTGGCCGGCATTGCTTCCTTATCCAGATAACTCTTACCAAGTATCATCTGAATAAAACAAAGTAAAAAGGGAGAGATAATTATCCCTCCCATTGCAAAGACTACAAATCCTCAATAACTGGAATAATGTGAGCGATGAGAACTGTGCGAACTGTGCGAACTGTGCGAGCGATGAGAAACGTGGGAACTATGCCATGTGAGTAGATTATGCTCATCAATGGACTGTTCCAACACCAACGTCTGTTCCTGCTGCTGTTCGATTTGAGTGTCGCTGTTTGTCACTTTGGCGACAATCTTTTCTCCAACAGAAGTACAGTAGCTCGCTCCTGCAATAATTGCAGAGACCGCAAAGAACAAGAGTTTCTTCATTGATACCTCCTTCTTTTAATGTTAGACAATAAGTTAATTAACACGATATATCGGATGATATACTCTCTACCTTTTTAATATGGGTGCTATGCGCTTCCCTATTGGATTGAAAGAATCCTGCACATTGGCCTCGCAATGCGCATCCGTCACATTCCGAAATGTATATGTCTTTCCAATCCGAAATAGACTGCCGGGCATAACACCTGATGTCTTCAGGCAACACACATAATTGAGCATTGTAGATATACGGTTTCATACCTCTGTCAGCAAGCAACAAGACTGCTTCCCGTAATTCCATGTTATAGTCGTATGGGTCTATCCAAAGTTGGTCGAAATTTTCTTTTGCCAATCCTGTCGTTTCCATTTGCATGAAAGCGACTTGTGCAACAAACGGAAAGTTGTGGTAAATGTAATCTGCAAATTGGGGTAACCGTCTATAGGTTTGTTTATGGACAACTATCCTAATCCCTATCCGTTGGCGAAACAAAGCGAGGTTATACAATCCTTGTACGGTCTTATAAAAAGTCTTTGCGCCAACAATACGGTTGTGTTCTCCCGCAATGTCTGAAAAAAGCGGAATATCAATCTGCAAATCATGATGCCTGCATTTTGCCAGCTTCATGGCATATTCCTTATCCGCAAACTTAACGCCGTTTGAAAGGATACTGATAGCCGTTTTAGGCAACTCTTTCTTGATGTGATTTATCAAGACAAACAAATTGTCACCGATAAGTGTAGGCTCACCTCCGGTTATACCAATTTCTTGGGTATTCTTGTCAAACAGTGAAATCAATTTCAAGTTGAATGGCGTTTTATCCTTCTCTTGCAATATTGGCGGTTGCGGACACATGATGCAACGGTGGTTGCATCGTTCTGTAGCCATTATCGCATTGTGGTTGGATTCAATCTCATACACGAAAATGATTTCCCCTTGTTTATTGATAACGACGACATCGCCCTCATGGAACTCATCCGTGTTGCCGACTATGCAATAAGGCTTTCCATTGTCTGTAATGGATTCTTTCGTCGTAACTGTTGCAGCATATCCAAATGCAGGAGTTGATGCGTCTTTACAGACCAGAATATCATTAGAACGACAAAGTAAATTCTTTTTACCAAAAGTTATACGCCCAATTATGTCATCTTCAATATTATATGAAGTACCTTGAATCTGTTTCATAATTATCTACTTGAATAATGAGAATAATGAGAAGCATGATCACAATGGCGAGGTTTGTCGAAACTTTTATCAAATGCCTCTAATGTTTTGTTAGTGATTTTTATTACATATCTTTGCTCTATTTGAAATAGATTATTTCCAATTTTTACCAACTTTACTTTATTTGGAGTGGTTCTGTTACGACACATACTCAACACATCGATAACTTCTTGTGAACTATTTCTTAAAACTAACGCTTGCTCTTCAAAACGTCCATTTTCATTCTCGGCATTAAGAGTATCTTTTACCTGTAAAGCAGATGAATACAAGGATAAATTCTTTGTATACATAAAAATTGTGTCACGAGAAAATTTAGCTTGTGCGTTAGCCAATTGTGTGGCAATAGCACAAAAAACAGTAACACCTATTTTTTTAAAATTTCATAATACAATCAATTTAACCAAGACCAAAATATTCTGTTAATCTCAGGGTCATGCTTGCGCAACAGTTCAAACAAGTAATGTATTATTGATTTCGTTTTTTTACACATTTCATTTGTCGGTCTGAAACCAATCA
>CAYZTO010000143.1:0-5669 GCA_964481365.1 uncultured Parabacteroides sp. | reverse complement strand
TCATTATGGAGACTTGACAGAAGACAAGTATTATGAGATATACGACAAGAATAATGTCATACAGGATTATGATTCCATTTTTTCTTTGAGGGGAACAAATGATGCTTTATCCATAGCCTATTTGAAACAATCTGCAGATGAGACGAAAAGTTTTGATGAAAAGTGTATTTATACTTTGGAGTATGCCCATACCAATGTAGATGACCTGGAACATCCTGCGATTAAGCGTTTGGAAGATTTGATGAAGTCGGGCAAGTACTCTCTTTATTTATATGAGATTTGGCGAACTTGGAGATGTCTTTTGCAGCACTTGGATGGTCCTTCCAAAGATGCGACTATCCCCAATGACCTCTATAACCGCATGAGGTTAGTTTGCGCCCATACCATATCGGAATATATCCTGCAACATCCATCCGATATAATGGCAATTAATCAATTTCTCGTACTTTCTGCTGCAGAAAATATTGAAAGATATGGAAGTTACCCTTATGGAAACCAAAATGCCTTGGAAGAGTATATGCTATTTCCTGAGAGATTTTGCGATTAGTGTTCTTCATGATAAGCGAGTAGAGGATATTGTTGTATGATTTTATGCGGCTGCATTTATTTATGGCAAAAGAGGAGATTCTGCACAGGTAGGGCAGTTGCGTAAAGCAGCTGGGGCATGATCTTCCTTTTTAGTATGGCATTGTAGTTATTTCCGTTTATTTTCCGTATGTTTGCATCTGTGAACTACGATTTTAACATATAAATAACAATCATGGCATTTAAATTCATTACAGCTGAAGAAGCTGCTGCCTATGTCCATCATGATGATAACGTAGGCTTTAGTGGTTTTACTCCTGCCGGATGCCCGAAAGTCGTACCGGGAGCCATCGCGAAGAAGGCAGAAGAAGAACATGCAAAGGGGAACCCGTTTCAGATAGGAATGTTCACAGGTGCATCAACAGGGGATAAACTGGATAGTGTGCTTGCTCGTGCCAATGCGATTAAGTTCCGTACACCTTACCAATCGAGCAAAGACTTGCGTGCAGCGCTCAATTCGCGACAGGTACAATATTTTGACATGCATTTGTCGGAACTCGCGCAGGATATGCGCTATGGTTTCCTCGGGAAAGTGGATGTGGCGATAGTGGAAGCTGCCGATGTTACGGAAGACGGGGAGATTGTCCCGACTTGTGGTGTCGGAATCCTGCCGACCATCTGCCATATGGCAGACCGCATAATTGTTGAGCTGAACGACCGCCACCCGAAGGAGATTAGAGGAATGCACGACATTTACGAGCCTGCAGACCCTCCTTATCGCAGGGAAATCCCAGTTTACACGCCGTCTGACCGCATCGGTCTCCCGTATGTCAAAGTAGACCCTTCCAAGATAGTCGGCATAGTAAAGACAAGCGAACCGAATGAGGGCAAGCCTTTCGCTCCTCTGGATGACGTCACATTGGCTATCGGCAAGAACGTGGCAGACTTTCTTGTGCATGAAATCCGTGCGGGACGGCTCCCGAAAGAATTTGTCCCACTGCAGAGTGGTGTCGGCAACGTGGCGAATGCCGTGCTGGGCAGTATGGGCGAGAACGAGGAGATTCCGGCGTTCAACATCTATACGGAGGTCATACAAGATGCCGTTATACAGCTGATGAAGGAAGGGCGCGTCAAATTCGCGAGCGGCTGTTCGCTGTCTGTCAGCAACGAAGTAATCCGCGACATTTACGGGAACCTCGACTTCTTCAAAGACAAGCTACTGCTCCGTCCGCAGGAAATTTCCAACAGTCCCGAAGTGGCGCGCCGCCTCGGGCTGATTGCAATCAACACTGCTTTGGAAGCCGACATCTTCGGCAACGTGAACTCGACACACGTCTTGGGTACGAAGATGATGAACGGGATAGGGGGGTCGGGCGACTTCACTCGCGCCGCGATGCTTTCAATCTTCACGACACCATCTACGGCGAAAGGCGGCAAAATCAGTTCGTTCGTTCCGATGGTATCCCACCTCGACCACAGCGAGCATTCGGTGAAAATCATGATTACGGAATACGGCGTTGCCGATTTACGCGGGAAATCGCCTATCCAGCGTGCACGTTGCATCATCGACAACTGTGTGCATCCCGACTACCGCCCGTTGCTTAACGAGTACCTCGAAATGGGTGTTAAAGGGCATACCCCGCAGAACCTGAAGTGTTGCTTCGCTTTCCACGAGGAATTCCAGAAAAGCGGTGACATGCACAATGTGAAGTGGGAAGAATATAATAAACCCCTTAGTTGAATTAAAAAGTTAGCAAAACGATAAATAAAGAGTTGTGCATATCGCCGATTTTCAGCAATTTAATGGTACCCGAAACATTAAATCCCAATTGGAGTATGCACAACTTTATCGTAAAGTTCAGAAGTAACCGTTTTCTGAACCACATCGATGCCAACCACTTCCGATTCCCGGCCTTCTCAGTGTTCCGGCAGATACGTGCCGCCGTAGCACCACCCGCTACCCCTCCAACAATAACATACCTCATAATAGACCAATTAATAGATAATACCTGCTTTTGTTTCCAATAGAAAACACTTCTGAAAAGGAAGGGATTTGCCTTGGACCCATAAAGTTCCCTGTGGAAAATACATCTTCAGCTGAATATTATTAACAATTTGTGCATCAAAAAAGGCATGCCCAAAGGAGCATGCCTCTTTCTATATAGGATATTTCTATTACGCTTAAATCACATAAAGGGAACTGATGGATTCACCGCTGCATACGCGCCGTATAGCCTCGGCAAACATATCCGCAACAGAGAGAATCTTCACCTTGCTGCACTTCTTGGAATACGGTATGGAATCGGTGAATATCATCTCCACCAAAGCCGATTGGTCCACACGAGTGGAGGCAGGGTCGGACATGACGGCGTGGCTCGCGATGGCACGGACGGACTGGGCGCCGTTCTCGTGCATAAGGTTCGCCGCCTTGGTGATTGTACCTGCCGTATCGACCATGTCGTCTATCAGCAAAACATCTTTCCCGCGTACATCTCCGATAATGCGCATCTCCGACACTTCGTTGGCGCGGCTGCGTGTTTTGTGGCAGATTACCATAGGCACGCCCAAGTACTTCGAATAGCTGCTGGCACGCTTCGTACCGCCCACGTCGGGCGTAGCGATGCAGAGGTTGTCCAGCGGCAGGTTGTTCTGGATGTAATCAAGGAAGATAGACGATGCGTAAAGATGGTCTACCGGGACATTGAAGAACCCTTGAATCTGGTCAGCATGGAAGTCCATTGTAATCAAGCGGTTGATGCCCGCAGCACCCAACATGTCGGCAATCAGCTTTGCGCCGATGGCAACACGGGGTTTGTCTTTCCTATCCTGACGTGCCCACCCGAAATAAGGAATCACGGCGATAATGGAATGGGCTGAAGCACGTTTCGCCGCATCAATCATCAGCAATAATTCCATTAGGTTGTCCGCATTCGGGAATGTAGACTGCACCAAGAAAACATCACGACCACGAATGGATTCTTCGTATGAAACAGAGAATTCCCCGTCAGCGAAATGCAGGATATTCATCTGCCCGAGCGGACAGCCAAGGCTCTTGCAAATCTTCTCAGCAAGATAGCGGGTGTTTGTACCGGAAAACACCAAGAACGGAGTTTTTGTACTCATTTTTATGATATGTGTTTAAAAATTGAATATGCTGCGAAATTACAAAAAGATTACAGACCTTCAATATTCGAACTTTATTATACGCATGGAGCAACCCGGGACTATCAGTTGGTATGGCCACGCATCTGTGAGCGTACTGATTGTGGTATGACCTGTAAGTAAGTCTGTTGCCTTGGCTGCACGGTTGCTTTGGAATCCCATGTTACTAAATGCGTCGGCAGGTATTTCCACCCTGACTTTCTGCTCGGCGCGGTCGAAGTTGGCTACAATCAGCAACACATCGTTTTGATACTTCCGGAGGAAAGCGTATTGGTGGTGCGTATTGAAATAGGGATTCTTTTCGTTCACATACATCAAGTCGTAGAAAGCTCCATTGACAACAGCCGGCTCTTTGCGTGCGATATTCAGGATACGGCAATACAAGTCGCGCAAAAGGCGTTGTTCACTGCTTAGGAATGCACCGTCAAATGCCCCCTTGTTAATCCAGTTGCGCAGGGAACGCAAGCTCCAGTAATCGAAGATGCTCGTCTTGCCATCTTTCCCGCTGAAACCCTCGTCGTCCATTCCCGGCTCGCCCAACTCCTGCCCGCTGTAAATCATCACCGGGTTCGTATTCATAAGAGCCGCCACGACAAGTCCAGGGATTCCAGGCCAAGGATTACCGGCAAAGAAGTCAGATGCTATACGCTGCTCGTCGTGGTTCTCTATGAAGTTCAGCATGTGCTCCTGTATTCCCCCGAGCGATTGCCAGCAATGCGAGATGTCGGATGCATTCTGCCTTTCGCACATCACATTGCGGAGCGTATCATACAGACCCACCTTGTCGTAAAGGTAATCGAAATGCCCCCGATAAATAAAGTCGCGGTACTCATTGGGATTGTATATCTCGGCGATGAAACAAACCTCGTGTTCCTGCTTGATTATAGGGATAACCCACTCCCAAAATTCGATAGGAACCATGAAAGCCATGTCGCAACGGAACCCGTCAATGCCTTTGGAAGCCCAGAATTGCAGGATGTCGCGCATTTTCAACCATGTGTTTGGTATAGGATTAAAATATTTGGCTCCCCCGTTCTGGTAATCCACGCCATAATTCAGTTTTACAGTCTCGTACCAGTCATTACGCCCCGGGTGGGTGTTAAAACAATCATTTCCCGTCACCTTGCCGGGGAATTCACTGTATTCATAATGTTCATAGTCTCCTTTCGAACCGAAAGAAAGTGTCAGCACCTGCCCGGGGAAATAATAAAAGTTATTGTCCGGGGCAAAAGCCTTTGAAGTGTTATCGGATTGACCCAAATCATTGACATAGGCAGGACGTACATCAGAATGATATTGCCGTGCCACATGGTTGGGGACAAAATCGATGATTACTTTCAAACCTGCCTCGTGTGTCCGCCGTACCAATGCTTCAAATTCTTCCATGCGGTTGGGCACAGATTCCGCAAGGTCGGGGTCCACATCATAATAATCTTTGATTGCGTATGGAGAACCGGCATTCCCTTTGACTACGGAACTATGGTCTCTCGGTATGTGGTAATAAGTATAGTCTGTTTTTGTCGCATGCTCGATAATACCAGTGTACCAGATATGAGTAATGCCCAGTTCCTTTATTTTCTCCAATGCCTTGATAGTAAAAAACGAAAACTTGCCTACGCCATTATCATAAATATTCCCGTTGCGCACTAACCCGGCGTTCGTGTTGCCGAACCAACGCGGGAATACTTGATAAATCACCATTTTCTCTTTCTGTACTTTTTTTGTATCCATAAATTTGAATTTTATGCGAAACATCTATTATCCTTCAGATTACA
Organism: uncultured Parabacteroides sp.; assembly: GCA_964481365.1. GTDB lineage: Bacteria > Bacteroidota > Bacteroidia > Bacteroidales > Tannerellaceae > Parabacteroides. The sequence continues at coordinate 207 of CAYZTO010000143.1, read as the reverse complement.
GCGATTATCCGCCATATCCATAAGAAGTTCATACTGCGGCTCAAAGTTGTCATTTTTTTTTCACATATCTGTTTCTTCCTGTTTTCTTTTTCTTTGTTAATGATAATTTCACCTGTTTGCTGTTTTTTCGGGATATGTATCCGCCCCATCTGCGTATGGAAAATCTTGGCAAACACTTTTCCCCGGAAAAGCAGATGCCATCCGCGC
>CAYZTO010000142.1:0-5693 GCA_964481365.1 uncultured Parabacteroides sp. | reverse complement strand
AAACATTTTGCATGAACTCCGGTGAAGCAATCAACAGGAAAAAACAAAGTTTTGGAAAGGCTGGTATTGAAAAAAACATAAAACACGACCTTCCGCCTGCCCGCGTCCTTGAATAACCGTATCTTTGGGCGGTAAAAAGCAAAAAGAAGATGAGAGAATACGGAGATTTTACTTCGGAATATACCAACTACCCTACGGCTGCCATAGCCATCTTGCCTGTGCCCTACGACGGGACGAGCACGTGGATAAAAGGCGCGGACAAAGGTCCGGAGGCGTTACTCGAAGCCTCTTTCAATCTGGAGTTTTATGATATCGAAACAAACAGCGAGGTATTCCGGCACGGGATTGCCACACTGCCTCCCGTCACTGAAGATTCTTCGCCGGAGGCGATGTCTGCCGAAGTGGAGCGGAAGATGGATTCGTTAATAACCGACGGCAAGTTTCCTGTCTTAATCGGCGGGGAACATTCGGTAAGCATCGGCGCATTCCGCGCAATGGGGAAACGCTACGGCGATACGCTCTCCATCGTTCAGTTTGATGCCCATTCGGATATGCGCGACGAATACGAAGGCTCGAAACACAACCATGCTTGCGTGATGGCGCGTGCATTGGAAGTGACGCGCAGCGTAACGCAGGTCGGAATACGGAGTACGGACAGCAGCGAACTGAAAAACATCGACCCACGGCGCATTTTCCATTCATACAAAATAAAAGGGCAAACAGGCTGGGAAGAAGAGGTCTCGAACCAATTGAAAGAGAACGTTTACATCACGATAGACCTTGATGTGCTCGACCCGGCTTATTTGCCGTCCACAGGCACGCCTGAACCGGACGGTCTTTCTTACCGCGACCTGATTCGTGCCATACGCAGCATCGCCCGCAATCATACCATCGTAGGACTGGATGTAGTGGAGCTGTGCCCCAACCCGTCGGCGAAAGCTTCGGACTTCCTTGCCGCGAAACTCATTTACCAAGCGCTTTCTATCATCTTTAATTCATAATATTTCGTCATACATCTATTTTTAATTCAATAACTATGTCAAAAGTTTTAATCATCGGAGCGGGCGGCGTAGGAACGGTTGTCGCTCACAAGATTGCAAAGCACGACTGCTTTACAGATATAATGTTGGCAAGCCGGACGAAATCCAAGTGCGACCAGATTGCACAGGCTGTTGGTGGGGACCGCATCCGGACGGCGCAGGTTGATGCAGACAGTGTTCCGGAGCTTGTAGAGCTGATGAGCCGGTTTCGCCCGGACATCGTGGTGAATGTTGCCCTGCCATATCAGGATTTGTCAATAATGGACGCTTGCCTCGAATGCGGCGCAAGTTACTTGGACACGGCGAACTACGAGCCTAAAGACGAAGCCCATTTTGAATATAGTTGGCAGTGGGCTTACCAAGACCGCTTCAAAGAGAAAGGATTGACCGCAATCCTCGGCTGTGGCTTCGACCCGGGAGTTTCCGCCATCTTCACGGCATACGCCGCCAAGCATCACTTTGATGAAATGCAATACCTCGACATTGTGGATTGCAACGCAGGGAATCATGGCATGGCGTTTGCCACGAACTTCAATCCTGAAATAAATATCCGTGAAATCACCCAAAACGGGCGTTATTACGAAGATGGCAAGTGGATTAAGACGAAACCAATGGAAATCCACAAGATGCTCACATACCCCAACATCGGGCAGCGTGATTCTTACGTCCTTTACCATGAAGAGCTGGAATCGCTGGTGAAAAACTATCCTACACTGAAGCGCGCCCGCTTTTGGATGACTTTCGGGCAGGAATACCTCACTCATCTCCGTGTAATACAAAACATAGGTATGGCGCGTATCGACGAGGTTGAGTATAACGGTGTAAAAATCGTTCCCCTGCAATTCCTTAAAGCCGTACTCCCCGACCCTAAGTCTCTGGGTGCGAATTACCACGGGGAAACGTCTATCGGTTGCCGCATCCGTGGTATCAAAGACGGAAAGGAACGCACTTACTACATATATAATAACTGCGACCATGAACAGGCTTACAAGGAAACGGGGACGCAGGCTGTCAGCTACACTACGGGTGTCCCGGCTGCTTTAGGGGCTGCAATGTTCGCACGCGGGATTTGGAAGAAGCCCGGCGTGTTCAATGTCGAGGAATTCGACCCGGATCCGTTCTTTGCAGAGCTTGGCGAACAAGGATTGCCTTGGGTGGAGAAGTTTGATATCGACTTGGAAGTATGATAAGTATTGATAAAGACAAAGTATTGCGCGAATGGGACTTCACAGGAGTCCCTTCGCCGTCTTATGTGCTCCACAAAGGCCTTTTGATGGAAAACTTGAAAGTTATCGACAAAGTGCGGCGCGAATCAGGTGTGGAGATTATAGTTGCCCTGAAAGCTAACGCCATGTGGAGTATTTTCCATGAATTAAGCCGGCATTCCGACGGGGCAACGGCGAGTTCGCTCAACGAAGCCCGTCTCGTATTGGAAGAATATGGTGAGAAAGCGCATACATACGCACCGGTTTACACTGAAAATGATTTCCCTTCTTTGCTTGAATGCAGCAGCCACATTACGTTTAATTCTCTGTCACAATATGCGCGTTTCGGGGAAAGGGCGCATAATGCAGGGGTATCCTGCGGATTACGAATCAACCCGGAATATTCCACGGTCGAAACCGAACTCTACAATCCTGCGTCGCCTACATCACGGTTGGGAATCCGTTCAATAGATTTGGACAATCTTCCTGAAGGTATTGAAGGGTTACATTTCCATTCTTTGTGTGAATCGCGCCCGGCAGACCTCGCCGCCACGCTGAAAGCGGTGGAGGAACGTTTCGGCAAGTATTTTCCCCGAATAAAATGGCTGAATATGGGAGGTGGACACCTGATGACACACAAAGACTACAACGTGGACGAGTTGATATGCCTCTTGCTGAATTTCAGGGCGCGTTATCCCAGCCTTCGCGTTATTATGGAACCGGGAAGTGCATTTACTTGGGATACGGGCTGCCTTGTTGCTACAGTCGAGGACATCGTACGGAATGGCGGAGTCAATACCCTGATGCTGGATGTTTCCTTTACTTGCCACATGCCTGACTGCCTCGAGATGCCTTATAAGCCTGCCATCCTGGGTATGCACGACCCGAAGGAAGGTGAACCACGTTGGCACATGGGTGGCAACAGTTGCCTCGCAGGGGATTATTTCGGTGATTGGGCTTTTGACGATGCAGAGCATGAACCCCGAGTGGGCGACCGCATCATCTTCCGCGATATGATTCATTATACTATGGTAAAGACTACAATGTTCAACGGAGTGCAACATCCGTCTATTTGCATTTATGAACCGGGAAAAGGCATCAAAGTAGTAAGGTCGTTCGGCTACGAAGATTATAAAGGAAGGAATTCTTGAGCCGGAGAGACTTTTTCATTGATATGTTTATTCATTCTCTTGATATAAAAAAGGAGTGCCTCAAGTGGGCACTCCGTTACTTTCAAGAGTCATTCAACCTTCTCAACCATACATTGACAATATAAGCAATTGCGCAGTAAGTATCCTGAGGAACATAGTCAGAGGATAAACCGTGGAATAACCTACTGCCGGTGCGTCCGTAGCGGATACTTGGTTTGCGTATGCCAATGCAGGAGGGTCTGTGGTGCTGCCCGCTATCAATCCAATCAGCGTAAAGTAATTGATTTTATGTCGCAACCTTCCTATCAGACCTATAACTAAAAGCGGTATAATCGTTATGAGGAAACCCATCCCGACATAAAGCAAACCGTCGCCACCTACAATCATCTGCACGAAGTTCCCGCCTGCCTTTATTCCCACGCTTGCAAGGAACAACACCATTCCAACTTCACGAAGCATCAGGTTTGCACTCATCGTCGTGTAAGTAATCAACTTGAACTTATGCCCGAAACGGCCTATAAGGATAGAGACAATCAGTGGCCCGCCTGCCAAGCCAAGCTTCACGGGAGTAGGTATTCCGGGAAAAGCAATCGGTAGGCTTCCGAAAAGGATACCGAAAAATATACCGACAAATATTGTAACGATGTTCGGATGGTCGAGGCGTTTCAGCTCGTTACCAAGCATATTTGCTGCACGCTCGATAGAGTCTTGCGGACCTACCATCATCACGCGGTCGCCAACTTGCAGGCGCAACCTACGCGAAGCAAACAAGTCCATGCCCGAACGGTTCACCCGCGTCACGTTTACCCCATACATGCCGCTGAAATGCAACGAACCCAATGTCTTACCATTTATTTTTGGCTGTGTCACGAGGATGCGGCGGGATACCATCGGGATGTCCTTTTTGTTTGCCACGTCCCAATCCATTTCAACTCTCGGACCTATGAATGCCGTGATGGCTTCAGCATCGTCTTCGGCACAAACAATGAACATCTTGTCACCCAGATGGAGGATTGTTTTGGAATTCGGAGTGTAGATGTGCCCTTCATGCAGGATGCGTGAACAAACATAATCACGTCCCAAGAAGTTTTGTACCTGAAGGATTGTTTTCCCGTTCAAAGCGTTGTTCTCCACGCAAAGGGAAAGAAAGAATGGTTTGAGATGCGGGTTTTCCCCTTCTTCTTTCTGGATGGCTTCCGTTTCTTTCTGCGGGTCTACCCGGCAAAGATAGCGGATGAGAATCATTGAAAGGATAATGCCTATCACCCCCAACGGATAAGCACAAGCGTAACCCATCGCAATTTCCGGCCCTGTGTAGTGGAGCTGGTTCAAGGCTTCGTTTGCAGCACCAAGCCCGGGTGTGTTTGTAACGGCTCCGCAGAGGATGCCGACCAGCATAGGTATCTCCACCCGTCCATGCAGGATAAAATAGAGCGTCAGCGCCACAACGATGTTCAACGCTACCACGCCCGTAGCCAACAGGTTCATCGTTATTCCTCCTTTCTTGAACGAAGAAAAGAACGACGGCCCTACCTGCAAACCGATACAGAAAACGAACAGAATCAACCCGAAGTCTTGTAGGAACGAAAGGATGGCAGGATTACCTGTAAAACCAAAGTGACCCGCCACGATACCCACGAACAAGACGAATGTCACGCCAAGCGAAATGCCGAAAATCTTAATCTTACCCAACAAGACTCCTGCCGATATTACAAACGCATAGAGCGCAACGATATGGGCTATCGAGTTGGGATTCATTAGCAAATCTTGTAGCCAATACATATTTGTAAATTTAGTTTTGAAATTTGACGCGCAAAGGTAGATAAATTATTGCGATATTTTCTTTGGTGTCTATTCCTAAAATAGCATTGCACTAAAAGAAGTATCGTGGGTTGTACGACTACCAAACCGGGAAAAGGAATTTGGCAATTTGCTCCGGCAATGCATAGGAAAAAGGACGGGAATCATTTTTGTACAATAACATTTTGATTTGTCATTTTTCATATTACCTTTGCTGCCAAATCATAATGAAAAGATTATATCTATGACAAACACTAAATGCTTTTTGAGTCTTATTTCCTTATGCAAAAGAGTCGCATTACCCCCCCCTCGTTAAATTTACTTAACTTTTATGCATATGGCATCAGTCTATCATTACCCCATCCTGCTACATTCTCTTTTGAAATGGTGCGCTGTCTTACTCTTCCCGCTCCTGACGCTTTCAGCCTGTGGAGACGATGAGACTATTTACGATGAAGATGATGACAACAGCGACACCGAAATTACCACTCCCGGAG
>CAYZTO010000141.1:0-5701 GCA_964481365.1 uncultured Parabacteroides sp. | reverse complement strand
CTCTGTCCGTGCCATTCTTTTCTTTCAAGAAGGTTTCCATTGTGCCGCTCGTAGTTTTGGACACTGTCGGTATGCGGTCCCTGCTGCACGAAGCGGAGTATGGGCATGTTCAAAAGGTTCGAAGCCTTCGCGAAGATGCTTATGCCGAAAGGGAAAGACTTCTCAACAGAAGCGTCGAGCTGGAAATAGCCGTCTTCCCATATATCATCATTGTACCAATTGGATATGTCGCTCAACCTTTTGCCCGTGTAACTCCCGGCGAGCTGTCCTTCCCATCCAAAACGGTTGCTTTTGAAAAGAAGCGACAAATTTGCTACGTGGGCTGCCTGCCCGAAGAGGGGACGGCTTTGCGACACGACGGAAACCTCCGCCCCGTCCATGATTCGCTTTTCGGTCGTGATTTTGGAGTGTGTGTATGTATAATTCGCTTTTATCCCGAACCAATTGAAGTATTTCATCACGTCAAGCTCTATGCCGAGGTTCGTGGCGTCGCCAAAATTCATGGGGCGGTAATACACGTCCTGGCCTTCGGTTATCAACCCGTATTCTATGGGATTGTCGAGCTTTTTATAGAAAAACCCGAGCATGAATTGCTCTGACGACTTTGGGAAAAACTCGTAACGGATGTCGATGTTGTCTGCCACTGTGTGCTCAAGGTCGGGATTTCCCTGTTCCTTATAATCTTCGTTTATAATGGTGTACGGTACTATTTCAAAGAAGCTCGGACGGTTTATTGAACGCGCGTAGGAAAAACGCAGGTTCATGTTCTCGTGCAAAGCATATTTCGCATGGAAGCTCGGGAGTATGTCCGTGTATTTTTGGTTTCCCTCGGGGTCTTCATTGTCTGTGGGGAATTTCAAAGTGTACCCTTGGTTCGTGTGCTCCATACGTACGCCTGCAATCAGCTCCCACGCTTTGTAGGAATACTTTATCATTCCGTAAACTGCGCCTATGCGTTCGGAAGCGTCATAATTCAACGGGTCGCTTATGTTCCCGTAAGTTCTTGGGACAATCAATATCTCGTCGAAGTTATTCCAGTCTTCATAAATGTATTGCGGGTCGGACACACCCGTAGCCGAATTGAAAGTATATTCGTTGAAGAAGCTGTCGCGCTTTTTATCGCGGTACATCCCGCCTACGGAGAAGTCGAAAACGGAAATCCCGTCCGGCAAGCCCAGTTTGTACGAAAGGTCAAGGTAACCGGCTTTGTCGCGGTCGGAATTGTGCTCCCACCTTCGGATAGCCGAGCCTGAAGTCTGGAGATGCGAGCCTTGCATATAGATTTCCGCATTGTCGGGTGTCTCGCTGTATGCCTTTGAAAGGACAGCCGACCAGCTGAGGCGGAGTTTGTCGTCATCCAAGAAACCGTGCTCGCCCTTGAGCGTGGAATTGATGATGTACTGGCGGTTCCACTTCATGCGGACTGCCCTTTCGCTGTCGTCTTCGCCATCCCTCACTTCCGCTTCGGTCATATCCATGTATCCGTTGTACCAAGTAAGTTTGTGGTGGGGATTAAAATGGTAGTCGAGCTTCACGTGTGCTCCGAAACGCGCCTGCTGGGACGAATAATTACGGTATTCCACACCGTTATGGCTTTGTCCCGGCTGATAATAGAGTTCACTTTCCTTGCCCCGGTTTGTGTTTATGTAGCTAAGCGCAAGCATTACGCCGAGACGGTTATCGAAGAATCTGTCGCCGTAAGACAATCCGGCGGTGAGGTCCGGAAGCGGTTTTTTCCATTTCATGCGGAGGTTCTCCATTTTGAAATCGTCGGAAGAGACGCGCGTGTCTTCAGGGAAGCCTTTCGCCTCGTAGGGAGACTCTTTCACGATTGCTCCGTGGTTGAACGACTGGAAGTCCCGGTCAAAATACATCGCGTTATATCCTGTGGAGATGTTGGCAGTGAATTGCCGCTCGTCGGGCGCATCTTTCATGATTAGATTGACCGCTCCCCCGATGCCGTCGCCTTCCATATCGGCGGTAAGTGATTTCGTGACTTCCAGGCGGTCTAACATTTCAGACGGGAATATATCCAGCGGGACGAAACGGTTTTTGTTGTCGGGGCTTGGGATTTTTACGCCGTTGATGAGGGTATAGTTGTATCGTTTGTCCATTCCGCGAAGTATGGCGTACTGTCCTTCGCCGCTGCTGTTCCTTTCTATGGTCACGCCGGACATCCGTTGGATTACATTGGCAACTGTGATGTCGGGAGACAACTCTATAGCCTTTGCACTCATCACATTTACTACGTTCATCGACTTTTTCTCGATGCCGCGTGCCCCCGCCTCCGTGCGTCCGGGATTGTGCGCTACGATAGTGACACCTTCAAGTTCGAGTGCTTCCGGTTCCATATCGAAAGAAATCTCCCCGCTTCCGGAAGGGTTTACAACTTTCTCTGTTGTATGGTAACTGAGGTAACTGCAGACTATCGTCAGCTGTTTGGTGTCCGGCAAATTGCTTAAAACGAAACTGCCGTCTAACCCGGTGGTAGAACCGATGGTGGGGAATTCTTTCACGAATACGGTAGCCCCTATTAATTCTTCACCGGTCTTTGCATCCTTGACTTTCCCTTTAAATTCGGCGGCAAAGAAGTTGGTAGAGAGAAAAACTGTTGCCGCCAGCGCCAAAATAAACGGTTTCATTATTCCAACTATGTGTTTTACGGCGGCAAAAGTAGAGGGACGACATAACAAGGTGACTTCAAAAAGGATACAAAACCTTTAAGTCCGGATTACAGAAATATTACATGATTTTGGAGGAAATGTAACGGAAGATAGCCTCTTCCTCATCCGGGTGGAACCATTCGATATCAGGATTGCGCTTAAACCAAGTCATTTGCTTCCTCGCGTAAACTCTGGTATTCCGTTTTATTTTCGCGACAGCATCTTGGAGCGTGCAAATGCCGTCGAAATATTGGAAAAGCTCTTTATAACCTACTGTATTCAATGAATTAAGATTGCGGAAGGGATATACTCGCCGCGCTTCATCCAAAAGTCCGGATTCCATCATCTTATCCACACGGCGGTTAATCCTGTCGTAAAGTTCCTCCCTGTCTCGCCGCAGTCCGATTTGCAAAATCCGGAAAGGGCGTTGCTTGCGTACATTTGTGCGGAAGGAAGAATAGGGCTTCCCTGTCTGTCTGCAAACTTCCACAGCGTGGATTACGCGCTTGTAATTCTGTTTGTCCACTTCCGCATAATGGACAGGGTCTTTCCTTCGAAGTTCTTCAAGGATTGGAGTAAGCCCGGAATCCTTGTATTCTTTCCACAAAGATTCCCTGATTTCCGGAAGGACGGTTGGTATATCGTCGATGCCTTTCACAACTGCATCAATATACATCATAGAGCCTCCGGACATAATAACTGTACGTATATTTTTATATAATAGCGTAAGAAGGGAAAGCACATCGGTTTCAAACTGGCTGGCGCTGTAATAATCCTCTAAAGAAAGCGTCCCGACCATATAATGCTTCACCCTCGACAATTCCGAAACCGTGGGAGCAGCCGTACCGATGGGTAAATCCCGGTAAAGCTGCCGGGAATCGGAGGAAATTATAGGAGAACCAAGTTTTTCAGCAAGGCGAAGGCTTAATTCGGTTTTGCCGACCCCTGTAGGGCCGAGCAAGACGATTAGAAAGTTCATTTCAAAGGTATCAGGAAAAAGACAAACGACAATTATAAACGGAAAGGTCTCGTACAACCTCCGCTAATTGTCCTTTGCCTGTAATTAATACCTATCATCATAGGGATTGTCTAACGGTCCGTCGTTGTAACCCCCGAACCCATCGCTGTCCAACTCGTCCGGGTCATATTCGGAATCACCGTAAAAGTCAGCATCGAGGTCGGAGATGGAAGAAGAAGCCGTCAATTTATTATCAAACTCATCGATGGACATTTGCTGGGAAGGAGGAACGCCCTTCGACTTCGTGCAAACGGCTTTGTCCAAGTCTTTGTTCGGTATGATTTCCCGGAGTTCCATGAAAAAAGCACGGTCGGTCATGTAATCAAACACGTAGAGTAACTTTTGGTGTTCGTCTTCCAAAAGTTCGTCGAGGTGCGTGTTCTCCATTATATAATTGTCCTCATCGGATGATGTGTCCATTTCGACTAAGGTAATTTCTGTTTTCTTGCTCCAATCATCATCACAAATAAAGAAAGAAGCCATTTGGTCTTTAGTATAACCTACTGAATCGAGTATTGCATCATTAAGTTCCAAGAAAGTAGCTTCGGAACTTATCTGGATTTCCCTCTTGAAATCATCTACTTCGTCCGACAATATTAAAAATCTGAATACCATAGTTGTTTTTACTTTTAATGGGGTCAAAAGTAGTAAAAATATTAATTCCTAAGCTACTGTTCCTCTTTTATTCAAAATCTGTAACTAAAAACCGCATTTCTCAGAAGGGCACAAGGACTTCATTGCCCAATGCTTTCCCTTCTTCATAATCACAGATATTCCTAAGAGTTGTGTGCGCGATATTGCGCATTGCTTCTTCCGTGAAAAACGCCTGCTAAAATAATCAGTAATTTGTATTGCTCAATCAGTAATTATTATGAACAGTATCATTTGTACACGCACTACTTTTGTGGAGAATTAAACAGAGATTTATTATGCGAAAACTGCCTGCGGGCTTATCTGCAAACGCTTTTGGGACGAAGCCCGGATGTTTCGGGACAACAGGAGAAGGTATCCTCCGGGGCCGCTACAGTTTCAAAGGCTAATGTTTCACTTTATAAATAAAACTCACGCATGATGACAAAACGACTTATTATTCTATTATTACTGACGACATTTAATTTTCAGCATAGTATGACACAAGAAAAAATTACGCAAACCGCAGGCCGCACCCAGCTGGGCGACTTCGCGCCCGAGTTTGCAAGGTTGAACGACGATGTCCTCTTCGGGGAAGTCTGGAACCGCAAGGGATTAAGCCCTCACGACCGCAGCATCGTTACAATCTCGACTCTCATCGGGAAAGGGATAATAGATTCCTCGCTTTCACATCACCTGCAGTTTGCCAAAGAAAACGGCGTGACGCGTACCGAGATTTCAGAAATTCTCACCCATATCGCTTTCTATGCCGGGTGGCCCAACGCCTGGGGAGCTTTCCGCCTCGCGAAAGACGTTTGGGCAGACGATGCCGAAGCCGCATCCGACAACGGCAAGGCTGCATTCCAGCGCGAGATGATTTTCCCGATAGGGGAACCGAACACAGGCTTTGCACAATATTTCATCGGCAACAGCTACCTTGCCCCCGTTTCCGGCGAACAAATCCCTTTCTTCAACGTGACGTTCGAACCCGGCTGCCGCAATAACTGGCACATCCACCGTGCAACAAAGGGCGGAGGGCAGATGCTCGTCTGCGTCGCAGGCAAAGGATGGTACCAGGAAGAAGGAAAGCCGGCTGTACAGATGCTCCCCGGCGACGTGATTCATATCCCCGCGAATGTGAAGCACTGGCACGGTGCTGCGGCAGACAGCTGGTTTGCCCACCTTGCATTTGAAGTCCCGGGCGAAAATACTTCAAACGAATGGCTCGAACCCGTTTCCGACGAAGAATACGACAAATTGGCAAAATAACACGCAACAATTCAAAAGTTCTCTCTGTGTATGGTTGGGGGGCAGCGGCGGCTGCTCCCTTTCTTTCCCCTTTCCCCGTCCCCTACCCGCTCCGGAAGCAGGAATCTCCAGCTTCCAAGTC
>CAYZTO010000140.1:0-5714 GCA_964481365.1 uncultured Parabacteroides sp. | reverse complement strand
TATTTTATAACTAATAATGGAGTGTTTGAATGAAACAACATCTTGCGAGCGATACTGGGATTGAACAAACGTGCAAAAATATTCCGTTTATAGTTTGGAGTACAAATAACATCAATATGGTTTTCTTGTACAAATTGCTCCAAGTTATTCAACAATTGATTTTCTTCAATAATCAAATAATTGAAATCCAATTGTGGATATTGTTTCTTGAAATATTCTTTTATGCCGACAAGCGTTATTTCATTCCATACACGCTTTTCCTCATGTAAGTTAATATGGATAAAAGTTATTTTGAACGTATTTTCCTTGAAAGTTGTGATCAACGTGTCAAAGGCAATCAAATCCCTTTGGTCGAAACTGGTAAATAGTGCCACTTTGTGAATATCTTCAATGGACTTGGACGGTGCCTGTTCCGGAATGGCATATACAAACGTTGGACTTCGTTCGATAACTTCGGCTGTTACGCTTCCTATCAGTTCTAGGTCTTTCTGATGTTCGCCACGTGTACCCATTACAATGATAAGCGGTTTTTCTCGATTGGCGTAATTCAATATTTCTTCTTCAGGAACTCCTTCGCGCAATATACATGTATATTTTACATCCGGGCATTCGCCTTTTTTAATTTTTCCATCGATATCTCTTACCAAGCCATCCAATTGCTTGTGGACGTTTTCAATTACATTCCTGCGAGTCGTTATATTTTCTATTGACGGAATACTGTAACGGTCTGTTTCATATTGCACACTCGGCATATAGATAGGTGTAAAATGTACGTGCAGTAGAACGACTTCCGCCTTCATTCGTGCAGCAACGTGGAAACCAAAATCACATGCCTTTAGTGAATACGTTGAGAAATCTATGGGAATCAATACTTTAGGATTTTCAGGATGAGATACTGTTGCTCTCTTTTCTTCCAAGATTTCTTCCGACAACCACGATGAACTTTCAATTACTTTCAGTGCCTGTGGCAAATCACTCTCTTTAATACGCACCCGTACGCCCGAAGATATAACCGGCTGAATCAGATTTACATTATGTATGTATGATTCTATTCCTTCATTTTCGAGTACTGATTTCAGGATTTGGGCTTTCGAATACGTGAGAATAGCTAATGTTATAAGTTTATCTTCCATAACTCAGAAAATTAAGTATTTTTAATGCCTTCTCCTCTTCTAATCCATTATGACCACTTTTCAAATCGATTGCTGTTGTTCTTTCAGTATAGCAATTGCCTTATCGAGGACTGTCGTATCGTCCAACATCACCAAGCCTCCGTCCGGTCCCGGTTCCAGATGAATGCCTACACTCTTTCCCTCTTTAAAGTTGTGCCCCCCAAAAAAATTACGCACTGTTTCCACACTTAAATCAAGTTCGTCTGCAATGCGGTGCATACTTCCACTGGGCAATGAATCTTTGATTTTGCGGAGTTCGTTGAAAGTTATTGCTCTATTCATAGTAATTTGAATTTTAAGGGTTAGACAGCTATTTTAGTTAATTCACGGTATAAATGTAAGGAAAGAAAATGAATTGACCAACAAAAATGTAACCTTATTTTTTTATGATTAAATACAAAAAAGACATGGGATCCCTACTTCTTGCTTATCCCATGTCTCAGGTTCTCACATTGCCCATCATCAAAGCTACAAATGTGTAGACCCTGTTATCCCTACGCATAATATTTCTTGGCTTTATTAAGCACAGCCCATGGCCGATTGGGGGATGTCAACATTTGATTTGAAGATTATCCAATATACGGCGCATCTCCTCAAAAGTTGTAATACGTGTGGGAACCAGTGGAAGGCGGAGACGGTTTTTAATCATACCCATCATGCTGAGCATTGCCTTCACTCCGGCGGGATTTCCATCGACAAAGAGCAGCTTGAACAATTCGGTAAATTGATGATGGATTGCCAATGCACTGGGGTAGTCTCCGGCCAAGGCTAAACGGGTCATGCGGCTGAATTCACGCGGGAAAGCATTCCCGATGACAGAGATAACCCCTACAGCACCCAAGGTTATCAGGGGGAAAGTAATTCCATCGTCTCCGGATATGACATCGAAATCCGCAGGTTTATTCTTGATGATATCGTCCATCTGCGTTATGTTGCCGGACGCTTCCTTGATGGCCACAATGTTCTTAAAGTCCCTTGCCAGACGCAAAGTGGTTTCTGCCGTCATATTCACCCCTGTACGCCCGGGCACATTGTAAAGTACCACAGGCAGTTCGGTCGACTGCGCAATGGCTTTGTAGTGTTGATATATACCCTCTTGTGAAGGCTTATTATAATAAGGTACGGCGACAAGCACGGAGTCGACTCCCGTCATATCTTCATTTTCCAGCGTGTCGACTACGGTTTGCGTGCAGTTGCTGCTTACTCCCAACAGGATGGGTACACGCCCGTTTGCCCGTTCAATAACGGTTCGCTTAATCTTCCGCTTCTCATCGGCGGTCAATGTAGGAGTCTCGGCAGTCGTTCCCAACACACATAAGAAGTCGGTGCCGTTTTGTATCTGGTATTCCACCAGTCTTATCAAAGCGTCATAATCCACGCTTCCGTCTTCGTTGAAAGGAGTGACCAACGCCACTCCCATCCCTTTCAGCTTTCTTCGTATCATAAGTGTCAAAATATAAACGCGGGGTTTTAGTTTCGCAAAAGTACGAATATTTTCCATTCAAATGATATTCCCCATTGCTTTTTGCCCGCAAAATTACGGTTTACACAAGCCACCCTTTCAATCCTCCCCTACCATAGCCAGGAAATCATCTTCATTTACAATGGGGATATTCAGGGCTTGTGCCTTCTCTAACTTGCTGGGTCCCATGTTGTCTCCTGCAAGGATGAAACTGGTCTTTTTCGAAATGCTTCCCACGTTCTTTCCTCCGTGTTTCTCGATAAGTGCCTTGTATTCATCACGCGAATGACGGGCAAATACGCCGCTGATGACCACCGATCTCCCTTGCAACTTGTCGGTATGCCCGGCAAGATTTTCTTCGTCCGCTTCCAGTTTCAGCCCTGCCTCACGCAAGCGCCCGATGAGGTTCCGGTTCCTTTCGTCTGCAAAATACCGCAAGATGCTTCCTGCAATCTTTTCGCCAATCTCGTCCACGTGTACCAGATTATCAAGAGTGGCGGCTGCCAGTGCATCGATGGAACGGAAAGCCTTTGCCACTTTTTTGGCAACGGTCTCACCTACAAAACGGATACCGAGTGCGAAAATCACACGTTCGTAGGGCACTTCGCGTGAACGCGCAATCCCTTGAATAATATTCTCCGCCGACTTTTCCCCCAACCGGTCCAGGCGGACTATATCGTCCGCACGCAACATATAAAGGTCTGCTGCATCATGTATCAAGCCTTCCTGGTAAAATTGGTCCACCGTTTCCGGTCCAAGTCCTTCGATGTTCATGGCACGCCGGCTGATGAAATGTTCGATTTTGCCTTTGATTTGCGGTGGGCAGGTACTTTCATTCGTACAATAATGGGCAGCCTCGTCTTCGTAGCGTACCAACTTGCTGCCGCATTCCGGGCAATGTGTGACGAAGAGCACTTTTTCGCTTCCTTCCGGGCGGGCATTTATATCGACACCGGTTATTTTGGGGATGATTTCCCCTCCTTTCTCCACATAAACCATATCGCCTATATGCAGGTCGAGCGAAGCGATGATGTCGGCATTATGCAATGACGCGCGGCGCACGACTGTGCCCGCCAGCTGCACGGGTTCCAAATTGGCTACCGGCGTGACAATCCCCGTGCGCCCTACCTGGTAAGTGACTTTCAGCAGGCGGGTCAGAGCGCGTTCCGCCTGGAACTTGTATGCGATTGCCCAGCGCGGAGACTTGGCGGTGTAACCCAAGTTGCGTTGCTGGCGCAAGGAATCCACCTTCAGCACAATGCCGTCGGTGGCTACGGGAAGGTTCTTGCGCTCCGTATCCCAATAGTTGATGAAGTCGAATATTTCCTGCAAACTCTTCACCCTACGAGACACGTGTGATACCTTGAACCCCCACCTGGCGGCTTCCTGCAAATTGTCGTAATGTCCGTCGTGAGGCAAATCCTCACCCAGCATATAATAAAGGTAAGCATCCAGCCTGCGTGCCGCCACCACAGCCGAGTTTTGCAATTTCAACGTTCCCGAAGCCGCGTTCCGCGGATTGGCAAACAGGGGTTCCTCATGTAACTCCCGTTCCTTGTTTAGTTCCTCAAACACGTTCCAAGGCATCAGTACCTCTCCCCGTATCTCGAACTGCCGGGGGTAGCCTTCCCCATGAAGTACCAATGGGATGGATCGTATGGTCTTTACATTGTCGGTCACATCATCGCCTTTCATCCCGTCGCCACGCGTCACAGCACGTACCAGCTTTCCGTCTTCGTAAGTCAGTGAGATAGACGTGCCATCGTATTTCAGTTCGCAGCAAATTTCGAAATCCTCGTTCAAGGATTTGCTGACCCGCTCATAAAATTCGGTGACCTCGGCCGGTGAATAGGTATTCCCCAACGAAAGCATCGGATATCGGTGCGCAACTTGTATAAAGTTTTTGTTCAGGTCGCTGCCCACACGCACACTGGGGGAATTGGGGTCGTAATGTTCGGGATGCCTGGCTTCCAGATCCTGCAATTCGCGCATCAGACGGTCAAATTCCATGTCTGGAATGACAGGGGCGTTCAGTATGTAATAATTATAGTTATGAAGGTGCAATTCTTCACGTAACTGGTCAATTTTTTCTGTTTCTGTCATTGTTGTCAGATAATGATATGTATGCAAAATTAACAAAAATGTCATAGCAGACGATATGGGTACAGCTGAAACTTTGTACTTTTGCAAAAAATAACAAGGACACATGCGGATAGATATCATTACTGTTTTGCCCGAAATGATTGAGGGCTTCTTCAATTATTCCATAGTAAACCGGGCGAAGAAAAAAGGAATTGCTGAAATCCATGTACACAACCTGCGCGACTATACGTATGACCGGTACCGGAAAGTGGACGATTATCCTTTCGGGGGATGTGCAGGAATGGTGATGAAAATAGAGCCGATAGACCGTTGCATCTCGGTGTTGAAGGCAGAACGCACGTACGATGAAGTAATATTTACCACGCCCGACGGGGAACGGTTCGACCAAAAAATGGCGAATACGCTGTCGATGTCGCAGAATCTGATTATCCTGTGCGGACATTTCAAAGGTATAGACTACCGCATCCGCGAACATCTCATCACAAAAGAGATCAGCATCGGCGACTATGTGCTGACGGGAGGTGAACTGGCGGCAGCCGTCATCTCGGATGCCATCGTGCGGCTGATACCGGGAGCCATATCCGATGAACAGTCGGCACTGTCCGATTCTTTTCAGGATAATTTACTGGCTCCGCCGGTGTATACACGACCGGCTGAATACAACGGATGGAGAGTGCCCGATATCCTGCTATCCGGTCATGAAGCCAAGATAAAGGAATGGGAGTTCCAACAATCGTTGGAACGCACAAAGCGTTTGCGTCCGGATCTATTGGAGGGAAAGTAAATTGATAATCCAAGGCTATATTGCGGAAGGCAGGATTTTGCCGCAAAGGCAAAATCCTTGCAATGATCAAAACTTTTTTGCAGGGATAATATGAGAGAATAATCTTTTCCTAATTCATTGTTCGCAACAAGATCGCATTTTTTAGTCACTCATCCAACAGCATAGTCTGATTATTTAATAGGGTTTCATTATC
>CAYZTO010000139.1:0-5732 GCA_964481365.1 uncultured Parabacteroides sp. | reverse complement strand
GTAAAAAATGTCTCGCGCCAGCTTGAGGAAAGACTGCAAAGAAAAAGGCTCAGAGAAAAGCAGATAGATAAAAACCTTTCGTGTGTCTATGAATTATGTTTGTTCGGCGAAAAGAAAGATATGCACTGTTCTATCGGAGTATTTTTGCTTGCAACATAATGAGAGATATTTATGAAAAAAATTAATTGCATTGCCACTTGCCTCGTTATCGGGGTAAGTGTGTGTATTTGTGCTTGCAAAAGCACTAAAAACAATAATTCCGCACCGGACAGGTATCGTGAAACGGCACAGGCAGGCGGTCCCGGCTTCTTTGGCGGACCAGATGGTATGGGAATGCCTCCTGGTGGAGGGCAAGGGATGCCTCCGGGTGACAGACAAGGAATGCCTCCCGGTGGAAGACAGGGTATGCCCCCGGGTGGAATGCCTCCCGGTGGAGGACAAGGGATGCCCCCAGGCGGAATGCCTCCCGGAGGACGTTTTGATGAGAACATGATTCAGGCAACACTTATGGTTGATGCTGAAGATGTCACTCAGGAAGGGAAAAGAATCAAAGCAGACAAAGATAACCAGTCTGCCGTGGCTGCATTCAAGGATAGCCATGTAGAATTGACGAATAACGAAATCGTCACATCCGGAAACACTACTTCCCAAGACATGAGCAGCTTCCAAGGATTAAATGCAGCCGTACTGGGAAGGGATGATTCCGAGCTAAGACTGTCCGACAACAGTATCACTACCTCCGGATTGGGCGCCAACGCCATCTTTGCATACGGGAACAGTGTTATTTATTCCGACAGGGACGTGATAAACTGTACCGGCGACGGTGGACACGGCATAATGTGCAGCGGAGGAGGAACAATACACGCTACCAACATCGACATCACTACAAGCGGCAAGAACTCTGCCCCTGTAGCCACAGACCGTGGAAGCGGAACCATCACCGTGCAGAACGGACGCATCGTAAGTCACGGGCAGGATTCCCCCGGACTCTATTCTACCGGGCAACTGTCTCTGGAGGGTGTGTCTGTCAGCTCTGACGGGAGCGAAGTGGCGGTTATCGAAGGTTCAAACCAAATCCGTTTGGATAACTGCCGCCTCACTTGTAGTTTCCCACGTAAATGGGGCATAATGATTTATCAAAGTTTTTCGGGTGATGCCGAAGGAGCTGACGGGGAGTTTGAAGCGGTTAATTCTTCAATCCGCGTAACCGGCGAGGACAGCCCGCTCTTTTTCGTGACCAATTCTACTGCCTACATTACCTTAGACGGGAATGAAATTGAATGTGTTTCGGGTATCTTGCTGAATGCTGCGGCTTCCCGTTGGGGCAATGAGGGTGAAAATGGAGGAACTGCTGTCATCACTACGCACCACCAGGTATTGGAAGGAGATTTGCAGGCTGATGCCAACAGTAACATACGCCTCTCCCTGACCGAAGGCTCCGTGTTGAAAGGTTCCGTAAACCACGAAAATTCTGCAAAGAGTGCTGAAGTGCGCATAGACGATAACAGCCGTTGGGAATTGACCGGAGATGCTTATGTATCACTGATTGAAGCCGAGATTTCCGGCGACAATGTTACTAACATCTTGGGTAACGGACATACTATTTACTACGACCCGGACAACAACCCCACTTTAGGCGGAAAAACATACTCCTTGCAGGGTGGCGGCGTTTTGCAGGCAAAGCAATAACTTGTATTAGCTTATTAAAAAAGATAACATCATGGACAGTAAACGTAACATTTGCAGTAAGGCAATTTGCATGGGATTAATTAGTCTCACTCTTTCTCTTTTCGCCTGCATCGATGACGATAATGATATATACCGGGAAAATCCCTATGGACAAAGCGGCGTAACAGTTTCTTCCTCTTCAGATGAGTTGTTGGATTTCACTATCGAATTTGACGAGGCAGATGAAGAAACGTACGGCAACATGGAAGAAACCGTCATCACCGACCCTTCTGCAGATGGATATGAGGATTTCATAGAGAACCACACCTTTTCTACAACCATCGCCGTAGTTTATAATGGCACGACAGCTACCCTGTCATCCCTGCCAAGTGGCATCACAGTCACACAGGACGGGGCACACATAATCGTGCAATCTTCCATTTCGGGGGTTGAGTATGTATTGACAGGAAGCTCAGAAGATGGTTCGTTCAAGGTGTACAGCAACGACGACTTCCGCCTTTCACTCGACGGCGTGTCACTGCACAACCCTGCAGGGGCGGCTATCAACATACAATCATCCGTACTCGCCTTTGTCATGGCTGAAGAAGGTACTGACAACCAGCTTACCGACGGTGAAGATTACGAAACTGTAGATGGCGAAGACATGAAAGCGTGCCTGTTCAGTGAAGGAGGATTGATATTCGGCGGCACAGGTTCGTTGAGCGTAACGGGCAACCATAACCATGCCATCACGAGCGACGACCATATCCGCTTCCGCTCCGGATGTAATATCACCGTAGAAAATGCTGCTAATGACGGGATACATACGAACGACCAAATCACCATCGGAGGTGGCATAATATACGTGACGTCACAGGGCGACTGCATCCAGTGTGGCGACGAAGGTATCGAAATGACCGGTGGATTCATCCACTTGTCCACGTCGGGCGATGGGTCAGACGGACTTAAAGCTGAAACCGCGCTCACCTTATCCGGTGGGGCGGCGCAAGTGGAAATTAACGGCGCGGCAGGAAAAGGTGTGAAGTGTGAGTCATTTGCTATGACGGACGGCAAGCTTACCATCATCAACTACGCCGATGCCATATATGATGAAGACGATGCAGACATCAGCTCGCCTGCGGGCATCAAGTGCGACGGCGACATAGTTATTTCCGGAGGACAGATTGGCTTGTTAAGTACCGGTGCGGCAGGAAAGGGCATCAACTGCGACGGTAGCCTGTCCATCACCAGTGGAACCATACAAGTGCAAACAACCGGGCAGCAGTATATATATGGGCAGCTCGACTCATCAGCCAAAGGCATCAAAGCGGATGGAGACATTACTATCAGCGGGGATGCCATAGTGCAGGTCAAGGCTACCGGAGGCGAGGGCAGCGAAGGCATCGAGAGTAAGTCTGTGCTATATGTAACAGGAGGGCAGGTGGCTTCTTACTGCTACGACGATGCCATGAACGCTTCGGATGCCATCGAGATTTCGGGCGGAACCGTTTACTGCCACAGCACCGGCAACGACGGTATCGATTCCAACGGCACGCTGACAATTTCCGGCGGGCTCACCATTGCCATCGGCACAAGTGCACCGGAGGGTGGTATAGACTGCGACCAGAACACCTTCGCCATCACCGGCGGGACATTGCTTGGTATCGGCGGGGAATCGAGTACGCCTACGGAGAGCGCCTGCACACAGCCTTCCTTCTTGTATAGCGGGTCGGCAAACAGCGGCGAACTCATCCATGTGGCGGCTGCGGACGGTACGGATGTCCTGACGTTCGAATTCCCGCAAAGCTACTCGAGCATGACGCTCCTGTTCAGCAGTCCTTCACTCGAACAAGGCGGGACTTATACGCTCTATACGGGCGGAAGCGTGTCGGGTGGCACTGAGTTCTTCGGGTACTATACCGACGCGGAATATACAGAAGGTTCGGAGGAGGATTCATTCACCCTCAGTTCGATGGTAACAAACCTCGGGCGAAGCTCAGGCGGCTTCGGAAGGTGGTAACATATTAAGAGAATGTTCATTGGGGATGTGCCGGCATTAGCTCGCTGGTGCATCCTCATACTTTTATGCCATAGTCGTGCTTCACCTCGTCCATTACGAACACACTCTCCAGCGACCCGAGGTCTTCTATGGTGCCGAGCACGTTCAGCACGAACTCCCGGTAATAAGCCATGTCCGGCGCGTGGATTTTGAGTAGGTAGTCGAAGCTCCCGGAGATGTTGTAGCATTCCGTGACTTCGGGGATGCCCCGGATTATATTGCCGAACTCCTGCGCCACCTCGCGGTTGAGCCTACGCATTTTCACCATGCAAAAGACCACGAACCCACGGTGCAGCTTGTCGGCGTCCAACACCGCTATGTACTTCTTGATGTACCCGTTCGCCTCGAGGCGTTTGAGACGCTCAAACACCGGAGTAGACGACAAACTCACGCGGGCGGCAAGCTCCTTCATGGTCAGCCGGGCATTCTCCTGCAATGTGCGCAGTATCTGCAAATCTATCTTGTCTAACGTATCCATAATTATCCCCCCGGAGAATATTATTCTGCCGGTACGGCTAAATGAGCCGCCACCCTGCGACCTTTTTCCGGGAAAGCCTGCAAATTTAGTGATATTCTCCAAAGGAAAGCTGCCTATTGCACGTGCCGTGGGGCATTTGTTCCTTTGCTGCGTAATAAATCAAACATTATTCTTATGGAAAAGAAACATTTGCACTTCGAGACATTGCAGTTGCACGCCGGACAGGAACAACCCGACCCCACCACGGGCGCACGCGCAGTACCAATCTACCAAACGACATCTTACGTCTTCGACAATTCCCGCCACGCGGCAGAACGCTTCGCACTTAAGGATGCCGGGAACATCTACAGCCGCCTTACAAACGATACGCAGGCTGCACTGGAGAAACGCATGGCTGCCCTCGAAGGAGGGACTGCCGCACTCGCGGTGGCATCGGGGGCGGCGGCTGTGTCGTATTCGCTGATGAACATCCTCAGACCCGGAGACCACATCATCGCGGCGGACAACCTCTACGGAGGCTCGTACAACCTTATCGTCCACACGCTGGGTGCGCTCGGCATCTCCCACACAATCATCGACGTGAACAATGCAGAGCTTTTGGAAGCCTCCTTCCGCCGGGAGACAAAGCTCGTCTTCGCCGAAACCTTCGGTAACCCCAATTCGGAAGTGACAGACATACGGGGGATTGCCGACATCGCCCACAGGCACGGCGTGCCACTAATCATCGACAACACTTTCGCCACTCCATACCTGCTCCGCCCCCTCGAACACGGGGCTGACATCGTGGTACATTCCGCGACGAAATTCATAGGCGGGCACGGGACGACGCTCGGCGGGATAATAGTGGACGGGGGCAAATTCGACTGGGCTGCTTTCCCCGACAAGTTCCCCACGCTCGCACAACCCGAACCGTGCTACCACGGAGCCGTGTTTGCCGACATTGCCGGTGATTCCCTATTCGTGACGCGCATCCGCGCCGTGCTGCTCCGCGATACCGGGTCGTGCATCGCACCAATCAACGCCTTCCTGCTCCTGCAAGGACTGGAAACGCTGTCGCTGCGCGTCGAAAGGCACGTAGCCAATGCTCTGAAAGTGGTGGACTTCCTGTCATCCCACCCAAAGGTGGCACGTGTGAACCACCCCTCGCTGCCGTCGCACCCATGCCACCATCTCTACCGCAAGTATTTCCCCGCAGGAGGTGGAAGCATCTTCACGTTCGAAATAAAAGGTGGGCAAAACGATGCGTGGAAGTTCATCGACTCGCTGCGCATCTTCTCTTTGCTGGCAAACGTGGCAGATGTGAAGAGCCTCGTCATCCACCCTGCCACAACCACGCATTCGCAGCTTTCGCCGGAAGAACTTCTTGCGCAGCACATCACGCCATCCACGGTGCGCCTGTCAATCGGTACCGAGCACATCGACGACCTGCTCGACGACCTGCGGCAAGCGTTCTGCTGTCTCTGCTGATGCCTTTCCCCTACCCCAACAGAAAAATTAAGGCGGTTTTTTTTCGGTAGAAAGTATCAC
>CAYZTO010000138.1:0-5775 GCA_964481365.1 uncultured Parabacteroides sp. | reverse complement strand
GAGAGCAATTATTGCAGTTTTTCATCCTCTGTTTCTTAGAGCTAAGAAAGGAGTTTCAAGCATTACAAATGCTATATTTCATTTGTATAGTATGAGATTTCTGTAATGGGATAGTAATGTGATTCTTGTTCCAGTTGGCTTTTAAGCGGTTTTATTTGGCACTCGTAAAAATCGTCAAAACCTCATAACCCATTAATTTTCAATCATATCTTCAAGATTTGCGCAGTGTCTCTCTTTTTGTATTATCTTTGTTCGCGAAAAACCATAAGTTGAAATAAAGAAAATGAATATTTGTATTGCAAAAAGATTTTTTTTATTTGCTGTTGCGCTATTTGTTAATGCTTTTGGAATCGCAGTCATAACCAAGGCGTTGCTTGGAACCTCCCCAATTACGAGTGTAACTTATGTTTTGAGTATGTTTACCCCTATGACGATAGGACAGTGGACAATAGCCCTGAATATCCTTTTTGTTGTATTGGAAATACCATTGATGACAAGGAAAGAGTTGAAATCAGATTGGAAAATGTATTCCTTGCAAGTACCTATTTCGCTCTGTTTCGGAATGTTTATTGATTTTTCCATGAATATGCTTTCGTGGTTGAATCCTGCCGGATATATAAGCGAAATATTTACTCTCTTGGTAGGATGTTTGATTTTGGCTGCGGGCATTGCGCTTGAAGTCAAGGTGGATATTGCGATGATGTCTGGTGAATATTTTGTACGTGTGATATCAAAACGCTTTAAATGGGATTTTGGATACGTAAAGTTAGGTTTTGACATTTCGCTTGTTTGCATAGCTTGTATTTTGTCTGTGTTGTTTATGTCTGGCATTTATGGTGTACGTGAAGGAACAGTTATCGCCGCGCTTGTTGTCGGACCTATTGTGCACTTCTTCAGTCCGTATTACAGGGTGTTTGATTCATGGATTTCAGAAAGCGAAGTTGCAAAAAGCATTGTAGAAGTTTCTTCAGGCAACAAGGTAATAACTATCGCGCGCGAGTTTGGAAGTGGTGGTCACATCTTGGGAGAAATGGTGGCTAAACAATTGGGGATTCCTTGCTACGACAAGGAATTCATTCATTTTGCGGCGCAACGAAGCGGGATGGATGAGCAATACATAATCAGGAATGAACAATATATACCGTCGTTTTGGTTGAAATGTATCATTGGGAAAAGCAGTGAACAATCGATTGAACATAGCCTTTCACCCGATGATATCCTATTTGTGGCGGAGAGTAAAATTATCCAAGAGTTGGCGCAAAAAAGTTCGTGCGTAATCATTGGGCGTTGTGCGGATTTTATCCTTCATGGCAATAAAAATACCATCAAAATTTTTTGTTATTCTGATTTGCAAAATGCGGCAGTACGATGTGTTGAAGAATATGGGATTCCACGCGAAAAAGCAGAGGCTGAAATCAAAAGAGTGAACCGTGCCCGTATCGCACACTACGAGTATTATACAGGAGTGCGATGGGGTGAAGCTCATAACTACGATTTGATGATAAACACTAGTTGCATTGACTTGCAAACAGCATGTGACATTATTAAGAATATTTACCGGAGGGAGGAATGAATCTTTTCCACTAAAACAGTGGTTATTTCCTGATAAGTACCGTGATGCGGAGCGCAAGGTCGAAAAAAACCATCTTTGAATTTACATTCTGGGAGATTTGACGTTCGGCGAGTTCAAGTTCATCCATAAGTCCTAAGACGTTGCGTTCATTTATAAAAGGAGAAAAACGAACCGCAAATGATGCCTCATCGTGGTTCATATAGTTTAACTCTGGTTCTTGGAAGCGGTAAACAAAATTCTCCCGAATAAGCTGTTGGCAATACGAAAGATAGTTTTTTTGTTTCTCTCGGCTTATAGATGCGAGGGATTCCGCCTGTGATTTCATGCCTTTTACATTCCGCGCCCAAGAATTGCGCATTATAGTTTTGAATTGCTCCAGATAAAGTCGTTTTTCCTCGTTCACGCTGATTGCGTCAATAGCAGCCAGATAATTTCCACGAGAAAGGTGTGCCACATACTTTGCATCATCTGCGGAAAGTGAGTATTTTTCTTTCAAAATGTTTTCTATATCCGTCTGATGGATTGCCCGGACATTCAAGCGTTGTGCACGCGACTGAATCGTGCCTAATACTATGTCCGGAGTTTCAGACACCATCAAGATAACAGTATTTAGCGGTGGCTCTTCTATTATTTTTAATAGCTTATTAGCACATGTTGGATGAAGTTTTTCAGGTAGCCACACAAAAAGGATGCGATATTTTGCTTCGTATATTTTCAAACTCAATTTGCGAACAATTTCATCACTTTCGCGAGAATAAATCAATGCTTGGGAGTTCCCGGCATCGATATAATCCAACCAGTCGTCCAAGGTGAAATAGAAATTGTTATTGAGGAAATCCCGCCATTCAGGGAGATAGTCATCGCATAATTCTTTTTTCTTTTCGTTTTTAGGTACAATAGGGAAAACAAAATGCAGGTCGGGATGAGCCAATATATCATACTTACGACATGAAGGACAATGTCCGCAAGAATCAGATTCTGTCCTTTCCGTGCAGTTCAAATAACGCGCGTAAGCCAACGCCAATGCAAATGAACCATAACCTCCTTGACCGCAAAACATTTGAGCATGCGGCACGAGTCCGGATTGAGCGGATAGAATCAGATGCCGCTTTAATTCTTCTTGTCCGATAATGTCTCTAAAATACATAGTTTTCTATGTCCTTTTAATTGCAACAACTTTTCCCATTATGACAATGTTTGCAACCGCAACTACATGAATTTCCTTTCCGGGAAGAGGAAAAAATCCCGTAAATTTTAAAACCTACATATATAAGAGCTGCAACACCGATAAGGGCGACAATTATATATTGAAACATAACTTTTCCTGTAATGCATTATTCCTAAATAATCGTACAAATCAGCCTGCCTGCTTGATAAACTACAAACGAAACGACCCAAGCCAATACACAAGTATAACCAACTACAAAGATACCCCATTTCCAAGAACCGGACTCATGTACTATGGCAGAGATTGTTGCAATGCACGGGAAATAAATAAGGACAAAAAGCATGAAGCATAATGCCACAAGCGGGGTGAACACCGGCGTGCCGTCTTCATAATGGTCGGCTTTCATCATCTCATCTAATTGGAGGGTATCTTCATCTTCCGCTTCTCCTATGTAAAGCACACTAAGCGTGCTGACAACAACTTCTTTGGCTGCCATGCCTGTCATTAGGCTGACGCTCATTTTCCAATCAAATCCAAGTGGAGAAAGGATAGGTTGCAAAGTTTCACCAATGATACCTATGTAGGAATTTTTTTGGTGTACCGTTGCTTTCGTGTGTTCAAGCAGAGAAAGGGTTTCCTCTTGTTCCTGAGATAATTCTTCACTTTGCTCAATGTCTGCGATTTGTTTGTCTATTGCATCTTCTTCCGCAGAATGCAACGGGAAATAACTGAGGAACCAGATAATAATGGAAGCGACAAGAATTACACCTCCCATCTTGTGAAGATATTGTTTTGCCTTTTCCCACATGTGTATGAGAATAGATTTTCCCGTAGGCATACGATAAGGAGGAAGTTCCATTACGAAAGGTACATCTTCCCCGCTGAACAAAAAGCGGCGGAAAAGTCGTGCCATCAACACTGCCAATAAAATACCTGCCACATAAAGCGCAAGCAAAACAATCCCCGCTTGTTTTGGGAAGAACGCGCCGGCGAGCAAAACATATACCGGTAAACGCGCGCTGCATGACATAAGTGGATTTATTAGCATTGTTATCATTCGGCTGTTCCTGCTTTCTATAGTCCGTGATGCCATAATTGCCGGGACATTGCAGCCGAATCCCATCACCAACGGAATAAAAGATTTCCCATGCAGCCCCATTTTATGCATCAATTTGTCCATGATGAATGCTGCGCGTGCCATATAGCCGGAATCTTCCATGAAAGAGATGAACGCATATAGAATAATGATATTCGGCAAAAACACAATCACTCCGCCGACACCACCTACTATTCCATCAACCAAGAGGTCTTTCAGCGGGCCGTCGGTCATCTGTTCCCGTAAGAAATCGCCTATTACGCCAACCAGCCATTCAATCCATTGCATCGGATAGTCTCCGAGGCGGAATGTGACCTCGAACATAATCCACATGAACAATATGAAAATGGGGAAACCCAATATTTTATGGGTAACGAAAGTATCTATCAGCTGTGTCTTGGAAATTTCCCGGGCAGGGTTTTTTTGGAATGTCTCGCGTAAAGCCCCATCTATAAAGCCGTAGCGCGCATCGGTAAATGCCGTTTCACAATCTTGCTGCAGAAGTTCTTCTATTTGCCTGATATTGCGGTCGCGTTCCCGGAAGATTGCTTCTGCCTGGGGGTATGCACCAATTTCCTTTTCTATTTCTTTGTCGCGTTCAAGCAATTTCACCGAAAGATAGCGTTTCGAGATGCTCTTAGGGATATTGGCGACTTTTTTCAGTGTGGCATTCAGGTTGGAGATGCCTTTTTCTAATGTCTCCCCGTAATTTATGTGGATATGGCGAAGAATCGGGTCTGCTTCTTCATAGACATTTATAACATGGTCGAACAAGTTTTCGATGCCGAATCCTGTTTTGCTTACCGTAGGAACCATCGGGATACCGAGCATCCGCGAGAGCGAAGCATAGTCGAACTTGTTCCCTTGCTTTTCCATTTCGTCGTACATGTTAAGTGCTATTACCATGCGCACATCCATGTCTATAAGCTGGCATGTAAGGTAAAAGTTGCGTTCCAAATTTGACGCATCCACTATGTTGATGACGACATCCGGATGTTCTTCATTCAAATGTCTCCGCACAAAAAGTTCTTCCGGGGAATAAGCCGAAAGGGAGTATGTGCCCGGCAAATCCACAATCTTGAACGTGTAACCTTTGTGGCTGAACGTTCCCTCTTTGGCATCGACCGTTACCCCGCTATAATTCCCTACATGCTCGTGTGCACCGGATGCAAAATTGAACAAAGACGTTTTGCCGCAGTTCGGGTTTCCTACCAAAGCGACGTTTATTATCTTGCCCTTCTTCAGTGCGATATTCCGCAATTCCTCTTCCGAAGGCATGATATATTGCTCGACAGAGCGGTCTTGCTGTTTTCCCTGGGTATATTCCGACGCGCTTACCACCTCGATAAGCTGGGCGTCGTTGCGCCGCAATGAAACGTCGTAGCCTAAAATCCTGTATTGTATCGGGTCTTTCAGAGGAGCATTCTTTATTACTTCCACCTCTTTTCCACGGATAAATCCCATCTCGATAATGCGTTTGCGGAAAGCCCCGCGCCCCATTACCTTTACAATAATTCCTTTTTCTCCTGTGAGAAGTTCTGATAATCTCATGTCTTTTTGTAGTATAAACCGTGGCAAAGGTATGCCGAAATACGTGGATAGCCAATACCTATAATAAGGTATTTGTCCGCGTGCCGTTTGCGGTGGCAAAGAACATGAACCATGCCGGGGGAAATATTTCTGCGGGATGTGCAACGCATAATCCGCGCCCGCCCAACAAAACGCGACCCACTCTTGCGCTTTTAAAATAAATTCCTACCTTTGCGGCACGAAAGCGGTCAGGTAGCTCAGCTGGATAGAGCAACAGCCTTCTAAGCTGTGGGTCCTGGGTTCGAATCCCAGCCCGATCACTCAAAGGGGAACCTCAACCCCCACGATAAAAGCGGCGGATTCTGTTAATGCCGGCAAAGCCGCAGCCGGGAATAAATGGTGAAAAAT
>CAYZTO010000137.1:2986-5794 GCA_964481365.1 uncultured Parabacteroides sp. | reverse complement strand
AGAAAATTTCTAGTGCTTCTGACTGCAGTATTTTGTGCTCCCAGAAAATTTCTAGTACTATTGCTCGGAAATATAGTGCTTCCGGAGAATTATAGCCCCTCCCCTACCGCGTGAAACATCCTCCGCGCTCCTGCTCGTTTTTTCCCTCCGGAGGATTATCTTTGCAGCGAATTATAAACCTGAAAACCTACAAACAACATGGATTACAATTTTGACGAGGTGGTAAACCGCCGCAATACGAACTCATACAAGTGGGACAGCGCCGAAGATGCCGGCGTTTTGCCGATGTGGGTCGCCGACATGGATTTCCGCACGGCTCCTGCCATCAAAAAAGCTGTGGAAGAGCGCGCGTCGCAAGGAATTTATGGTTACACGCGAGTGCCGGACGAATATTACGCCGCAGTAACCGGCTGGTTCAAAAGGAGGCATTCATGGCAGATAGAAAAAGACTGGATAATTTATACCTCCGGCGTGGTACCGGCGGTTTCGGCACTTATAAAAGCCCTGACCTCCCCGGGCGACCGGGTGGTGGTACAAACGCCGGTTTACAACTGCTTCTTCTCCTCTATCCGGAACAACGGCTGCGAAATAGTAGCCAACCCTTTGAAATATGACGGCAGAACTTTCAAAATGGACCTCGATGACCTGAGGGTGAAGGTCTCCGACCCGAAAGTGAAGCTGATGCTCCTCTGTAACCCCCATAATCCCGCCGGGAGGGTCTGGACTCCCGAAGAATTGTCCGAGCTGGGCACAATTTGCCTTAACCACGGGGTGTTTGTCATCTCCGACGAAATTCACTGCGACCTTACGTTCAAAGATTATACCTACACGCCTTTTGCGAGCATATCTCCTGAGTTTTTACACCGTTCTGCGACGTGCGTCTCCCCAAGCAAGGCGTTTAACCTCGCGGGATTGCAAATAGCCAGCATCATTGCCGAAGATGAGGAGGTGCGGAAAAAAACAGACCGTGCCATCAACATAAATGAGGTGTGCGACGTTAATCCTTTCGGTGTAATCGCGACGATTGCCGCCTACACGCAAGGGGAAGAGTGGCTGCTCCGGTTGTTGGACTATATAAAAGGAAACTACGACTGCTTCGCGGAATATTGCGCGGAGAATCTTCCGGGATTCGACGTCGCCAAGCTTGAAGGCACTTATTTGGCCTGGATGGACTGCAGAAGCCTCGGGATACCTTCAGCGGAACTGGAGGAGCGCCTCATTTCGGAAGCGAAGCTCTGGCTGAACGCCGGAACCATGTACGGCGCGGAGGGCGAAGGCTTCATGCGCTGGAACCTCGCATGTCCCCGAAAAGTAATGCTCGACGGGCTGGAGAGGTTCAGGAAATTCACGTTGAAATAGGTAATGGAAAATAAGACCGACAGCCTCCTCGCACTTATACGCCGTGGCGCGCCGATGACCCTCGGCGAGCAGTTGCATCTGACCTTCCTGCTTAGCATTCCTGCTATAATGGCGCAATTGTCGTCCATAGTAATGCAGTACATAGATGCTGCTATGGTAGGAAGCCTCGGGGCAAGCGCGGCGGCATCGATAGGGCTGGTTTCGACCACCACCTGGCTTTTTGGGGGCACATGTTCGGCTGCTGCGACGGGTTTTTCCGTTCAGGTGGCGCACGCCATCGGCGCGGGAGACTTCGAAAAAGCTCGGGGGGTGCTTCGACAGGCGTTGGTGGCAATCACGCTGTTCGGGATGCTGTGGGGAGCTGCGGGGATGGCAATCAGCGGAAATTTACCGGGCTGGCTCGGTGGTGATGAAGCAATCCGGAAAGATTCCTCCCTCTATTTCCTTATATATTCGGCATTCCTTCCCGTTTTGCAGCTCTACATTTTGGCGGGCGGGATGCTCCGTTGCAGCGGGAATATGCGTGTCCCCAGTATGCTGAGCGTCCTGATGTGTTTACTTGATGTTGTCTTCAATTTTTTCCTCATTTTCCCTACAAGAAGCATGGAAATCCTCGGTATTTCCGTCCGGATGCCCGGATTTGGCTTGGGAGTTGAAGGAGCTGCTATCGGAACGGGTCTGGCGGAGCTTGTCGCCGCAGGGTTGATGCTCTGGTTTCTCTGCAAGCGCTCGCCCTACCTGAAGATAACACAAGAAAAAGGCAGCTACCGCCCAACTGCGAGGGTTTTGAAGAACGCCGTGCGGATAAGTCTTCCAATGGGCGTGGAACACACCGTAATTTGCGGGGCGCAGATAATGACGACCATCATCGTTGCTCCTTTGGGAATTTTCGCGATAGCCGCCAACTCTTTCGGGATTACTGCGGAAAGCTTGTGCTATATGCCGGGATATGGAATCGCCGACGCGGCAACTACCCTCGTCGGCCAGAGTTTCGGGGCGGGGCGGAAAGATTTGACACGTAAATTCGCCTACATTACCGTCGGAATGGGAATGGCGGTAATGGGAATCATGGGAGTCATAATGTATATAGGCGCGCCGGTGATAATCGGCTCGATGACACCCGACGCTGAAGTTCTCAAGCTCGGAACCGAGGCGTTGCGCATCGAGGCATTCGCCGAACCTATGTTTGCTGCGGCGATTGTCGCCTACGGAGTTTTTGTAGGCATGGGAAAGACGGTTGTCCCCTGTATAATGAATTTTGTGAGTATATGGGCTGTGAGATTAACGCTTGCTGCGTTTCTCGCCCCCTCGATGGGGCTGAATGGGGTATGGCTTGCGATGTGCATCGAGTTATGCTTCAGGGGAAGCATCTTCCTTGCCCGTTTAAGGTGGGTATTCCGCAAACAATAGTGCCTGAAAAGTTTTTCAAGCACAAAAAACTGCAATCAA
>CAYZTO010000137.1:0-2886 GCA_964481365.1 uncultured Parabacteroides sp. | reverse complement strand
CAGAAAATTATAAGCTCTGACCTTCGGAAATGTAGCACTAAAAATTTCCTGCAAGCACAAAATACCGCAAACAAATGGACTTATTATTCCGAAGAGCCACAAAACACGACGAAGACAGGGCTTGGGAAATTATTCTCCAGGCAAAAGCCCAGATGGCAAGGCTCGGAAGCACGCAATGGGACGAAAATTACCCGTCGCGGGACTTGATAGCGCAAGACATCGCAAATGACGAGGGTTTTGTGCTCGAAAAAAACGGCAGGGTCGTCGCCTACGGGGTGGTTTCCTTCTCCGGAGAACCTGTGTATGAACAACTCGCCGACAAATGGTCGAGCAACCTTCCGTACCTCGTCGTACACCGCCTGGCAGTGGCAGACGAAGCCAAGAGGCAGGGGATTGCGCGGTGTTTCATGCTCGAAGCCGAAAAGGAGGCTTGCCGCCGGGGAATTTACCACTTCCGCGTGGATACAAACTACGACAACACCTATATGTTGCGCCTGATAGAAAATTTAGGCTTTGAGTACCGGGGGGAATGCACCTACCGGGGCGGATGCGTGCGAAAAGCCTTCGAGAAAGCACTCCGGCAGGATAATAACCAGTCCCCTTTGCATTAATCTGTACTTTTTCGGATGTTTTTCAGCAGTTTTTCGTAAGTTTGCAACCGCGAATTGAAAACATATTAGTAAAACTTCAAATACAAAAGGTTATGCAAACTATTGACAAATGCAATTTTGCCGGAAAGAAGGCAATCGTTCGCGTAGACTTCAATGTCCCCTTGAACGAAGAAGGAAAAATCACAGATGATACCCGCATTCGCGGAGCTCTTCCTACTTTGAAGAAAATACTCGCAGATGGCGGAAGTTTAATTATTATGTCCCACATGGGGAAGCCGAAAGGCAAGGTAAACGCCAAATTCTCTTTAAGCCAAATCGTTGATGCCGTATCAGAGAAGTTGGGCGTTTCAGTTAAGTTCGCCCCCGACTGTGCAAAGGCTTCTGAAGCTGCCGCAGCCCTGAAACCCGGCGAAGCATTGCTTCTCGAAAATCTCCGCTTCTACCCCGAGGAGGAAGGGAAGCCTGTAGGAATCGAGAAGGACGACCCCAACTACGACGCGGCAAAGAAAGAAATGAAATCCCGCCAAAAAGAGTTCGCAAAGACACTCGCATCTTATGCCGACTGCTATGTAAACGATGCTTTTGGCACGGCTCACCGTAAACACGCTTCTACGGCAGTGATTGCCGACTATTTCGATGCTGACCACAAAATGCTCGGCTATTTGATGGAGAAAGAAGTCCAGGCAGTGGACAATGTGCTGAGCAACATCAAGCGCCCGTTTACTGCAATCATGGGTGGCTCGAAAGTATCGACAAAAATCGGTATCATCGAGAACTTGATGGATAAGGTAGACAACCTGATTCTCTGCGGTGGCATGACCTTCACATTTGCGAAGGCACAGGGCGGAAAAGTCGGTAAATCCATCTGCGAGGAAGACAAGCTGGATTTAGCCCTCGAAATCATAGCCAAGGCTAAAGCCAAAGGAGTAAATTTGGTATTAGGAACAGATTGCATCGCTGCCGACAATTTCTCTAACGATGCCAATACTCATGTTTGCCCTGCCAATGATATTCCTGACGGCTGGGAAGGCTTGGATGCAGGTCCTGAAAGCCGCAAAGCATTCGCCGATGCCATCAAGGATGCCAAGACAATCCTTTGGAACGGTCCCGCAGGCGTGTTCGAGTTCGACAATTTCACTGGAGGTTCCAAAGCTATCGCTGATGCTATCGCCGAAGCTACCGCTAAGGGTGCATTCTCGCTGATTGGCGGTGGAGATTCCGTAGCTTGCATCAACAAGTTCGGGATGGCTGATAAAGTTTCGTACATCTCCACAGGTGGCGGCGCATTGCTCGAAGCTATAGAAGGCAAGGTATTGCCGGGCATCGCAGCAATCAAAGGAGAATAATTTCCAACCATAACAAAAAACAAGAGGATGTGCCGAAACATTTAACCCGGTACATCCTCTTTAATATTGTACTCACGAAAATCATGGAATTACCCAAAGACCCGATGATGCTCCTAAGCTTCATCAACATGAAACTAAGGGACTTCTATCCCTCACTCGATGATTTGTGCAACGACCTTGACATTGACAAAAAGACCCTCGTGAAACAACTTCAGACCGCAGGGTTCGAGTATAACCCGGCTCAAAACAAGTTCTGGTAATGCTTCCTGCCGACTTCCGATGCCGTCCTGCCCTTTTGCCACGTCCCGCAGACGGTCAGAACTTGTCAAAATAATAGGTTTTACCTTCGCTTGCCAACACCAGTTCCTTGCGGCTTACTTTTTCTATCGTAAACGTACGAGTCCTCGATGTCCAATCTGTCTCCGGGAGCAGCGTCGAATCGTTCAACTCCAACCTGACAGCATCTTCCACATCAAAATAACTCAATCCATAAGACGTTTTGTATTGTTCCGTTTCCGGGACATAGAGCTGGTACATAAAAAGTGTAGTCTGAAAATTGTACCATACAGTATCGACAGTCGTTCGCGAGCCATCGATTTCAACTTCTTTCAATTGCCACTTACCTTCAAGGTCCGTGGTCATTTTGTCGCAAGCCGACAATGTACAGAGCGACACTGCAGCCACTACTACCCACTTTTTCATCGTATTTTCTTTGTTTTTTAGTCAGATATTTAAAAAATTTCATGACACAAAGATAGGCAAACTCGCCCGATTTCGGATGGATTTAGGAAGAACAATGTAAACTATTGGATTTTCAGGGATATACGCAGCATTATTCCGCATTCGTAAATGTGTGCTTTGAAGCCGTTTTTTGAGAGCCTGTTTAAATTTTGAGTTTTAAAACTTGAAGAGTGTTTCTTCTTTTCCGT
>CAYZTO010000136.1:0-5830 GCA_964481365.1 uncultured Parabacteroides sp. | reverse complement strand
TGTACGTGTACAAAGCCATTTTACAGCATTGAAATATACTGTTTCAGAAAAACAGATGGAAAATCATGAATCCAAACCAATGATTTCGCAAAGCCGTTGGGATAATTGGCGCACTTCTTCACGAGTGTTCATAGTATCAGCATCGAAAATGATATCGGCTTGTTCATAGTAAGGTAGGCGTGTTGCCAAATTGTTGCTTATAAATTCTTTCAGTTCCTCCCCTGAACGGTTTTTAAGTACAGGACGTGTATGTTTGCTTACCTCAAGCCGTGCCGTGAGTTCTGCAACGCTTACGCGGAGGTACACAGTCGTCCCGCAACTCTTCATAAATGCCATGTTGTCGAAGAAACAGGGTGTACCGCCGCCGGTAGATATAATCACATCTTCAAACTCTGCAACTTCATGCAACATCCGTTTCTCCACCTCGCGGAAACCGTCCTCGCCGCGCTCGTCGAACAATTGACGAATCGTTTTGTGGAAACGTTTCTCGATAAACATATCCAAATCGATGAAAGATAGTCCTGTGAGTTCCATCAGGCAACTCCCCAATGTCGTTTTTCCGGAACCCATGTATCCGGTTAAAAATATACGTTTCATTTCTGTTTTCAATTTGGTTGCAAACTTATTTAAAATCGGCTGAATATATGACATAAGACATTGAAAAAGCAAAAGAGACCATCAAAATGTACCTAAAAATAGCAGGAATATGAATTGTCTGCCGGATGGGAAAACAAACGATGGAAAATCTCATACCGGCAGTAGGAAATGTTCAGGCTTTGCCCGACAAGATTCCTGCCAGCCGCTTTACGCCTTCCGAAGCCCCGCACTGCAAATGCTCGATGTCGGAACGGTAAGTGTGGACTTCTTTAGGGTCAATCAGGTAAATCGGTTGCCCTTTCCGGACGTAGTTAAGCAATCCTGCGGCAGGATAAACATTCAAAGAAGTGCCTATAATCACGAAAATATCGCACGATTCCACTTCTTTGATGGATGGTTCTATCATTGGCACCGGCTCTCCGAACCAAACGACAAACGGACGGAGCTGCCGACCGTGCGAATCCTTGTCCCCGATGTTTATATCCGGGTTTTCAGGCGGAAGTTCGTAGGTTGTACTCATGTCATTCACCGGGCACGCCTTCATAAGTTCCCCGTGGAGATGGATAACCTTCGTACTGCCAGCACGCTCATGCAAATTGTCGATGTTTTGCGTTATTATCCGCACATCAAAATCTTTTTCAAGGGCGGCAAGTCCGAAATGGCCTGCATTAGGCTTTGTTGCGAGCAATTCACGCCGCCTTTGATTGTAAAAATTGAGGACTAACCCAGGATTACGGGCAAATCCTTCCGGAGTTGCGACATCTTCAACCCTGTATTTCTCCCACAGGCCATCTGAATCGCGGAATGTGGAAATACCGCTTTCGGCGCTCATTCCGGCACCGGTCAAAACAACTAATTTTTTCTTTTCCATACTATCACATATTAAGAAATCAATATTCAAAAATAAAAATAGCCCCAACCGATGTCAGGGCTATTCACAGAAATCCTCTGCGATGCAAGCTGCGAGGATAAAATACAATAAACTGTTGAAATTATTTATGGCTCAAAATGTCCATCGTATCTGAAGCAATCATAAACTCTTCGTCAGTCGGGACAACAATGATTGTTACCTTGCTGTCGGGAGCGCTGATGACCATTTCCTTCCCCTTCATGCCTTCGTTCTTTGCTTCATCAATCTTCATGCCCATGTATTCCATGTCTTTGCAAACGGCAAGGCGGGTAGCCCACTGGTTTTCGCCCACTCCGCCTGTCCAAACAAGGATATCACAACCGTTCATGGCTGCTGCGTATGCCCCGATGTATTTTTTGATGCGGTAATTATAAACTTCAAGCGCGATTATAGCTTTTTCATCGCCTTTCTCGACAGCTGCTTCCAAGTCGCGCATATCTGAAGAGCCTCCATACATTCCTGCAACGCCGCTTTTCTTGTTTAGGATGACTGATAAGGCTTCTGCATCCAAACCTTCCTTGTTCATAAGGAACGGAATGGCTCCCGGGTCAATGTCACCGCACCGTGTGCCCATCAATAATCCTTCTGTCGGTGTCAAACCCATAGAAGTATCGATGCATTTCCCGTTCATGATAGCCGCAATGGATGCCCCGTTGCCTACATGTGCCGTGATAATCTTCTGCCCGTCATAATCAACGCCCAGAATCTCGCAGGCACGCTTGGAAACGTAGCGGTGGCTTGTGCCGTGGAAACCATACCGGCGGATGCCGTATTTAGTATAATATTCGTATGGCAAACCGTACATATAAGCACGCGGCGGCATAGTTTGATGGAATGCTGTATCAAAGACACCGACTTGCGGGATGCCGGGAATCAATGCTTCCATAGCCGCTATGCCCTCCAAATTGGCAGGATTATGCAACGGAGCCAAATCGGAACATTCCACGACTTTGTCCAAGACCTCTTTCGTCAGCAAAACACTCGATGCGAACTTCTCACCTCCATGCACAACGCGATGACCTACCGCGTCGATTTCTTTATATTCTTTTATACAACCCAAAGAAGCATCCGTCAGCACGCTGAGAATAAATTCAATTCCCTCATGGTGGTTTGGGATTTCCTTATTCAAGATAACTTTCTTGCCATCCTTTCCCGTAAGTTTGAGGAAAGAATCCGGCAAGCCGATTTTCTCAATGCCGCCTTGCGCCATCACTTTGCCCAACGACATATCGAACAATTTATACTTTATTGAGCTGCTACCGCAGTTTAAAACCAATACTTTCATTTAGTCTCGAGGTTTATTTGTGTTCTTATCCGATTTGTTTCTTTGCATTTTTCAGTGCGATGGACTGGTTGCAGGCAATTGCGACCATTTTGTAAATGTCATCGACCGAACATCCGCGTGACAAGTCATTTACAGGAGCTGCCATGCCTTGGAGAATAGGTCCGACAGCTTCGACTTCACCTAAACGCTGCACAAGTTTGTATGCAATGTTTCCAGCTTCCAATGTCGGGAATACCAAGACATTTGCCTTGCCTGCAATATGGCTTCCCGGAGCTTTCTGGTCGGCTACTTTCTCTACCAATGCCGCATCGGCTTGTAGTTCGCCGTCCACTTCCAACTCAGGACATAATTCTTTCGCTTTACGTGTGGCTGCCACTACTTTATCAACCATTTCGTGAGAAGCACTTCCCTTTGTAGAGAAACTCAACATGGCTACACGAGGTTCCTTAATCCCGGCAATGTTCTTTGCAGTCTGTGCCGTGGCTACGGCAATGCTTGCCAGTTCATCGGCATTAGGATTCGGCATTACAGCGCAATCTGCAAAAACAAACAAGCCGTTTTCCCCGTATTGGGGAGTCTTTGTAAACATCAAAAAAGCCCCGGATACACAACTTATCCCCGGAGCCGTTTTAATAATCTGCAGAGCCGGACGGAGGACATTCCCTGTCGTGTTCATAGCACCTGCTATTTCACCGTCGGCATCACCTGACTTAATCATCAAGCAACCAAGATACAAAGGATCTTCAACCAAAACTGCCGCTTTTTCTTCCGTCATGCCTTTCCTTTGGCGTAACCGGAACAACAAATTAGCATAGTCGGCTTTTTTCGCATGATTCTTTGGATCGACCACCGTAGCTTTAGAGATATTCGCCAATCCGAATTCCGCAGCCAGTTTTTGGATATCAGCAGGATTACCTATCAATGTAATATCTGCCACACCGTCGGCTATAAGGCGGTCGGCTGCTTTTATTGTTCTCTCTTCAATACCTTCAGGAAGAACGATGCGCTGCTTGTCAGCTTGAGCGCGTGCAATAATACTTTGCATTAAGTCCATATCGGAAGATTTTATATTAATTATATTTTATGCTCTTAATAGGGATATATACCCGCCACAAAATTAGGGAAAATGCAATATCGAGATTGCAATATCAGCGAATAATTTGGAAGGGAATCCGAGCTTTCAGAACATTTAACAGTAGTTTGTTACAGCTCGTTCGCCTGAAAGTATTTGTTGAAGTTCTTCGGCTGTCACATTCACACTCAGGTTTCCATTATGGGCAACAGAAATCTCTCCTCTCTCTTCGGAAACAATAATCACCAGGGCATCCGACTCCAAAGACATCCCCAAACCGGAGCGGTGGCGCAGCCCCATCTCCTTTGGCAAACTTGCATTTTGGGCTACCGGCAAGATGCAACCGGCTGCACATATCCTGCGATTGGCTATTATCATTGCCCCATCGTGCAATGGGCTGTTCTTGAAAAAGATATTCTCTATCAGGCGGGCATTCACATCGGCGTTGAACATTTCACCGGTGTGTTCATAGACACTCAAATCCATCTCTTGCTGGATGCAAATCAACGCCCCTGTTTTCTTCTTTGCCATATTCATGCAGGCAAGGACTATAGGTGCCACAAACCTGCTTTCACTATCTGTATCTGCACTGTGCTTGCTGAATAACTGCCCGATAAATTTCCAACCCCTGTGGGAGCCTATCACCAGAAGGAAACGGCGGATTTCGTCCTGGAACAATATCACCAGCACGATAAAGCCAACACTGATGAATTTATCCAATATGGCTCCCATCAATTTCATTTCCAAGACATGGGAGATTAATATCCATACCACCACAAAAGAGACTACTCCGCTGAATATTGTCAGCGTCCCTGAGCTTTTCATTATCTGGTACGTCTTATACAGGAAAAAGGCTACCAGCAAGATATCTATCAAGTCCTTTATTCCAAACTGCATCCACATGGCATAAATTCTTTTATCCTTTAACAAACACCTATCCGATTAATTGCTTAACGAGTTTCCTTGCTTCCACGGCTTCTTTCACATCATGTACACGAAGGATGTTTGCCCCATAGAGCAAAGCATAGGTATTCAATACTGTAGTACCATTCAGGCTCTCTTCCGGCGTACTGCCAAGCAGGTTGTATATCATGCTTTTCCGGGAGATGCCTACCATCAAAGGTTTACCCAAGAGCTTGAAATCAGGAAGGTGACGCATAAGTTCATAATTCTGTTCGAGGGTCTTGCTGAATCCGAATCCGGGGTCGATGATGACATCTGCAATACCCAAGAGGTGCAGCTCCTCTAACTTCTTGGAAAAGTAAAGCAGGATGTCTGCTGCGAGGTTAGTATAACCGCAATGTTGCTGCATCGTTTGCGGGGTACCGCGCATGTGCATCATAATGTAAGGCACGCGGAGGGAAGCCACAGTACTGAACATTCCCCTATCCAGCTCACCTCCGGAGATATCATTGATTAATGCCGCGCCATATACCTCTACACAATGGCGGGCTACATCTGAACGGAAAGTATCCACCGAGAACAGCACACCGGGATATTCATCACGCATGATTCTCAATGCCAAAGAGAGGCGGTTCATTTCCTCATCGGCGGGGATTGCCGTTGCGCCGGGCCTTGAAGAGTATCCCCCTATATCTATGATGTCCCCACCTTCAGCGAGTATTTCCTCTATCCTATCGTGGATGTCGGCTTCCGTCTGCTTGCGGCTTTTTGCATAGAACGAATCGGACGTGACATTAAGAATGCCCATAATCAAGGGTTCAGCAAGAGAGACCAGCCGTCCTTTAATGTTTAGTGTGCAATGTTCCATCCCATAGTTTATTTCCGTGCCGCAAAGGTAATACAAAAAAGTCAGATGCCGGGCAAGTAACAACGGGCAAGGTCGAGTGGGATGAACCATAGTTGCTTGTGGAGTAACGGGGCATGGATAAGGCACAGAGAGGCGCCATCCTTGTACATTGTTTGATTTGAGCAACCAATGGTTTGATTCGAGAAAGCAGGGCTT